>CAZMKJ010000032.1:0-13454 GCA_964567075.1 uncultured Dehalococcoidia bacterium
CCTCCAGCCTGAGGTCCTTCATCGGCGGGCCATAATCCACCATCATGTGATATACCGCGTGTGTGTTATGTAAAAAACCGGGGATGGTTACCACTTCAGTGCAAAGCCCACCCCCCAACTCAAACCTCTTCTCCAGCAGCAGTATCTTCAGCCCCGCCTTGGCTAAGTAAGCCCCTGCTGTGAGCCCATTGGGCCCGGCACCGATGATTATGCCATCATACTTCGCCATCTATTTCCTCCTTATTTTTGTCTGCAAACAAAAAGCCCTGCGGCAAGATTTAAAACTTCAGCTTAATGATGCCTCACTAGCCTGTTCTCTTGCTTGCAGAGCACTCCTGCCATGCCTGTTCCTGTGCCAGACTATTTTTATCACCTTTTCACTACTTTGTCAAGCTTAGTTGATAGAAAATGCCCGCCAAGCCTATTATAATTGATGAAAACCATCTTGGCAATCTTGGTTACAGGCTGAATGAGGCGAAAGATGAGGTCGAAGCTCTTTATCGGAACCAGCGGCTGGCATTACGACTGGTGGCGGGGAAGGTTCTACCCCAATGATTTAGCCAAACCAAAGTGGCTTGAGTTCTATGCCAGGCATTTCCCCACCGTTGAGCTCAATAATAGCTTCTACCGCCTGCCTTCAGAGAATGCCTTCGCCAACTGGCGTGACTCCTCACCGGAAGACTTTGCCTTTGCGGTGAAGGTCAGCCGATTCATCACCCATATAAAGAGGCTGAGGAATGCCGAGGAGCCGCTAAATACCTTCCTTTCCCGAGCCAAAGTGCTGCAGGAAAAGCTGGGGCCGCTGCTGTACCAGCTCCCGCCCAATATGAAGCGAAACGACGAGCTATTAGCCAGCTTCCTTTCCCTGCTGCCCAAAGAGCTCAAGCATGTCATCGAGTTCAGAAACGAGTCCTGGCTCGATGAGAAGGTATTCCAAATCTTGACAGAGCACAATGTTGGCTTCTGCGTTTTCGACATGCCCGACCTCACCACCCCGCTGGTGGCCACAGCGGATTTCGCCTATATTCGCTTCCATGGCAGCGCCGGCTTATATTCAAGCTGCTATTCCGATGAGGAGCTTAAGGACTGGGCTGAGAAAATCGCTGACTTGAGCCAGGGACTAAAAGCAGTCTATATCTACTTCAACAACGACGCCGAGGGGTTTGCCGTGCGCAATGCCATGACGCTGACAAGCTATCTGGGGTGATTTGAACAATGGCCCTATTCGCTGAGGGCGCGTTCTGCTTGATATTTCCTCAGTTCCTCTTTATATATGCTGGTATATTCCTCAATCATATCCCTAATCGGCAGATGATAAGGACACTTTTCCTCGCACTCTCCGCATTGGGTGCAATCCAATGCCTTCTCCAATCTGCCCCCGATCCGGCCGGTGACGAACCGTTCCCGAGGCAGGCGGTTCATCAAGCTGGGAGTTTGCATCACCCAGGATATCTGTATCTCTTCGGGACATGGTTGGCAGTAGTCGCAGCGGCGACAAAACTTGGTGCCCAGTTCATCTTTTAGCCGCTGCATCTCACGCTTCTCCTCCTCAGTCATCTGCAATGGCCCTTCGAGCACCTGAACGATCTCATCTATCTCATGCACCCGCTCTATGCCAACCATCACGGCTATATCAGGAAACTGCAACAGATACTTAAGTGCGATGGCAACATTGTCCAACATGCCGCCCTCTAATGGCTTCATAGCGATAAAGTCGACACCGTGTTCCCGGCAGAGGGGAAGCAACTCTTCCACAGGCTCGGGAACGATGAAGTTGAAAGGAAACATGATGGTTTCGAACCGCTCTGACTTCACCGCCTCTTTGGCTACGTCCAGGTTATGGGAGGAAAAACCTATGTGCCTGATCTTCCCGGCTCTCTTGGCCTCCTCGAGCACAAGCATAAGCCCTTTAGGATCCAGAACCTGCGCTAAGAAATCGAATTCGCTAATATTGTGAAACTGGTAGAGGTCGATGGTATCGACCCCAAACTGTTTCAGGCTGAGCTCAAGCTGCTCCTGAAGAAGGTCGGCTGTTCGGGCACCGGACTTTGTCGCCAGGACGAGACCTTGGCGACGACCGCGAATGGCCTTGCCAATGCGCCCCTCGCTGGTGCTATAAGCGTTGGCGGAATCGATAAAGTTAATGCCCGAATCGAGGCACCGCCTAATCACTGCGATTGCCTCGTCGTCATCCGAAAGACGCTGGATGGGAATACTGCCGAAGCCCAGCTTCGACACAGTCAATCCAGTCCTGGCGAACTTTATTTTCTCCATCGATGTCCTCCCTCGTAATAGAAGTCAACGCCCTGTGGGATGGTGATATCGCCTCAGAGTGGGCTTGGGCCGGCAGCCAGGTCATTGAGCATACCTGCCCCTTCCAGTCCCTCTGGCAACGCCAAGCTCAAACCGAGGGCTGCCCTCAAAGTTCCTTCGCCGGGATGGCTGTTAGGGTCTCAACGGTGTAATCGGTGGCGAACGCCGTTTCCATGACGAAGTTCATGGCGGTCTTTACATCGGGGGCATCAAAGACGATCATGCCATCATAGCAGCCAAAGGTGAAATAGACCGCATTGATGGTGATGCCCCGCGGGGGCTTAAGCTTCTTGAGATAGGCAACAGCTTCAGCCCCTTTTCCCTTCGGCGACAACAGCGTTACGAATAACATCTCGACCTCCTTTATTTATTTTAGGCCAGCTTATAAATACTCCTTCACCTTCTGGGCCAGCTTTCTGGTCATGCCGGGGACAGACGCCAGCTCATCAATGGAGGCATCTTTAATCCCTTGAACCGAGCGGAACTTCTTCAGCAGCGCCCGCCTGCGCTTGGGGCCGACGCCAGGAACGGCGTCCAGCCCAGAGGTCAGGGCTTGCCTTTTGCGCACCCGCTGATGATAGGCCAGGGCGAAGCGGTGAGCTTCGTCTCGAATTCGCTGCAACAGATAAAGCGCCTGGGAGTTGCGGGGCAGGATTATCGACTCCGCCACCTCAGGCACGAAGACCTCTTCGTTTTCCTTGGCAATGCTGGCTATGGGGACGAAATCGATCTCAAGCTCCTCAAGTACCTCTGTGGCAGAGTTGAGATGCCCCCGGCCGCCGTCGATGAGAACTAAATCGGGGATTACGCCCCAGGAGACCCTTTCATCACCGAACACCCCAGCCCGCCTAAAGCGCCGACTCAGCACCTCCCGGATCATGGCATAGTCATCGATCTGACTAACCGCCTTGATCTTAAAGCGACGGTAAGCTGAGGATTTAGGGCGCCCGTTCTCGAAGACCACCATGCTCCCCACCGCCGCTGTGCCCCGGATATCCGATATATCATAGCACTCGATCCGCTCCGGCAAGCGGGGCAAATTGAGTTGCTCTTGTATCTCCTCCAGAGCGGCAGAGGTCTTGCCGCTATCGGTGAGCCACTGCACCTTAAGCTGCTCCAGAATTTGACCTGCATTCTGCTGCACCATATCAACAAGCTTTTTCTTCTCCCCCCGCTGCGGCACATGAAGCCTGACCTTAGAGCCCTTTCTATCCTCCAGCCAGGTCTCGATGAGAGGCAGTTCATCAGGCTCGGTCTGGAGCAGTATCTGAGGCGGCACGTAGGGGGCGGAGCCGTAGAACTGCTGCAGGAAGCTGTTCATGACCTGACTCGGTTCCTCATCCTGAGTCCCCTCCAGGATGAAATGCTCCCGCCCAATGACCTTGCCACCACGGACGAAGAACACCTGAACACAAGCCTGGTCCCCGTCCCGGGCAAAGGCGATCACATCCTCATCGCCGGCGGCAGTGGAAACCATCTTCTGCGATTGCATCACCCTCTCCACTGCCTGAAACTGGTCGCGGAGAAAAGCCGCCTTTTCAAAGCGAAGCTCTTGAGCAGCATGCCCCATTTTCTGGCGCAGCTCCCGAACCACCTGTTCCTGTCGTCCTTCAAGAAACAGGATGACCTGCTTCACCACCTCCTGATACTCCTCTCTGGTCACAGCTCCAATGCATGGGCCGAGGCAGCGATGGATATGATACTCGAGGCAAGGCCGGGCATCGGTGCCGGTGATATTCCTGTTACAGGAGCGATAGGGGAACAGCTTCTTGACCAAATCCAAGGTCTTGCGCAGCGAGCTGGCGCTGGCAAAGGGACCAAAATAGCGGGCGCCGTCATCCTGGAAGCGCCTGGTGATATAAATTCGGGGCCAATCTTCGCTTACATTGATCTTGAGATAGGGATAGCTTTTATCATCCTTGAGCCGCACATTGTAGCGGGGGCGATGCTTCTTGATCAGGTTACACTCAAGGATGATAGCCTCCTGTTCCGAATCGGTGACGATGAAATCGACTTCCTCCACCTTAGCCACCATCCTCTGCAGCTTCGGCGTGAGCGCATAAGGGGTGCCGAAATAAGACCTGACCCGCTCCCTCAGGCTCGAGCCCTTGCCCACATAAAGAACGCCCCCGGCGTTGTCTTTCAACAGATAGACTCCGGGCTTCCTCGGCAGTGCCTTGAGCTGCTGGTCAAATCTTTCCTGCTTCATCACCACCACCCCGGGTGACACCGATGACGCCACGAATCCCCTCCAGCTTGGAAAACAGTCGGCTCAACTGCCCAATGCCCGTAATCTCCAAAGTGAGGGAAATGGAGGTTATGCCATCGCTATGCTCGGCGCTGCTTATGGCAGTTATATTTACCCTTTCCCCAGAGACAACAGTGCTGATGTCCTTTAACAGCCCCACCCGGTCCCAGGCTTCAACTTGAATCGGCACTGGGTAAGAGTGGTCGACAGCGCCCCAGCTAACGGGAACCAGTCTCTCCCTCTCATCTTCATGAACAATATTGGGGCAATCCTTACGATGAATAGTAACCCCCCTCGTCCTGGTGATAAAGCCGATGATGTCGTCGCCGGGAACAGGATTGCAGCATGGGGCCAGGCGAGTCAGCAAATCACCGACCCCGAGCACTTGGATCGCTGACGAGAGCCTTGGTCGCCTTGGCGCCGTGACCGCAGGCTGAGGGCGCTCCTCGTGAGCAGTCAGCTTAGACCTGAGTTGATGGATGTTGACATCGCCGCAGCCAATGGCGGCCAGAAAATCGTTCCCCTCGTCATAGCCAAAGAGAGCAGCGATTCGCTCCTGTTCCCATGAGCTGAGGCCGAGGCGTCTCAACTCCTTATCCAAAAGCTCCTGACCTCGCTTGATATTCTCCACCCGCTCCTGCTTACGAAACCACTGCCTGATCTTCTCCTGAGCGTGGCGGGTCTTGACATAGCCCAGATCGGGGTTGAGCCAATCGAGGCTGGGAGCGCGCTCGGTTTTGGCACAGAGAATCTCAACGGCATCGCCGTTTTGCAGTTGATGATCCAAGGAGACGAGCCTCCCGTTTACCTTAGCGCCAACGCAGCGATGTCCCAGGTCGGTATGGATGCGATAGGCGAAGTCGAGCGGGGTTGCGCCTCGGGGAAGCTCTTTTATCTCACCCTTGGGGGTAAAGACATAGACCTGGTCGTGAAAGATATCGGTCTTGACCGACTCAACGAAGGCAGTGCCGCTAAGCTCCCGCTGCCATTCCATCAGCTGCCTGAGCCAGGTCATCTTCTGCTCAAAGTGCATATCCCTTTTCGCCCCCTCTTTATAGCGCCAATGGGCAGCAACGCCGTATTCGGCAATGCGGTGCATATCGTAGGTTCGAATCTGAATCTCCAGGGGCCTGGCCTCGAGGGCCATCACCGTAGTATGCAGCGACTGATACGTGTCCCCCTTGGGGTTAGCGATGTAGTCATCAAACCGCCCGGGCAGGGGATGCCACAGGCTATGGATGACGCCGAGGGCGCTATAGCAATCCTGAACCTCATCGACCAGGACGCGAACAGCCAGAAGGTCCTGAATGTCGCTAAACTCCTTGCCCTGTGCCGTATATTCCTCCATTTTAGTGTGTATGCTATAGATGTTCTTTGGCCGGCCTGTGATCTCGGCATCAATGGCCGCCTTTTGCAGTTCCTGCTTAAGAATATGGGTGACTTGGGCGATATACCTCTCTCTGTCCGTTCTGCGGGCGGCGATGAGATGCGCGATTTGGCGATATCTTTTCGGCTGAAGATAGCGGAAGGATAAGTCCTCGAGCTCCCATTTCAGCTGCCAGATGCCCAAGCGATGGGCTAAGGGGGCATAAACCTCCATCGTCTCCTGAGCCAAGGCTTGCCGCTTGCGCGAACTCACACTCTTTAGCGTCCTCATCTCATCAAGCCTATCAGCAAGCTTGATGAACACCACCCGCAGGTCTTGAGCCATGGCTAAGAACATTCTGCGCAGGCTCTCCGCTTGCGATTCGCTGGGGGCTTGCCATGAGAGCTTGCCCAGCTTGGTTACATTATCAACCAGCCCGCTCACTTTAGCCCCCGATATGGCCTCGATCTGCTCCAAAGATACCCCGCAGTCCTCGGGCAGCTTGTGAAGCAGGGCAGCGGCAAGACAGTCAGCATCGAGTTGAAGCTGAGTCAAGATCATAGCGGCACCGAGGGCATGCTGCAGCTCTTCAACCTCACCCTGGTATGAATCCAGGGCGAACTGATACGCCTCTGCTACCCGAGCCAATTTCTCCGCGGGCAGATACTCCCCGCCCTTTGCTATAAGCTCTTTCATCTCCATGACTTTCAGAATTAAAGTATAGCGCAGAAAACAGCTCCAAGGCAAATCCTCAGCTTCTTTACAAACCATTCCAGATACGATATGCTAAGTCAAGTGAAGAGGAGCGGATTTTTCTATCGAGCGCCGCGGGGCACCTCAGACATCCTGCCTCGGGAACAGGGATACTGGAGATATGTTGAGCAGCGAGCGCAGGCTATCTGCCAGCTCCATGGCTACCAGCGCATCGAGACCCCCGTTTTTGAAGATACCCGCCTTTTTGTCCGCAGTATCGGTGAGGAGACGGACATCGTGGCCAAGGAGATGTACTCCTTCCCTGACCGGAGTGGAGCGATGATGACCTTGCGCCCGGAGGGCACGGCTCCGGTGTGTCGCGCCTATATCGAGCATGGCATGCATAACCTGCCGCAGCCGGTGAGGCTCTATTATATCGCCCCCATCTTTCGCTATGAGCGGCCCCAGGCAGGGCGCTATCGGCAGCACCAGCAATTCGGCTTCGAGGCTATTGGCGATGGCGACCCGGCACTGGATGCCGAGATCATCGACATGGCTTGGCAATTTTACCACAGCCTCGGGCTGCGCGGGCTTTGGCTAAAGCTCAACAGCATCGGATGTAGCTCCTGCAGACCAAGCTACCTGGAAAGCCTTAAGGGCTATTACGCTGAACACATCGAGCACTTATGCCCCGATTGCCGGCGGAGACTGGTGCAGAATCCGCTCCGGCTTTTGGACTGCAAGAAGGAGTCCTGCGTCGGCATCAAGGAATCAGCACCACGGAGCATTGATCACCTTTGTCCCCAGTGCCAAAATCACTTCGAGTCGATGAAGAAATACTTAGCGCTACTTGATTTGCCCTTTGAGGTGGATCATCGTCTGGTGCGCGGCTTAGACTACTATACACGCACCGTATTTGAGATTCAGCCCCAGGGAGAAGAAGCGGCCCAGAGCACCTTGGGCGGTGGTGGCCGCTATGATGACCTCATTGAGCAGCTCGGAGGCAAGCCCACGCCGGCGGTCGGCTTCGCTGCCGGGATGGAGCGCATCCTGCTCAATCTGAAGAGGCAAAACATCGCGGTCCCCGTCCCGCCACAGCCCGATGTGTTCATCTCCTATCTGGGAGAGGAGGCCAAGGACAAGGCAATAGAATATGGCTCTCGGCTGCGCAGAGAGGGGATCGGAGCTATTCTGGCCTCGAGCGGCCGCAGCCTAAAGGCACAGCTGAGGCAAGCCAATGCCTTGGGCATGAGCTATGCCATCATCATCGGCGAGGAGGAGTTAGGAGAAGGGAAGGTAACCTTGCGGGACATGGTGAGCGGGGAGCAGAGGCAAATGAGCTTTGAGGACGCCACAAAGTCCCTAAAAGGGAGGCGGCGAGATTGAAAAAGCAATGTCCCAGGTGTAATATCAAATAATAGCCATGCTGGAAAAACTGGAATCGATAGCAAAGCGTCATCAGGAATTAGACGACCTCATGTCCCAGCCTGAGGTGGCTTTGGACTACGAGCGTCTTCAGGCACTGGCTCGGGAGCGGGCTTCCATCGAGGACATAGTGGCTAAATACAAGGAGTATGAAGCCGTTGTGAAAAGCATCGAGGAGACCAAACCGATGCTCGATGACGAGGAGATGGCCTCCCTGGTCAGGGAGGAGCTGGAGCAGCTAAGGGGTCGGCGCGACCGCCTGCTTCAGGAGATTAAGTTCTCCCTCCTGCCTAAGGACCCGGCTGATAATAAGGATGTCATCGTGGAGATTCGAGCCGGGGCTGGGGGCGAGGAGGCGGCACTCTTTGCCGCTGACCTCTTCCGCATGTATGCCCATTATGCTCAAACCGAGGGCTGGGATGTGGATGTTATCTCCAGCAACGAAACTGGCATCGGAGGGTTTAAAGAGATCATCTTCGAGATCAAGGGCAAAGGAGCTTATAGCAGGCTGAAGTATGAGCGGGGGGTGCATCGGGTGCAGCGTGTCCCCGTCACCGAGGCCGGAGGCCGCATCCATACCTCAACAGCTACAGTAGCTGTCCTGCCGAAGGCAGAGGAGATTGAGGTCGATATCGACCCTGACGACCTGAGGATAGATACCTTCCGCAGCCAGGGCGCTGGGGGGCAGCATGTGAACAAGGTGGCCACTGCTGTCCGAATCACCCACACTCCCACAGGAATAGTAGCCTCCTGTCAGGATGAACGCTCGCAACTGAGGAACAAGACGAAAGCCATGGCCGTGCTTCGTGCCCGCCTCCTCGACCGAGAACGAGAGCGACAATATCAGGAGGTGACCCAAGCCCGCCGCGCCCAAGTAGGAACGGGGGAACGCTCAGAGAAGATCCGGACCTATAACTTCCCTCAGGGGCGAGTTTCTGACCACCGCATCAACTTGACCCTCTATAACCTCGATGCCGTCCTCCAAGGAGAGCTGAACGAGCTCATTGATGCCATTGCCACTGCCGAGCAGGCGAAGTTGTTGGAGGAAAAGGTGGGGTAACCCTAAGCGAGCTGCTGCGCCAAGTAACGCAAACCCTGTCCTATCATGGCATCGAAGATGCTCGCCCAGAAGCAGAACTGCTGCTCAGGCACCTTTGGCAATGGGACAAGACTCAATTTTATGTCAACTTAAACCTTGAAGTAGCCCCGGAACAAATCCAAACCCTGAATAGCTTGATCCAGCGCCGCATTCACCACGAGCCCATCGCCTATATCACGGAACACAAGGAATTCTTCGGCATCGAATTCTACCTCGATCCCAGGGTTGTCATCCCCCGCCCGGAAACCGAGCTATTGGTAGAGCAGGCCCTGGAGTTGGCCAACAGCCGCTTCCCCCGACCCTGCATCATCGCCGACATTGGCACCGGTTGCGGCGCCATTGCCATCGCTTTGGCGTCGAATCTAACCCAGGCCAAGGTCTATGCCACCGATATCTCAGCTCCAGCCCTCGAAGTCGCGGCCATAAACTGTCAAAGGCATGGCGTGACTGACCAAGTCCAGCTGCTTCGAGGCGACCTGTTAGACCCCATTCCCGAGCCCGTGCATCTCGTGGTGGCCAATTTGCCCTATGTCAGGGACTCGGAGATAGCTGAACTGAGCGCTGAAAGCAGACTCTTCGAGCCTATGATTGGCTTAGCCGGCGGTGAAGATGGACTCGAGTGGATAAGAAAGCTTCTGTTTCAGGCGGTGGGCAAAATCAGCCCGGATGGCGCTATTCTAATAGAGATCGGCTACAATCAAGGGGTGGCGGTCGCCAGTTTGGCCAGAGGGGTTTTCCCTGAGGCAGCGATGAGGATAGTGCCAGACCTCAGTGGGCATGATAGAGTGGCGATTATAGAGGATTTCTACCGCTGACTCTGAATTAGCTGCAGTTGCTTGCCCTCAGTCTTTATCGAGGGGGCGATCACCATCTCAACCCGGTGCATCTCCTTGATGGTGCGCACACCGCAGACCCCCATAGCAGTGCGCAGAGCACCGACCAGGTTCTGGGTGCCATCAGTGAGTGCGGTCGGACCGAAGAGGATTTGCTCCAGGGTACCTCGAACGCCAACTTCCACCCTGGTGCCCCGGGGCAGTGCCTGGTGAGGAGTTGACATCCCCCAGTGGTAACCCCTCCCTGGTGCCTCCTCGGCTTGAGCCAAAATCGAGCCCACCATCACGGCATCGGCACCTGAGGCGAACGCCTTGCACAGGTCTCCGCCGTTGCGCATACCACCGTCGGTGATTATGGGAACATACCTGCCCGTCTCTCGAAGGTAATCATCTCGGGCAGCGGCGCAATCCATGGTCGCTGTCACCTGGGGAATGCCGACCCCTAAGACCTCCCTGGTAGTGCATGCCGCTCCAGGCCCCACGCCAACGAAGATGCCAGCGATGCCAGTCTCCATCAACTCCCGAGCAGCGCTGTAGGTGACACAATTACCCACCAGAATAGGAACTGGAATCTGTTGGCAGAGCTCGGAGAAGGTGAGCCCGCGATAGCTTTTCGATAGGTGCCGGGCGGTGGTCACCGTGGATTGAACGACAAAGATATCAATCCCAGCCTCAGCCGTGATCGGCGCCAGTCGCTTGGTATTGGCCGGCGTCGCCGAGGCAGCACAAGTAGCACCACCCTTCTTTATCGCCGCTATCCTTTCCCCGACAAGATTATCTTTTATCGGTTCTGAATAGACCCTTTGCAGCAACGCGGTGATCTCACTATCCGGCGCCTCAGCAATCTCAGCCAAGATGGCGGCAGGATCTTGATAGCGAGTCTGCAAGCCATCGAGGTTGAGAACGGCAAGCCCACCCAGCTTGCTCATGGCGATGGCAAAGGTGACATCGACCACGCCATCCATAGCCGAGGCCAGGATGGGAATGGAGAAATTCAAATCACCGATGACGAAGCTGATATCAGTCTGCTCCGGATTAACAGTCACATCCCCAGGCACCAGAGCCACTTCATCAAATCCATAAGCATAGCGCATTGTTTTATACCGCGGCATCTGCATCGCCTTCCTCCATCTTATTGAAAGAAACTATAGCAAAGGGGAGGAATAAAGTCAATGGCCAAGGATATTGTCTCTACGAAGCTCTTCTGATTTTTATGATTTGGGCTATAATACTGACCGCTATCTCTTCCGGGGTTTCAGCGTAGATCTCCAACCCGATGGGGGAGTGGACTTTATCCAGCGATTCTTTAGCTATCCCTTTAGCTGACAAGTTGGAAAATATGGCTTCCCTTTTATTCTTACTGCCTATCATCCCTATATATTTTGCCTCGGTGCCCAAAGCCCATTCCAGCACTATTTGGTCAGTGACATGGTTCCCGGTGAGGATTACGATGTAACTGGAATCATCTATCTTCAGCTTAGGGAATAGCTGTTCCCACTGCTCAACCAAAATCATATCTGCCTCGGGAAATCTCTCAGGATCAGCGGACTCGGGATCCTGGTCCATCACCACCACCCTGAATCCAAGCAGCTTGCCGATTTCAGCCACCGGAAGAGAGATATGCCCGGCGCCAAAGAGATACAAGGTGGGCTGGGACAAAATGGGCTCGATGAAGACATCCATCCTGCCACCACATATCATCCCCCTCTGTTCCCCTTCCTCTCCAGCCAAACCGAAATGCAGCAGCCTTGGCTTGCCTTCCTCTATCACCTCCAGTGCCTCCTGGCGAACTTGAGCCTCGACACCGCCACCGCCCACCGTGCCCATAGTGCTGCCATCCTTTCTTATCAACATCTTGGTCCCTTCTTTTCTGGGGCTGCCAGCTGTGGCCAAGACTACCGTGGCCAGTGCTACGCTCTCACCCTCAGCTATGGCCTTCGCTATCTCTCGGTAAATATCCATCATTAATCCCGATTGCAGTGCATCAGTATCGCTTCCAAGACACCACCAGCAATCGCCCTCATCTTGGGCCTGATAGTATAGCAAACCTCTTTAGCTCCCAGCGGGTCTATCTCACCCAGCTTAGTCCCTTTCTTTACCTTTAATCCATCCCTTATCACACCGCGAAGGATGCCACCGACCTCGGCCGTAACCGGTTGCTTCCCCACGAAGGCAACAACCTCGCCAGACGAAATGCCGTCCCCGATGTTCTTCTGGGAAGAAAAGAGCCCTTCCTGGGGGGCATGAAGCACTCTGGCAAAGGTCAAACCGGCAATAGGTATGGGGATTCCGGTATCCCTTTCCGCCTCCCCACGAAGGATCACCTTGCCCAAGTTTATACTAGAATTAGTTTCCACTACTACATGGACATCCCTACCCACTCGAAAGCCAGGCCCCATCCCGATGACCAAGGGGGCATCGCTGAGCTTTGTCCCCAGATTTCTTTTTGCCATTATGGCATCGATCAGGATTTCAGGATGTAGGGAATCCTTTATCGAGGCCTCGGGATCAACCATGATCGGTATATTGTCCTCAGCCCAGACTTTAAACACCTCGGCAATGGAGCTAACCGATTTGGCCACTACCCCTTCGACCTCTTTTTCCCCATCATATATAGCTTCACAAAAAGCAACCCCGCGGCTAACCGCTTGAGGGTAGGGCACCTCGGTGAGGCAAACTCGAAAGTGGGAACGAGCCAGCGTATGAGCTATGGCACTGGCCACCTCCCCACCCCCCCTAATAACAATAATCAAATCAGCTAAGCGCCGAGCCATCTTCATTTCCTCATGCCCTCAACTGGAATGCACCATACCAATGGGCTCCAATGCCATATCCGGCGCCATTATCGCCTCTTTTTTCAATTAGAGCGCGGCCGTAAGAGCCGCTGCGCTAATCCCTAAGCACAAAACTGTGACGCCTGCCCCTAGGTAGTAAAACCGCGGCCTTGTTGTGAGCAGAGAGCTCGCCCTCTCCCGCAGCTTCATGCCGGCTAAATACCCCAAGGGGAGGAAGATAGCGCCCAGAGCCGCAGTTGCCGGGCCATGAAGCGGGACAATCAGTTGCCATGGCGTATCCACTATTAACGGGTGAGTGTGTGTGAGGTAAAAAGCAGCATAGACAAAGGCAACCATGCCCAGAAAGCCAGCTACTGCTCCGGCCCCAACACGAATGGGGACACTGCTCTCCAGCCGGTTAAGGAGCAAGGCTGCTACCAAAGCGAAGACAACCGACGCCGTGAACGCAGCGAGGGCAGGATTCACTACCGGCTGATAGACAACAGCGCCATCAACTATGGGCAGGGGGATAATGGCGAAATTCAGCAGCTTAAATAGCGCGGCCACAATGCCGATCCCGATCAGCATCATCGGCTTCTTGTAAATAGCCAGCGCCATAGCCATGATGAAGAACCCGAAAAAGGCACTTGTCAGGGGGCAAATGCAAATCTGATGGCTGCGAAGAGAGGGGGCTATGTGTGAA
>CAZMKJ010000033.1:0-13290 GCA_964567075.1 uncultured Dehalococcoidia bacterium
GACGAGGCAGGAATCGGGGAGAATGATGCGCTCTGTGGACGACTGACTGATGTCTCGCTCGTGCCACAGGGTGATGTTCTCCATTGCGGTCAGGGCATGACCACGAATGAGCCTGGCCAGTCCACAGATGCGTTCGCAAAGCTCAGGATTGCGCTTATGGGGCATGGCTGAGGAGCCGGTCTGCCCGGGCTCAAAGGGCTCCTCAACCTCAAGGGTCTCGGTGCGTTGCAGCCCCCGAATCTCAGTGGCGAACTTCTCCAGAGAGCTGGCGATGATAGCCAGGGTGACTATGAACTGGGCGTGGCGGTCGCGGTGCACGATCTGGCTCGATGCCGATTCAACCCCGAGCCCGAGCTTGGCGCAGGCCCTTTCCTCGACCTCAGGGGGGACCGAAGCATGAGTGCCAACACTGCCTGAGATCTTGCCCACCGAGATCATCCTCTCGGCCTCAGCAAGCCTTGATGCATTCCTTCTCATCTCGTCAACCCAGCGAGCCAGCTTGAGGCCAAAGGTAATGGGCTCGGCGTGGACGCCATGCGTCCGCCCCATCATCATCGTGTGCTTATATTCGATGGCTTTTTCTTCCAGGACTGCGATCAGGGCGGTGATGTCCCGGGACAGGATTTGGGCTGCATCCCTGAGTTGCAAGGCGAGGGCGGTATCGATGACATCGGAGGAGGTAAGACCGAGGTGGATGAAGCGGCTCTCCTCGCCTATGCTCTCTGAGAGCGAGCGCAGGAAGGCAGTCATGTCGTGATGGGTTATCTTGAGGATTTCAGCCATGCGCTTCAAGTTATAGCGCGCCGCCTTAATCTTGGGCATCGCCTCCTCGGGAATGGCGCCCAGCTCAGACCACGCTTCACAGACGGCGACCTCCACTTTGAGCCATTTGCCGAACTTGCTCTCGTCGGACCAGACCTTTTTCATCTCAGGTCGAGAATAGCGCTCAATCACTGCTCACCCCTCCGCCAGCTCCTGGCGGTATTTCTCATAGGCTTCCCTGATTTTATCATGCTTTAGCCCCAAAATCTCAGCGGCGAGGAAGGCGGCGTTTTTAGCCCCGCCGATGGCAACACAGGCAACCGGGACCCCAGCCGGCATCTGGACTATGGAGTATAGGGCATCAACTCCCTTAAGCTCTCCGGTGGCTAAAGGGACGCCGATGACGGGGAGAGTGGTCCAACTGGCGAGAACCCCAGGGAGATGCGCTGCCCCTCCGGCAGCGGCGATGATGACCTCGATGCCACGCCCCCGAGCCCCCAGCCCATATTCCCGCGTTTTCTTCGGAGTTCGATGGGCAGAGATAACCTCGACCTCGTATTCAATGCCGAGCTGCTGCAAGGTATCCAAGGTCTCTTGCATCTGGGGGACATCGGACTTGCTGCCCAATGCCACGCCGACTAATGGCATTATCCGCCTCCCCGAGCTTTAATGCTTAGCAGGTCAAATAACGGTCGATATGGCCCTAACTCTTGCCTAATGGAGCTGTTCTCGCCCCGAAGCCAGCGACAGGCAGCTCTCCACAGGTGGTCGCTCCTTTTAAGCCAACCGAAATACAACCAGGGAGAGCGACTGTAGAATCTTAATAGGCTCTGCCCGAATTGCAACTCAGGCATTAATTCGCGGTCCACTGCCCTTTGGTAATCCTGAAGCTCAGTGGCATTGCTTTCTAAAGCTCTGGCTATCACCGGGGCGGCAAGCTGGGCACTTCTAATCGCATAGTAGATTCCCTCGCTGCTAAGGGCATGGATTAAACCAGCAGCGTCGCCGAGCAAGAGGGCATTATCTCGTTGGATAGCCATCCCAGCCTTACGCAAAGATATCGAGTGCCCCTTAAAGCTATCAACCTTATGGCTGCCCAAGTTGTGCGATTCCACCAGTCGCCAGTAGTAAAGCGTCAAATCCTTCGCCAGATGGATTGATCCCCGTGCGCCGACAGACAAGTGATCTTTCTTGGGGAAAATCCAGCCATATCCATCGGGCATATAGCCTAAGTCCAAGCCACCAGTGGAGTCCCACTTTGCCATTGCCTCGCTGGAGGCGGAGACCTCGGCTTGCAGCGCGAGGCCAAAATTAGCTCCTCTCATCAAACCCAGCGACCTTGCTACTATGCTATTGGCGCCATCAGCCCCAGCTACAATCTGTGTCTGGAATTTGTAGTCGGCTGTGGTGACTATCGCCTGGCCAGCCATCATTTGTATCTGGTTGACCCTTTGACCGTCAATGACTATGGCACCGGCCTCCCGTGCCTTCTGAGCAAGGAAGTGGTCAAACTTGTCACGCATTACCATGTGGAGTAAGGGCTCATCGTATTGTTTAACGCATTCATCGCCGAGCTTATAAGTGATTCTCACTCCATAGATCAGTTGCTCAGTGACCGGGCCGATGTCAAAATCAAGCAGATTGGCAGCCCTGACAGTGATAGCGCCAGCGCATGTCTTATATCTGGGCAACTTCTCTTTCTCCACGATCAGTACATCTATGCCCTTTTTGGCTAACTGATATGCCAAGATTGCGCCAGCGGGACCTGCGCCAACGATGACCACGTCGTGTAACGCTGTAAACGGCACAGCCATTTCGAAGCTAAATGCTAACCCCTCTGGCCGATTTCGGCGGCAGCGATGTCCTTGCGGTAATAGCAGCCCTCAAAATGGATGCGCGGAATGTTCAAGTAGACCTTGGCCCGAGCCTCGGCGATGCTCCTCCCGGTGGCAACCACAGTGAGCACCCGGCCTCCGGCAGTGACCGTCTGCTCCCCTTGCAGCTCCGTCCCAGCATGAAAGACAACGACTTCGGGGTCTAACCGATCCAGGCCAGTAATGGGGAAGCCCGTTTTATAGCTCCCGGGGTAACCCTGAGAAGCCATGACCACTCCGACGCAGGCCTCATCGCTCCACTCCACTTTTATCTGGTCTAAGGTGCCATTGACCACGGCCAGCAAGATATCAGCCAGAGCGGTCTTGAGGCAAGGCAAGGTTACTTGGCTCTCCGGGTCGCCAAATCGGGCATTGAACTCTAAGGCTTTTGGGCCCTCAGCGGTCAGTATGAGTCCGCCATAGAGAACCCCCTTATACGGCTTTCCTTCCTCAGCCATAGCTTGCACCGTGGGCTCGAGGATGGTTTTCTTGGTTTCCTCGATCAACTCTTTGCCAAAAAAGCCCGGCGGACTATAGCCTCCCATGCCTCCGGTGTTAGGTCCTTGGTCGCCGTCGAAAATTCTCTTGTAATCGCAAGCGGGGACCATGGGCACCACCGTCTTGCCATCGGTAAAAGCTAACAGGCTAACCTCTCTTCCCTCCAGACGTTCCTCGATCACCACCTGGTCGCCGGAGGCGCCGAAGATGCGCGATTCCATGATGTCGGAGAGTGCCTGTAACGCCTCCTCCTTGGACTCGGGCACTATGGAGCCCTTCCCCGCGGCCAAGCCATCGGCCTTGACCACTATGGGGGCAGGCTGGCGCTCTAAGTAAGAGCGCGCTTCTGGGAAAGAGGAGAAGTTCTCGCTCTTAGCACAGGGGATGCCATATTTTTGCATTAACTCCTTGGCGAAGGCCTTGCTCGATTCGATCATGGCTGCCTCTTTGCTGGGTCCGAAGGTGGGGATGCCAGCTCCTGCTAAAGCATCGACGATGCCCGCAGCCAGCGGACCTTCGGGACCAACGACCACCAGGCCGATGTCATTTTCCTTGGCTGCTCTGGTCAGGGCATCGATGTCTGTAGCTGAGATTTCCAGATTTTTGGCCAGCTGAGCCGTGCCGGCATTGCCCGGGGCAGCGTAAACCTGGGTGACCTTTTCGCTCTGGGCGAGCTTCCACACCAGGGTATGCTCCCGTCCACCGCCACCTACTACTAATATCCTCATACTAATAGATATTCGGCAGGTCTTAGCCTGCCGGTTAGTCTATGGCATTTGACGCCCTGCCATTCACCTTAACATAACCCATGATTTGAGAGTATCACTCCCATTCTATAGTGGCCGGGGGCTTTGAGGAGATATCATACACTACCCGGTTCACTCCCGGGACCTCATTGACGATGCGATTGGATATTCGAGCCAAGAGGTCATAGGGCAGGCGAGCCCAATCAGCGGTCATGGCGTCATCGCTGACCACGGCCCTAATGGCAACCACGTGGCCATAGGTTCTAAAGTCGCCCATAACGCCCACAGTCCTCATCGGGGTGAGCACGGCGAAACTCTGCCAGAGCTGGCGATAAAGCTGGGCCTTTTTAATCTCATTCATCACCACCCAGTCAGCGCCGCGGAGCATCTCCAGACGCTCTTTGGTTACCTCGCCGATAATGCGAATGGCAAGCCCGGGGCCGGGGAATGGCTGCCGCCAGACCATTTCCTCAGGCAGGCCCAAAGCCAGTCCCACTTCACGCACCTCGTCTTTGAACAGATAGCGCAAAGGCTCGATTAGGGACAGGCGCATGGTGCTGGGCAGCCCGCCGACGTTGTGGTGGGTCTTTATCCTGGCTGAGGCCCTGCTTACAACAGTGGTGCTCTCAATGACATCGGGGTAGAGAGTGCCTTGGGCTAAGAAATCGACTCGTCCGATCCTGGCCGCCCTTTCCTCAAAGACGTTGGCAAACTCCTCGCCCACAAGGCGTCGCTTCTCCTCGGGGTCAACCACTCCTTTTAGCCGCTCCAGGAATCTGTCACTGGCATCTACATAGGCTATGCCCAGCTTCAAGTTCTTTTGGAAGACATTAAGGGTTCGCTCCACCTCTTCCCGCCGTAATAGCCCTGTATTGACAAAGATACAAGTCAGTTGCTCGCCGACAGCGCGGTGAATCAAGGTTGCTGTTACGGTGGAATCAACACCTCCAGAGAGAGCGCAGATAACCCTGCCCGTCCCTACTTGTCGCTTGATATTGCGTATGCTCTCAGAAACGAAGCTAGCTGCTGTCCAGGTACCACGGCATCCGCAGACATTATAGAGGAAGTTTCTCAGGATGGCCTTGCCCTGAGGGGTATGTACCACTTCGGGATGGAACTGCAAGCCGATGATGCCGCGGTCGTTGCCCATAACGGCAATAGGCGAGTTCTCAGTGGAGGCCAGGATAGTAAAGCCCGGGGGCAACTCCAGGATCTGGTCGCCATGGCTCATCCACACTGGCATCGATGAGGGTAAGCCGGCGAAAAGCGGGACATCCACTGAGTTCTGGTGCAGGATAGCAAGACCATACTCACGTTTTGCCGCTGGTGTCACTCGACCCCCAAGCTGATGGGCCAGAACCTGCATCCCGTAGCAGATGCCCAGCACAGGGAGCTGGCTTTCATAGACATAAGATGGCGCCAACGGTGCCTCAGGTTGGTAAACACTGCCAGGACCCCCAGAAAGGATAAAGCCTTTGGGCTTCAAGGGGGAAACCGTTTCCCAGGGGGCGTCAAAAGGCAAGACCTCGCAGTAGACCTGACACTCTCGGACCCTTCTGGCGATAAGCCAGCTATACTGGGAGCCGAAGTCAATGATGACCACTGCTTCCTGCCCGCTGGGGCGCCTTTTCCTCTCCAAAACAACCCCCAAACCTCGACCCAAGCTTATCATTATGGTATACTTGAAGTCAAGTATTTTCGAAGATGCCAATGGAAAACCAGGTTGAGCTTGCCATCGAGGTTCTCAAGGAAGGCGGGGTAGTAGCCTTTCCCACAGATACTGTATATGGCATTGGCGGCAATGCCTTTATCGAGCAGGCGGTGGCCAAGGTCTACCAGATAAAGCAGCGACCTCGTCATCTCGCCCTGCCCTTACTCATTAGCAGCAAGCCTGATTTGGAGCGAGTGGCTCGTGTAGTCCCGGAGGTGGCTTGGCGCTTAGCTGATCGCTTTCTTCCCGGCGGGCTGACTTTAGTGCTCAAAAAAGCGGCTGTGGTCCCAGATATTGTAGCTCCAGGTGACACAGTAGCAGTGCGAATCCCGGATCATCCTATCCCCATCGCTCTTATTCGCGGGCTAGGTGCCCCCTTAATTGGGACCAGTGCCAACCCCTCAGGAGGAGCGAGTCCAGTCACTGCTCAGCAGGTTTGGGCGCAATTAGGCAATAAAGTCGACATTATTGTTGATGGCGGGAGGTGCCGTTGGGGTGTTGAGTCTACTGTGGTCGATGTCAGCGGTGAGTTCCCCAGGGTCCTGCGAGAGGGAGTAGTACCTCGGCAGGAAATCGAGGAGCTCTGCGGATACTGTATTTGAGGAGGGCAGAGATGCGCATCGCCATTGGTTGTGACCACAACGGCTTCAACCTGAAGCAGTGGATCATCAGCCTACTTACTGAGATGGGAAATAGCTATGAGGATTTCGGTTGCTATGACTCAGGTTCCGTTGATTACCCGGATATCGGGCGGGCGGTGGCTGAGTCCGTGGCTCAGGGGCGTTTCGACCATGGCATCTTGATCTGCAGCACCGGAGTCGGCATGTGTATCATCGCCAATAAAGTGCCGGGCGTCAGGGCGGCACTGTGTCATGACACCTTTAGCGCCAGACGGGCCCGGGAGCATAATGATGCCAACATCCTTTGCCTTGGGGGGAGTGTAGTGGGGCAGGGCGTGGTTCGGGAGATTGTGACCACCTATCTCAACTCTCAGTTTGTTGGCGGGAGGCACGCCCGGCGCCTGGAGAAGATACAGGCTATGGAGACCGAGAGTTGACAATAGATCTGCCCCAGGTTCTGGAGCGATATCGGAGTGAAATCCAAGCCGAGCTGGAATCGCTGATTGATCTGACTTCGCCCTTATTTCAGCTGATGGGTTATCATCTGGGCTGGGTTGACCAGCGAGGTCTGCCACGGGCTGGCCCTGGTGGCAAGATGCTCCGCCCCACATTTTGTCTCCTCGCCTGTGAGGCAGTGGGGGGAAGCTGGCGGAGGGCAATCCCGGCAGCTACTGCTGTGGAGCTGGTGCATAATTTTTCCTTGATCCATGATGATATCGAGGATGGAAGCCCCCAGCGCCGGGGTCGTCCTACCTTATGGCAACTATGGGGGCAGCCACAGGCGATAAATGCTGGCGACGCAATGCACACCCTCAGTCACCTCGCCTTGCTCAGACTTGGAGAGCGAGGGGTGCAGCCGGAGAAGGTGCTCCAGGCAGCTCGCCTTCTGGATGAGAGTTGCCTCAGGCTATGCGAAGGGCAACATCTGGACCTTTGCTATCAAAACCGCCTTGATATCGAGGTCAACGATTATCTGAAAATGATCAGTGGCAAGACTGCCACCCTTTTTCACTGCTCGCTGAAGCTCGGTGCCCTCCTCGGCACAGATGATCGGGAGTTAGTGGAGTGCTTAGGTTATTTCGGGCACAATTTGGGGCTCGCTTTCCAAATCAGAGACGATATCCTTGGCATTTGGGGTCAGGAACAGGTCAGCGGAAAGTCCTCGCTCAGCGATATCCAGGAGATGAAGAAAACGTTGCCCATAATCTATGGGCTGGCCAAAGATAGGGAACTACCCATGGTTTATCAAAAAGAGGCGCTGGATCGAGATGATTTGGTCTCGGTGCTAAATATTCTGGAAAAGGTTGGTGCTCAAGGCTACGCTCAAGACGTGGCCCAGCGCTACTATGATGAGGCCTTGAGCGCATTGCAATCAGCCTCCATCCCGTCACAAGCTAAAGAAGAGTTTGAAGTGATAGCTGATTTTATTTTGAAGCGTGGCTATTAAGCAGCAAGGAGGGGCATGAAGTTAGCGATTACAGGAAAAGGAGGAGTGGGCAAAACCACCATGGCTGCACTGCTGTCTCGAATCTATGCCGCTGAGGGCAAGGCTGTCTTAGCTATTGATGCCAATCCCGATGCCAACCTCGGGGCTGCCCTTGGCATCCCTGCCGAGGAGATGCGTCGCATCACCCCCATCGCCGAGATGAGGGAGTTAATACAAGAGCGAACGGGAGCCGGGCCAGATATGCCAGCCCCAATCTTCAAGCTTAACCCTCGAGTCGATGACATCCCCGAGCGCTTTTCCCTGAGCAAGGAAGGGATTAAGCTACTGGTCATGGGCACGGTGAAAAAGGGTGGCAGCGGCTGCATGTGCCCCGAGAGCGCGCTGCTAAGGAGCCTTATGAGCCATCTCCTGCTCTGGGAATCGGAGGTGGTAATCCTCGATATGGACGCAGGCATCGAGCATCTGGGTCGAGGCACAGCACAGGCGGTGGATGCCTTCATCGTGGTCGTCGAGCCGGGGAGAAGAAGCCTGGAAACAGCCAAGGCGATAAGGGAGCTGGCAAAGGATATCGGGATCGAGAGCTGCTATGTTGTGGGTAATAAAGTCGCTACCGAGGATGACCGCCGTTTTATCATGGAGAACTTGCCCCAGTTTGAACTCCTCGGCTTCATCAACTACAACCCTAAGATCATCGAAGCAGACCTTAAAGGGACAAGTGTGTTCGATATCGACCCTGAGGTGGTGGCGGAGGTGCGGAGAATACAGCAAAGGCTCGACCAGGTTCAGGAGGGAGGGGCAGGTGACTAAGCGAACTGTTAAGGACATCGAGGTCAAGGGGAAGAAAGTGTTGGTTAGGGTTGATTTCAATGTCCCCTTGGATAACAAAGGGGCTATCCTTGATGATAGTCGCATCTGGGCTGTCCTGCCCACGATCAAATATCTGATCGCGGGAGGGGCCAAGGTGATCTTATGTTCCCATTTGGGACGCCCCAAAGGCAAGATTGTGGAAGAGCTGCGGTTGGCTCCGGTAGGGCAACGCCTCTCCGAGCTCTTGAGGCGTCCGGTGACTTGCGTCGGGGACTGCATAGGTGCTGAGGTGGAGAAGGAGGTGGAGAGGCTAAAAGAAGGGGAAGTGCTTTTGCTGGAGAATCTTCGCTTTCACCCCGAGGAGGAGAGCAACGATGCCGAATTCGCTCGGTCTCTGGCTCGGCTGGCTGACGTCTTCGTCAACGATGCCTTTGGCACTGCTCATCGTGCCCATGCTTCCACTGTGGGCATTGCCGAGTATCTCCCCGCCGTGGCTGGCTTCCTCTTAGAAAAGGAGCTTGAGCACCTGGGCCGGGCATTAAATGAGCCCGTTCATCCCTGCGCCGCCATAATCGGTGGGGCCAAGGTCAGTGATAAGATTGGCTTGTTGCAAAATATCCTCGATAAGGTCGATTTCCTGCTTATTGGTGGTGGCATGTGCTCTACCTTCCTCAAGGCCAAGGGGTATGAAGTGGGCCGCTCGCCAGTGGCTGAGCAGGATTCGGCTTTGGCCCAGCAGGTGATGGAGAAAGCCGCCGCCAAAGGCATTAGCCTTGTTCTACCCACCGATGTTGTGGTGGCAAGTGAGTTTGCCGCCGATGCCCCATTTAAGACCGTTGCCATCACCGAGATCCCCAGCGATTGCTATATCATGGATATCGGTCTTGACAGCATCGAACACTTTGATGCTGAGCTATTCCCATGCAAGACTATCATCTGGAATGGTCCTATGGGTGTGTTTGAATTCCCGGCTTTCCAGACCGGAACCAAGGCCTTGGCCAAGCTTTTGGCCAGCCTCAATGCCACCACGGTTATCGGCGGTGGCTCCACTGCTGAGGCGGTAACTGCGCTCGGCCTGGCTCACAGGATGACCCATGTTTCCACCGGTGGTGGTGCTTCCCTCAGATTCCTTGAGGGCCGAACCCTGCCCGGGGTAGCGGCGCTCCAAGATAAAGAAAGCTGACATGATCGGGCCTGACCAGATAAAGGAGATCGCCAAATCATCACCGTCAAGCATCGTGCTCTTAGCCATCGATGGCTTAGGTGGACTGCCCAGGCCTGAGACGGGCAAGACCGAGCTCGAGGAAGCAACAACCCCAAACCTTGACTCTATCGCAGCTAACGGTATCTGCGGTCTCGCCGATCCCATTGCCCCTGGCATTACTCCGGGCAGTGCCCCCGGGCACTTGGCTCTCTTCGGCTATGACCCCCTCAGGTTCACCATCGGCAGGGGTGTTCTGGAGGCTTTAGGGATCGGCTTTGATCTCAGGGAGGGTGATATCGCTGCTCGGGGCAATTTCTGTACTGTGGATGAAAGAGGCTTGGTGCTGGATCGCCGAGCGGGGCGAATTTCAACCGAGACCTGTTCCCGGTTATGCCAGTTACTCGGTGCTATCCCCTTAAGTGATGTTGAGCTGTTTGTGGCTCCAGTCAAGGAGCATCGGTTTGTGGCTGTGTTTCGAGGGCAGGGACTATCATCGCAACTAACCGATTCTGATCCTCAGCAAGTTGGGCTGCCGCTTAAGCCCATTATCGCGCTTTCTAAACAAGCAAAAAAGACCGCATCCTTGGCTAACGAGTTTGTCGCCAGGGCAAAAGAGGCTTTAGCTCATTCTGAGCCGGCTAATATGATATTACTTCGCGGTTTCTCCGCGCACCCTCGCTTCCCCTTGTTCAGCGAAATATATAAATTGAAGCCAGCGGCTATTGCTGCCTATCCCATGTATCGCGGTTTGGCTCAGGTGGTAGGTATGGAGATACTGGAAACAGGAGATGCCATCGAGGACGAGTTTGATACTTTGATCAGGCATTATGGTGAGTATGACTTCTTCTATCTTCATATAAAGCAGACAGATTCCGCTGGCGAGGACGGCGACTTTGAGCGCAAGGCTCGGATTATAGAACAGGTTGATGCCCTTTTACCTCGGCTACTCGCCCTCGAGCCAGATGTCCTTATCATCACCAGCGACCACTCGACGCCAGCGGTGCTCAAAAGCCATAGTTGGCATCCTGTCCCCTGTCTCCTCTATTCCAAATGGTGCCGACCTGACGCTGTCCGTGAATTCTCAGAGCGTGCTTGTGCCGCCGGTGCCCTGGGAAGGTTCCCTGCAACCCAAATTATGCCCTTAGCTTTAGCCCATGCTTTAAAGCTGGAAAAATTCGGTGCTTAGGAGGGCGTTATGCGGCTGCCTCTTATCGCTGGAAATTGGAAGATGAATACCACAGTCACCGAGGCGGTAGCACTGGTGCAATCCATGCAGCAGCGGCTGGATGAGATAAAAGGGGTGGAGAAAGTCGTTTGCCCTCCGTTCATTTCCTTAACAGCTGTAGCCGAGCTTGTCAAAGATTCCTCAATCGAGCTTGGCGCTCAAAATATGCACTTCGAGGACAAAGGTGCCTATACCGGCGAAGTCTCGCCGCTCATGCTCAGCGGGCTTTGCCAGTTCGTTATCTTGGGGCATTCGGAGCGGCGGGAGCACTTTGGCGAGAGCGATGTGATGATCAATAAGAAGGTTCAAGCAGCGCTCAAGGCCGGGCTTAAGCCCATCCTCTGTGTCGGGGAGAGGCTGGAGGAGAACGAAGCGGGAATGACCATCGAGGTCATCAGCAGGCAGATTCAGGCAGACCTTAAAGGGATGACTTCGGCTGGGGGACTGGTCATCGCCTATGAGCCGGTCTGGGCCATCGGCACCGGCAGGGCAGCCAGCGGTGAGCAGGCAAATGACACCATCGGCGTCATCCGAAAGCTCATTGCTGAAATCTATAGCGATGAAGTAGCTCAAGCGCTGCGCATTCTCTACGGCGGCAGCGTGACCCGTGCCAATATCGCCGAGTTCATCAGCCAGCCTGAAATCGATGGCGCCCTGGTTGGCGGAGCCAGCCTTAGCGCTGAACAGTTCCTCAGTATCGTGGAGCAGACAGCGAGAATTAAAGGTTTGAGATGAAACCGCTCATCGCCATCGTTGGCCCCACTGCGCTGGCCAAGAGCAAGTTGGCACTAAACCTTGCCCAGGGCTTCGATGGCGAGATTGTGAGCGCCGATAGCCGGCAAGTTTACCGCTATATGGATATCGGCACTGCCAAGCCCTCCCTGGAGGAGCGAAGCCTTGTTCGCCATCACGTTATCGATGTCGTTGACCCTGATGACGATTTCAGCTTAGCCCTTTTTCACCAGTTGGCAAACCAGGCATTGAAGGCGATCAGCCGTGGGGGGAAAATCCCGTTTCTGGTTGGCGGCAGCGGGCTTTATATCTGGTCACTCCTTGAAGGCTGGTCCCTTCCCCAGGTCCCACCTCACCCCGAGTTCAGGCGCAATCTCCAAGCCAGGGCTCAAGCTGAAGGCAGCGATGTGCTCTATGAGGAGCTTCAAGGGCTGGATCCGGTAGCTGCTGAGCGCATTGACCCCAAAAACATGCGCCGCGTGATTCGAGCTTTAGAGGTCTACCAGGCGACGGGCAAGCCCTTTTCTCAATTGCACCAAAAGCAGCCGCCGCCTTTTCAGATTCTTATCATCGGATTGACCGCAGAGCGAGACGAGCTCTATCGCAGGATCGACTCCCGTGTGGATGACATGATCAGGCGTGGCCTGGTCGATGAGGTGAAGGGACTGCTGCAGCGCGGCTATAGCTTGAGCCTTCCCTCCATGTCTGGGCTCGGCTATAAGCAGATTGGGATGTTCCTTCAAGGGGAAGTTGATCTGCGGAGTGCTATCCAAAACATAAAATATGAGACCCATCGCTTCGCTCGGCACCAGTATGCCTGGTTCCGCTTGAGCGACCAGCGCATCCATTGGTTCGATATAAAGCAAAAATACGAGGAGCTGGTAAAGGAGCTCATCTCGGGATTTATACAGAGGTCGAATTTGCCATGAAGTTCGTCAAGATGCAAGCTACGGGCAACGATTTCATTTTGATAGATGCCCGCAGCCTGGAGCGAGATTGGTCAGAGCTGGCAAAGGATATGTGTCAGCGCCGCTTTGGAGTCGGCGCCGATGGGCTCATTTTGCTCCTGTCATCAAAAGTGGCTGATCTTGGGATGCGTATGTTCAACCCCGATGGCTCCGAAGCCGAAGCCTGCGGCAACGGGCTCCGCTGCCTGGCTAAGTACGCAGTGGAAAGCGGACTTGCTCCGGCTCAGGAGCTGAAGGTAGAGACCATGGCCGGGATTAGGGCTGTTAGCCCGAAGGTGGAAAAGGGTGTGGTGAGCTCAGTTCGCGTCGCTATGGGCAGGCCCGAATTTGCCCCTGCTGATATCCCAGCAAAACTTGACATAATGCCCATATTGGATTATGCTATTACTGTGGCTGGCAACAAACTGAGGGTGGACATCCTTTCCATGGGCAATCCTCATGCTGTCCTCTTCGTGGAGGAGCGGGTAGCCCATTTCCCGCTTGCCGAGATCGGTCCCGAGGTGGAAAACCACCCCATCTTCCCCAGCAGGACTAACTTTGAGGTGGCAAATGCAGTGAATCGGGGGCAAATTCAAGCCCGGGTCTGGGAGCGGGGGGTAGGGGAGACCCTCTCCTGTGGCAGCGGCGCTTGTGCCATCGCTGTCGCCGCCAGGCTTCATGGTTATGTGGATGATAAAGTTGATATAATATTACCAG
>CAZMKJ010000034.1:0-3745 GCA_964567075.1 uncultured Dehalococcoidia bacterium
ATCTGGTGCTCTTGGTCTTTGCGCCTCAGGGCATTGAACACAGGGCGCCCAGCTTGATTTTCTAAAATCCACTCTCGGGCGAAGCTGCCATCCTGGATCTCCTTCAAAATCTCGTCCATCTCATCCCGAACCAGGTCGTCGATGAGGCGGGAACCACGGGTGTAATCGCCATACTCCGCAGTGTCGCTCACCGAGTAGCGCATGTAGGAGAGGCCACCCTGGTAGATGAGATCGGTGATCAGCTTGAGCTCGTGGAGGCATTCAAAGTAGGCGAGCTCCGGCTGGTAGCCGGCATCGACCAATGTTTCAAAGGCGGCTTTGATCAGGGAGGAGACGCCGCCGCAGAGGACAACCTGCTCACCGAAGAGGTCGGTCTCGGTCTCCTCGGCGAATGTGGTCTCCAAGACGCCGGCTCTGGTGCAGCCGATGCCCTTGGCATAAGCCAGAGCGGTCTCCTTAGCTTTGCCTGAGGCATCCTGATGCACGGCGATAAGCGCTGGTGCACCCGAGCCGTCGGTATAAAGCTGGCGCAGCATATGACCGGGGCATTTGGGCGCCACCATAATCACATCGATCTCAGCAGGCGGGATGATCTGGTTATAGTGGATGTTGAAGCCATGGGCAAACATCAGCGCCTTTCCTGCCCTGAGCCCCTTGGCAATGGACTGACGATAGACCTGGGGCTGGAGCGTGTCTGGGACCAACATGACGATGATATCAGCCTCAGCGGCCACCTCATCGGCAGTGGCTACCTTGAGCCCTGCTGCCTCAGCGCTTCTCCAGGGCTCACTGCCCTCAAGCTCGCCAACATTGACCTGGCAGCCGCTATCCCTCAGGTTTTGTGCCTGGGCATGCCCCTGGCTGCCATAGCCAATGATGCCGATAGTCTTGCCGGAAAGAAGCCCAAGATCAGCATCGTGATCGTAATAAATCTTAGCCATAACCGTTTCCTTTCTCTTAGGATAGTAACGAGTTAGCCTCGCACCATGGCGAGGCGACCGGTGCGGGCGATCTCCTTGACGCCAAAGCCTTTGAGCAGGTCGAGCAGCGACCCGATCTTGTCCTCATCTCCAGTGATCTCAATCACTACCGAGTCAGAGGAGACATCGACGATATTGCCGCGAAATATGTCCACAATCTGGATGATCTCACTCCTGGTTTGAGCACTGGCTTTTACCTTGATCAGGGCTAACTCCCGGGCCACCATTTGATCCTGGGTGATGTCGGCTACCTTGATCACCTCGATGATCTTTTCCAATTGCTTTCGCACCTGCTCCACGGTGGTGGTGGCGCCATCGACGACGATAGTCATGCGGGAGACTTTAGCCTCCTCGGTGCTGCCGACGGCAATGCTCTCGATGTTAAACCCGCGCCGGCGGAAAAGGCTGGCGACGCGGTTAAGCACCCCGGGCTTATCCTCGACCAAAGCGACTAAAGTATGCTTGGTTGGAGCCATATTTCACCTCAAAGATTGCTCGTCTCTCGGGAACCGACCTTGGCCTCGATATCTCTTCTTGGCTCCTCGATAATCTGGGCCAGAGCGGCACCGGGCGCGACCATGGGATATACGTTCTCTTCAGGTTCAACCTGGAAGTCGATGAGGAAAGGCCCTTCATGCGCCATCGCCTCCTCAATCGCTGCTACCACCTGCAACTTGTCCGTGACCCTGATTCCGGGGAGGCCATAGGCCTCAGCGACCTTGACGAAGTCCGGGCTGGAGAGCGGGGTGGCCACATAGCGGCGACCATAGAATAGCTCCTGCCACTGCCGCACCATGCCCAGATAGCCATTGTTGATGATGGCTATCTTGACCGCGATATTGTCTTGCACCGCGGTTGCCAGCTCTTGGATCGTCATCTGAATGCCGCCATCGCCGGCGATGCACCAGACAGTCTCCTCAGGGCAGCCGACTTTAGCCCCGATGGCGGCGGGGAGCTCAAAGCCCATGGTCCCCAATCCCCCCGAGGAGATCAGGCTATTGGGCTTATCATAGCCAAAGTAGCGTGCCGACCACATCTGGTTCTGGCCCACCCCGGTGACGATAATAGCATCTCCCTGAGTCGCTTGGTAGATCTTGCTCACCACGTATTGCGGCAGTAAGCCATCGTGTTCCCTGATGACATTAGATGGGTGCTCCCGGCGCCAGTCATCGATTTGCCGGATCCAATCGACATGTGTCTGCGGCGTGATTTGCTCATTGAGCACCTGAAGCACATTTCTGACATCG
Organism: uncultured Dehalococcoidia bacterium; assembly: GCA_964567075.1. Taxonomy (GTDB): domain Bacteria; phylum Chloroflexota; class Dehalococcoidia; order SZUA-161; family JAUWZY01; genus JAUWZY01. Next base: position 2,228 of record CAZMKJ010000034.1, read on the forward strand.
CCAACAATGGGTACATCGACCCTGACATTCTTCCCGATCTCTGCGGGGTCGATATCGATGTGAATGATCTTGGCTTGAGGGGCGAAGGCGCTCACCTTCCCTGTAGCCCGGTCATCGAACCTCATGCCAATGGCGATGACCAGGTCTGAGGCATCCACCGCCATATTAGCATAGGCAGTGCCATGCATGCCCAACATGCCCAGGCTCAGGATGTGGCTCTCAGGGAAGCAACCAATGCCCAGAAGAGTGGTGGTCAGCGGTATTTGAGCCTTCTCTGCCAGCTCCCGAAGCTGCTGAAAGGCAGCGGAGAGAATGACCCCCCTCCCAGCAATGATCAGCGGCCGTTTGCACTCATTAATGAGCTTTGCTGCCTTTCTGATCTGGACTGGATGCCCGTGGGGTGTCAGCTTATAACCGCGGAGGCTGACCTTCTCCGGGTAATTGAAGGCAGCCTCATCGATGAACACATCGCGAGGGATGTCAATGAGCACCGGTCCTGGCCTGCCACTCGTGGCGATATAAAATGCTTCCCGAACTATGGCGGCAAGCTCCTCGGCCTTGAGCACGAGATAGTTGTGCTTGGTTATGGGCCCGGTGATGCCTGTGATGTCGATCTCCTGGAAGGCATCCTTGCCGATGAACGGGCGAGCTACCTGCCCTGTTATCGCCACTATCGGCGCGGAATCGAGATGAGCGTTAGCGATGCCGGTGACCAAATTTGTCGCCCCCGGGCCAGAGGTGGCAAGGCAGACTCCGACCTTTCCTGTGGCCCTGGCGTAACCATCAGCGGCGTGTGCTGCCCCCTGCTCATGGCGCACCAAGATGTGGCGTAGCTGTGGAAACTGGGGAAAGCTATCGTATAGGGGCAGAACGGCACCGCCGGGGAAGCCGAAGATAACCTCCACCCCCTCCCGGACTAAACATTCACATAAAATCTGAGCCCCTGACATCTTCATGGTCTTCTCCTTGCTATCCACAATCAGGTTCTAATTCCTTTCATGTTCATTATGCACTACTCTTGAAGATGGCCCCGCTGCTTGCTGAGGTCACCTTCTCTATATAGCGCCTCAGATACCCTGTTTTCACCCTGGGCTCAAACTCAGGCAGCTCTGCAATCCTTCTTCTCAGCTCCTCATCGCTGAGCTCCACATCGAGCCTATGGTTGGGAATATCTATGCTTATTATATCTCCATTGCGTAGGGCAGCGATAGGGCCTCCCGCCGCAGCCTCGGGCGAGACATGGCCGATGGCAGCGCCACGGGTGGCTCCAGAGAATCTGCCATCGGTGAGCAGCGCCACCTTGTCATCCAATCCCATCCCGGAGAGGAGTGAGGTTGGGGTCAGCATCTCAGGCATTCCCGGCCCCCCTCTTGGTCCTTCATAGCGGATAACTATCACCTCTCCCAGATTGATGAGCCCGGCCATAAGCCCCTTAGTTGCCTCCTCCTCGGAGTCGAAGAGCCGAGCCGGTCCTCGGTGCACCAGCATGGAAGGGGCGACGGCTGCGCTCTTGACCAC
>CAZMKJ010000034.1:3845-5394 GCA_964567075.1 uncultured Dehalococcoidia bacterium
CTTAGCTTGGAGAGATGGGGCGTGCTTTCGCTTAGCCTGTTTATCTCAGCAAGAGGAAACTCGATGCCAGCTTCGTTAGCTAAGGCCATGAGATGAAGCACCGAGTTGGTGCTACCGCCTAAAGCCATATCGGCCATAAAGGCATTGGCAATGGATTCCTGGGTGATGATAGCTAAGGGGCGAATATCAGCCGCCAGAAGCTCCATCATCTTCCTTCCCGCGTCTCGGGCCAGTTGGATGCGGCGACCATCGACCGCTGGGATGGTGCCATTGCCGATAAGCCCCATGCCCAAGGCTTCAGTCAAGCAATTCATGGTATTGGCGGTGAACATCCCGGCGCAGCTGCCACAGCCGGGACAGGCAATCTCTTCAAGTCCTTCCAGCTCCTCTTGGCTCATCTCCCCCTTAACCGCCTTGCCCACTGCCATGTATACCGTGCTCAAGTCGGCGAGGCTTCCATCCCCTAAGCGCCCGGCCAGCATGGGACCTCCGCTGATGAAGATGGAGGGGATGTTGAGCCTGACCGCGGCCAAGAGCATCCCCGGGACTATCTTATCGCAACTGGCAATAAACACTAAGCCATCGAAGCCGTGTGCCTGAGCCACAATCTCAACCGAGTCGGCGATGAGTTCCCGGCTGGGCAGGCTGTATCTCATGCCCGGGTGATTCATAGCGACGCCGTCGCAGACAGCGATGGTATTGACCTCGAACGGAGTTCCTCCAGCGCTATAGACTCCTTCCTTGACAGCTTGGGCGATAGCTTGGAGGTGCTTATGCCCGGGAATGACCTCACTGAAGCTGTTTACAATGCCGATGAAGGGCTGTTCTATTTCCCTTGGGCCTAAGCTCAAGGCGTAGAAAAGCGCCCGATGGGGAGCTCGCTCAATTCCTCGCTTCACTATATCACTTCTCATTTCGACCTCGAGATTTCAAAGTGTTAGTTTAAAACATAACACGCCTATTCGTATGTGTCAAGGAAAGCTTGGCTTTCTCGGTTAGCATTTTTCAGTCCAGCTCGGGCTGGATCAGTCCGTAGTTGCCATCCCTGCGCCGATAGAGCAGGTTATACTGGGCAACATCCGGGTTGAAGAAGAGGAAGAAATCGTGCCCCAAGAGCTCCATCTGGTCTACCGCCTCATCTATGGACATGGGCTTAACCGGGAAGCGCTTGATCTTGACTATCTTTCTCGGCTCCTCTTCCTCTATAGCTATCTCTCCTCGCCGGGGCGATGGCCTCTTTCTCCCATAGAGCTTGCCTTTGTAGCGTTCAATTTGGCGAGTTATTACATTGACTACGCCGTCGATGGCGGCGAATAGATCACCAGCTCGCTCCTCCCCTCTGAGCAGGGTGTCGCGACGATCGATGGTCACCTGGGCAACATAGCGGCTCTCCAGTGATCTGGTCTTCTCCTCAGATAGTTCCACCCTGATGCTGGTGACATTGGCAAGATGATGCTCCAGCTTGCTGAGCCTTTGTTGGATATATTCCTCCACTGCTTTTGTAATCTCCACGTTCTTGCCTTTGATCAACAACTCCATTCCATCCTCC
>CAZMKJ010000034.1:5494-12757 GCA_964567075.1 uncultured Dehalococcoidia bacterium
CTCTTATAGCTCCCTGGCTAAGGTCAGCCCCCAGACCGATGCCGCACCGGCTTCCTTGAGGGCTAAGGCACAGGCATCTAAGGTCGCGCCCGTGGTGCAAACGTCGTCCACGACGAGGACACGCCTGCCCTGGAAACTTCGGTCTTCACAGCGGAAAGCACCGCGCACATTGAGCTGCCGCTGCTCGGTCCCTGTTATCCTCACCTGAGGGGCAGTATTTCGGAGGCGAACTAATGAACCCTCTATTACGGCCAAGTCAGTAAGCCGCCCCAGCTCTTTCGCTATCAGGGAGGACTGGTTGTAGCCTCGCTCTCTGACTCGCTTTGGGTGTAGCGGCACCGGGGCTAAGGTATCAATGGGTAACGGGCTCGAGCTTAAATAACTGGCTAAAAGCTGTCCCAGGGGCTCGGCCAAGGCTTTAATCCTTTTATACTTGAGTTGGATAATTGCCTCCCGAGCCAGGCCTCGGTACAGGAAAGGGGAGCGAATGCCATCGATAGCGACCAACTTGGTGCATTGCGAGCACACGCTGCCCCCGCCAGCAGGCATGCCGCAGCGCAGGCAGTAGGGCGGGCTGAGCTTGGGCAATGACTGCGCGCAACTGAGGCAAAGGAAACCATCATTGCTCCCACACCCGATGCACCTTGGCGGGAACAAGAGGTCGAAAAGCGCGTTTTTGAATTGGCTCAGCGTTGGCATAGGCTTATGGTTTAGATAGCAGCGCCGATGAGCTGGCCCAGCCCGCCGATGCCCTCCCTTTCCATGAAGCGCTCAAGCCCATTCAGGACATCAAGGGGGGCGCGAGGATTGACCAAGATCGCCGTGCCCACTTGAACGGCGCTGGCGCCGGCCATAATGAATTCAAGGGCATCATCGGCAGAGGCGATGCCGCCACAGCCGATGATGGGCACTGCTACTTCTTGCGCCACTTGATAAACCTTATAGATGGCTATTGGCTTGATCGCCGGTCCGGATAGACCACCGCTGATACCGCCCAAAATCGGCCTGCGCTTGCTGATGTCGATAGCCATGCCTTTTGGGGTATTGATCAACGATAAGGCATCGGCGCCAGCGTTTACTACTGCCCGAGCGATTTCAACAATGTCAGTGACATTGGGCGATAGTTTGACGATGATGGGGAGGCTATTTCCCCTCTTCACTGCTGCCGTGACCGCGGCCGCAGCCTCGGCGCTGACGCCAAACTCCATGCCACCGGCTTTTACATTGGGGCAGCTGATGTTTACCTCGATACCGCTTATCCCCGCCACCCCTTCCAGCATCCGCGCCAGCTCAGCATATTCTTCGATGCTTTCCCCGGCGATATTGACCAGCACCGGGACATGCCATTGGGCCCAAATGGGCGCCTTGTCCTCGATCACCGCTTTGACCCCGATATTATCCAGCCCAATGGAGTTTAAAAGCCCGCAGGCGGTCTCCGCCAGACGCGGCTGGGGATTGCCGGGGCGTGAATTCAGCGTCGTCCCCTTGCAAATGATGGCGCCCAATCTCTGGATATCGATAACCTGGGCATGCTCGGTGCCATAGCCGAAGGTTCCCGAGGCGGCTATCACTGGATTGGATAGCAGCAGCCCATGCCTATTATTGGGCGCCAATTGCACTGACAGATCCAATTCTCTGGGCCCTCCCGAAGTGGGGAATCATAGCGCATGATAGGTTTGCTGCAGGAGCAGAGCATCTTGCTCGCGGTTGGGGCTCTCGCAGATGAGCAGTCCCTGGGCATCTCGGTCCTTGAGCGCCTTGAGCAGCTCCAAATATTGGAAATCGGAGTCCTTCAAATTGAGGTGCTTTTTCTCCCCTCCCTTCCCATAATCGATGCCGGAGACGTGGATGAGCATATCATCAAGACCCTTCCTTCCCAACTTGGCTTCAACCTGGTCTAAGATGTTTATGAACTCATCGTAGGAGTTGAATTGTCCCGTGCGCGCGTGCCAATGGGCGAAATCGATGCAGGGAGCAACCCTCTCCAGCTCGACACTGAGCCTGAGGAGCTCGTCCAGGGTGCCAAACTGAGTCCCCTTGCCCATGAGCTCGGGTCTGACCCAGACCTGGTTACCCTGAGCCCTGAGCTCGGTTACCACCTGCTCCAGATTTCTTTTCACCGTCTGGTAAACCTCATCTGGGGGTCGATTTAAATAGAAAGCAGGATGAAACACGATGCTCTGGCCGCCGAAGAGGGAGCAGATGCGAGCAGTATGGAGCAATCTTTGCTTGCTGGCGACCACCTTTTCCTGCTCTTGGGCGTTGAGATTGACAAAGTAAGGGGCATGAGCGGTGAGCTTGATCCCCATCCTTTGCCCCACCTCGCCAACTGAATAGGCGCTTTTCTCGCTCATCTTGACCCCTTGCACAAACTCGACTTCCATGCAGCCCAGACCAAGCTCATAGACCCGTTCGATGCCAGCCTGAGTGGCTGGGACTTTGGTGCTCAATGGTATCCCCGCTGGACCGAAGAGCAAGCCCTTTGCCATGGCTCAACTGCCCCCCGGGTTCCGTCTGCTGCGCAAGTTGTGACCGAGGGCAGTCGCCAGCAGTGCTAACCGGGACATGAGAAGCTCGAAGTTATTGAGGTTCAGCGACTGGGGGCCATCCTTGAGCGCCTTATCAGGATTGGGATGGACTTCGATCATCAGGCCGTCGGCGCCAGCAGCAGCAGCGGCCAGGGCCAAGGGGGAGACGAGCTCCCATTTGCCAGTGCCATGGCTGGGATCGGCGATAATGGGCAGGTGGCTTAGCTTCTTGATCGCCGGGATGGCGCTGATATCCATAGTGTTCCTGGTGTAGGTTTCAAAGGTTCTGATGCCTCGCTCACAGAGCATCAATTGCCGATTCCCCTGAGAGAGGATGTATTCCGCAGAGAGCAGCCATTCCTGAATGGTAGCCGAGAGACCGCGCTTGAGCAACACCGGCTTTCGGGCTCTGCCCACCTCGTCGAGGAGGACGAAATTCTGCATGTTTCGCGTCCCCACCTGGAGGATATCGGCATATCTGGAGACCAGATCCACATCCTGTGGCGCCATGACCTCGGTGATGATGGCTAAGCCAGTTTCAGCACGGGCACAAGCTAGGAACTCGAGCCCTTCAGTGCCCAGGCCACGGAAAGAATAGGGGGAGGTGCTTGGCTTGAAGGCACCACCGCGCAGGATATCAGCACCAGCTGCCTTCACCGCTCGCGCTGTCTCCACAACCTGCTCTTCGCTCTCCACGGCGCAGGGACCGGCCATGACTATTAACTCATCGCCGCCGATATCGATATCACCCACCTTTACTATGGTATCCACTGGCTGGAACTCGCGGCTGGAGAGCTTATATGGCTTGCTGATGGGGATCACTTCCTCGACGCCGGGCAGGGTCTCGAAGATTTCGCGCAGTTCGGGATAGGTTTGCCCAACGACTCCAATTACTGTGCGCTCCACTCCCTTGGAGACATGCCCTGAGAATCCAGACTGGGTGATGCGCTCCAAGACATCGTCCAGTTCCTTCTCGCTGGCAGCCGTCTTCATCACTATGAGCATCGGTTTACTCCTCTGGCTCGGCTGTGACTAAATCTGGTCTCAGCCCCATAGCCCCTTTGAGATATACATGAACCACTTCATCAATAGCTTTCTCTGTGTTCCAAAGGAGCAAGATGCGTAGGCATCTGGTCAAGCTGCCAGGAACATTCATCTCCTGCTCACAGAGGAGAGCGACAGTAGACCAGCCCAGCTCCCGAGCTGCTACGGCCGGAAACTCAGCATTCAGGTCTTGAGTTGCAGTGAAGATGGCACAGGAAACATCCTCCTCTTTGACCCCATTGGCTGCGATCATCCTTTGCAGTAGTTCCTTGGTCGCTTGAATGATGCCCTCCTTGGTATTGCTTTCTACTGTGGTTGCTCCCCGAATGCCACGACACCACATAGCCAAAGCCCTTGGCATGAAGTTCTTTCAGTATAGCACAACTTGTGCCCTTAACTCAATCGATGGACTCTCTTAATCGCATCGACAATGGAATCTATAGAGGGAGGATTTCTGTGGCCTAAAGCTTTGCCCAGTGGCTCCTCAGTCCTGGGTTTTCCCAGAAGGACCTCAAGGGTTGCCTTTATCGAGTATGCGAGAGCCTCGAGGTGATAGCCTCCTTCCAAGGTGAACAGGAGTCGGCCGCCACATAACTCCTGAGCCAGCTGGCTGAGGATGGTCACCATCTCGGCAAAGCCATCGACATCCACTTCCATCAGGGAGATTTCGTCTGCCCAGTGGGAGTCGTAGCCGGCGGAGACCATAATCAGCTCCGGCTGGAAGCGCCGAGCCACGGGGACTAAGACCTGGTTGAAAAGGCGCAGATATTCAGCATCGCCACACCAAGCAGGGAGTGGGGCATTAACTGTAGTCCCCCTCCCCGCCCCATGACCACTCTCATCGATAGCGCCGGTGCCGGGGTAGAAAGGATACTGATGGGTGGAGAAGTAAAGCACCTGGGGATCGCTATAAAAGGTCTCCTGAGTCCCGTTGCCGTGATGGACATCAAAGTCGGCGATGAGAATTCGCTGCAAACCGTGATTGTTTAGCGCATATCTGGCTGCGATGGCGATGTTGTTGAAAAGGCAGAAGCCCATAGCCCGCAAGTAGGTGGCGTGATGCCCTGGCGGGCGGACTAAGGCGAAGGCTGAATCCACCTCCCCTGTCATTATAGCATCAACTCCACGGAGCACCCCGCCGGCGGCATAAAGAGCCGCTTCATATGAGGCTGAAGAGGTCACAGTATCAGCATCAAGCCAGCCACCGCCTTTTTGGCACATGTTCTCCACCCTCAAGATATGCTCTCGGCCATGAACCAGCAACAGCTCGTCCATAGAGGCTGCCCTGGGCGAGAGGGGGACCAGCTTTGGCAGAAGCTGTGACTGCTGCAAAACGGTCATCGTCTGTTCCAGTCGGTGCCGGTTCTCCACATGCCACCCGGTATCGTGCTCCAGATAAATTGGGTCGTAGATCAATCCCACTTTCATGATATACCAATAATACCAGACTCAGCCTGATGGGTAAAGCTCAAATTGCTCCCCAAGGGGCACCATGGTATACTCTGATGGGTAAAGCTCAGATTGCCTCCCCAGAGGCACCGTGGTATACTCTTCATGGCTTCGGCTTGCGGCAAGCAGCGGAGATCAGCGATTTAGGGGGGTGAATGGTGTTCGATGTCATCGTGGTCGGTGGCGGCCCCGGGGGCTCGATGGCAGCCAAGAAATGCGCCGAGCACGGGCTGAAAACACTGCTCCTGGAGAAAAGAAAACTACCAAGGGAAAAGGTGTGCTCCGGAGTGATCATGGGGCCGCTGGCCAAAACCATCATCGAGCAGGAATTTGGTGCCATTCCCCGTGAGGTTTTAGTTGCCCCTCATTATCTAACAGGCGTTATGGTCCACGCCCCAGGAGTGAAGCCACAAAGGTTAGACCACAGAATGCCCGTCGCCTGGAGAAAGGACTTTGATTACTGGTTGAACCGAAAGGCAAAGGATAGCGGCGTCGAGATCTGGGATGGGGCTAAGGTTACCGGTGTTATCCAGCAGGACGGTGAATGCACCGTAAGGCTGGAAAAGCAAGAGCTTAGGGCCAGGTTCGTCATTGGAGCTGATGGTGCCCTTTCCATAGTCAGAAGCTCCCTGTTCCCAGAGCTCAAAGTTCGATATAGGCAAGCATATCGGGAATGCTATCCAGGGGAAATAGCCCTGGAGAGAGATTATTTCCATTGGTTTTTCCCCCTGCCGAGCCCTCGCCCCAGATTTGATGTCATCCACAAGGGGGATTTCTTTACGGTAGAGGGGAGCGTCCGAGAGCTAAAGGACGAAATAAGGCAGATCTTGGGGGATTACGGCTTTGACCCCAAGCAAAAACCCGTGTGGCGGGATGGCTGCGTGAGCCAGGCAACATTATACCAGGAGCTATTCTCGGGCTCTTTTCTCCCTGCCCAGGGGAATATCTTACTCGTCGGCGATGCCGCCTGCCTGCAAATGCCTGTGACCGGGGAGGGGATTGGCACCGTGCTAAAGAGCGGGATTTTGGCTGCTACTTCCGTTATCAAGGCTATGGAAGCGAAGAGGATGGCAGCCGGTATTTACCTCGGGGAGTTCGAATCGGTTTTAGCCCCGATCAAGGAGCTCTATCCCCTGGAAGAAGTTATCGAGGAAGCGGCAGCCGAAGGGCCTGAAGCATTATTGGATGCATTCCGAGAAGGTATAGAGGAAACGTTAAAAAAGGCCACTTAGGGGGTGAGCATGTTTGATGTCATCGTGGTCGGTGGCGGTCCTGGGGGGTCGATGGCAGCCAAGAAATGCGCCGAGCACGGGCTGAAAACACTGCTCCTGGAGAAAAGAAAACTACCAAGGGAAAAGGTGTGCTCCGGAGTGATCATGGGGCCGCTGGCCAAAACTATCATCGAGCAGGAATTTGGTGCTATTCCCCATGAGGTTTTAGTTGCCCCCTATTATCTATCGGGCTTAATGCTCTACGCCCCCGGAGTGAAGCCACAAAAGTTAGACTACAGAATGCCCATCGCCTGGAGAAAGGACTTTGATTACTGGCTGAACCAGGGGGTGAAGGATAACGGCGTCGAGGTATGGGATGAGGCTAAGGTTACCAGTGTCGGCCAGCAGGAAGGTGAATGCATAGTAACGCTGGGAAAGCGAGAGCTTAGGGCCAGGTTTGTCATTGGAGCTGATGGCGCCCTGTCCGTAGTCAGGGGCTCCCTGTTCCCAGAGCTCAAAGTTCAATATAGGCCAGCGTATCGGAGGTGCTATCAAGGGGAGTTAAACCTTGAGAGAGACTATTGGCACTGGTTTTTCCCCTTTTGTCGTTTTCGCCCCAGATTTGATGTCATCTATAAAGGTGATTACTTCTTGGTAGAGGGGCAAGCAAAGGAGCTGAAGGACGAGGCGAGGCAGATTTTAATCGATCTTGGCTTTGATCTCAACCAGAAACCTCTATGGCGTGATGGCTGCGCCAGCAAGCCGCTGTTACAGCAAAAGCTATTGTCGGGCTCTTTTATCCCCGCTCAGGGGAATATTTTGCTCACCGGCGATGCCGCTGGCGTAGGACTGCCGATAACGGGGGAAGGCATTGGCACTGCGCTAAAGAGCGGGATTTTGGCTGCCACTTCCGTTATCGAGGCTATGGAAGCGAAGAGGATGGCAGCCGATATTTACCTTCGGGAGTTGGAATCGGTTTTGGCCATGCTCAAAAACCTCTATCCCCAGGAAAAAGTGATCGAAGAAGCGGC
>CAZMKJ010000035.1:0-1547 GCA_964567075.1 uncultured Dehalococcoidia bacterium
AGGTCTAATGCCAGTATAATCCACTGCTGGAAAGGAGGCAGGGGTTCGAGCCCCTCTTCCCATCATGCTATTGATAGTTGGTCAGCATCAAGATTGCTTCTAAGCTCTGATGAAGAATACGATAACGAATTTGCCCGCCATAATTGGAGCCAGGCTGTCGACAAGGGTGAAATATGCCTTGATATTAGTCGCGATCTTTGGCATCGCCTTGTCGCTACGAACATGGCTACCCTATGACGGCGTTTTCACCGGCGATTGGGTCCGCTTCGGGGGAAATGACGCTTGGTATCACCTGCGGCTGGTGGAGAACATGCTGCAACACTTCCCCGACAGGATCGCCTTCGACACCTTTACCTTATATCCCTACGGGCAGAATGTCCCTTTTGCCCCTTTCTATGATTGGCTTGTTGGATTTGTAGCTTGGCTTGTTGGCTTGGGGCACCCCAGTCAACATACTATAGAGACAGTGGCCGCCTATTTCCCCGCTGTTTTAGGAGCGCTGGTTACTATACCAGTGTACTTTATTGGCAAAGAGCTCTTTAACAGGAAAGTTGGATTGCTCGCTGCCGCTTTGATCGCCGTTCTGCCCGGTGAATTTCTATATCGTTCCCTGTTGGGATTTAGCGATCACCATGCTGCTGAGGTGCTCTTCAGTACCATAGCAATCCTGTTCTTGATAATAACGCTCAAAAGAGCAAAGGCAGCAGCGATATCCTTTGAGCATATCAGGAGCAGGGATTGGAGAACTATCAGGAAGCCCTTACTCTATGCCTTATTAGCTGGCATAGCCCTGGGAATCTATCTCCTTTCCTGGGCAGGTGGGCTGCTTCTGGTATTGATAATATTCTTATTCATGGTCCTTCAATACGTCATCGATTATCTAAGAGGTAAATCTACCGACTATCTTTGCATTATCGGGGTACCGATATTTCTTATCGCTTTGATAATGGTTGTCCCATTCTTAAATCAACTTGCCTTTCGGGAGCTCTACATCGGGGCGTTAGTTATCGCCATGTTGACGCCCCCGGTGCTAAGTGGCGTTTGCTGGCTGATGGATTACAGAGGTATAAAGCGAGCTTATTATCCCCTGGCGTTGGCAGGCATTGGTTTAGTGGGCGTCCTGGGTTTCTATGTTATCGATCCCTCCTTATTCGACGCCATGTGGGATAAATTCAGCCTGTTTACCCCCGGGGCCCAAGCAGAAACCATTGCCGAGGTGCGAGGCCTATTCTCTGTGGACCGCGGCATGTGGGTTAATTTCACCACCAGCTTCATCCTCGCCCTAATGGCGATGGCTCTGATAACCTACACCACGATCAGGGAGAGAAGCGCTGAGAAGGTATTGCTCCTGGTCTGGACCCTGGTGATGTTGATAGCCACGCTGGGGCAGGTGCGGTTTAGCTATTACTTTGCCGTCAATGCCGCCCTGCTCAGCGGATACCTGTGCTGGAAGATACCGGGCTGGGTTTCGGCAACCGTGAGCTGGATTGGCTTCAGGGAGCCGAGGATAGAAAGGAGGAGGAGACCGAGAGCTAGGGAGAGGAGGA
>CAZMKJ010000035.1:1647-12627 GCA_964567075.1 uncultured Dehalococcoidia bacterium
CGACAAATCCCCGTTTTTCGAGACATACTATAAGGAGGAAACACTGGAACCTATACAGTACTATTACCCCGAATATTATAACTCTATGTGCTCCAGGTTATACAACTTTGGCGGCGAGGCAGTGGATTCGGATTCGGGCGAAGCTTATCTCATTTCATATAGGGATGAGGAGATACCAGATCCTGAGACGGGGAAGACATATTGGATCAAGGTGGTCACCAGCGAAGCTCCATACGGGGAATTGCCCACATATGAGGAGGCAAAAGCATACGAAGAAGCCCACCCCGGGCAGATGATAGTGGGCAAATCTCCCTGGGTCAGCTGCGTAAGCCTTGAGCCACTGAAGCACTATGAGCTGATCTATCCATCCGAGGCAACTGGAGAGATGCCGGCAGGGACGATCTTCTACGTGGAGATATTCGAATACGTGCCCTAAAAGTCGTCCGATTTAAGGCTGGCCAAATAATCCCTGAACTCATTCCCGATATCGGCGCGGCGCAAAGCGAGGGCCACCGATGCCTTCAGAAGGTCGAAGGGGGTTCCGACATCATATCTTGTCCCCTCAAACTCATAGGCATAGATTGGCTGCTGCCTTAGAAGCAGTGCCAAGCCATCGGTAAGTTCAATCTCTCCCCTCCTCCCCGGTGCGGTGCGCTTTAACGCTGGGAAAATCTCTGGCGTCAGAATATAGCGGCCGATTATACCCAAGTTCGATGGAGCTTCATCGGGCTCCGGCTTCTCCACCAGACTGAGCACTTCAAACACCCTGTCCTCTATTTGCCTGGGCTCGATGCTGCCATGTTTCTTGATCTCATCTCTGGCTACTCGCTGCACGGCGATCACGCTGGATTGATAACGGTCATAAACCTGCAGCATTTGACTTATAACCGGCACCTGAGCCTCAAAGACGTTATCAGGAAGGAGGACAGCAAAGGGTTCGTCTCCGATAAGGTTCTCGGTAATCAGGACGGCGTGCCCCAACCCCAGCGGTTCCTTCTGCCGGATATAGCAGATCTCGGCCAGCTCGGGGATGCAGCGAATCTCTCTTAAAAGCTGCTCATCCCCTTTAAGCTCCAAAGCATGCTCCAATTCAAAGGAGCGGTCGAAGTGGTTTTCGATGGCTCGCTTTCCCAGCGCGGTCACGATGATAACCTGCTCGATACCGCAGGCAACAGCCTCCTCTACTGCATACTGAATCATGGGCTTATCGAGCAGAGGCAGCATCTCCTTAGGCTGGGCCTTGGTCGCGGGCAAAAACCTGGTGCCTAAGCCGGCAGCAGTAACCACTGCCTTCCTAATCTTTGCCATCATTCAACTTCCGGCGAATAGTTGGGCGCAAATCCCCAGTCGCTCAGCGGCCAGATAGAAAGCCAAGCCTTGCCTATTATATTATCCCGGGGGACCATTTCACAACTGGTGTTATCGCGGTTATCGCCCAGGATGAAGTAATAACCCTGTGGAACCTGGTCAGGCCCATAGGAGATGCTATGCCCCTGGGTATATGGCTCATTCAGCTTAACCCATCCCCCCGTGCCATTGTCGCTGATGTAGACTATGCCATCATTGACCTTCACCCATTCCTCAGGCATGGCAACGATGCGGTGGATGATAATCTTGTTCTCGGTGAGGGGCGAGCGATAGACGACGATATCCCCTCTTTTTGGGCTGCCAAACCAGTAAGCGGCCTTGTTAACGAGGATAACCTGTCCACCTTGTAGACTATTTTCCATACTGTAGCCTTCGACCACAAAGCTCTGGAACACAGCCTGGAACCAGAGGAAGAGGAACAGGATGATGATTACGGGCACTATAATCGGCCAAATTGTGTGCTTCGTGTCTTGATCGGCTAAGTCAACCATTGACAAAATAAACCGAGTATAGTATAAATAGCAGCACATTCAGCAGTCAAGTTTGCCCTTGACATGCTTGGCGTGGAGCGGTAGGATTTAGTTTGTGAACAAGACGATTTATGCCATCGTGGAAACCGGGGGCAAGCAGTATAAGGTGTCTCCGGGGCAAACCATCGAGGTGGCGCAGCTCCCTGAAGAGGAGGGCAGCATTGTCGAGTTTGATCGAGTGCTTTTGGTTGCCGATGGCGATAAACTCCATATCGGGAGACCTGTTGTTGCTGCCAAGGTCAAGGCCACTGTTCTCGGTCAGGGGAAAAGCGAAAAGGTCACTGTGTTCAAATATAAGCCCAAGGTGCGTTATCGCAGGAAGAGGGGGCACCGCCAGCCTTATACCAAACTTGTCATCGACGAGATAGCGGTTGACTGAGGGGGGTGAGAGATGAGTTAGTGGTAAAGTGCAAGGAGATGGGTTCACAGAAATAACTACGAGGAGAAGAAATGGCAGTCTATTATGGTCAGCACCAACTGGGGTTTGACGTTGATGAGGCGCTAAAGACCTACGGGGTGTTGATTGGCGATCGCGTTCACGGCTCTCCAGCCTGGCCTCCGCTGTTCAACGTGGTCTGGGTGCAATATTTATCCAATGCCTTCCAGCAGGCTGCGGAGAATCTATCCCTCCCCGGGACTAAGGGCTGGGACTCGAGGATGGTCGGTGGCTGGGTCTATATCGCCGTCATCGAGCCCAAACCGCAAGAGGTTCCGGCGCGAGAAGTTTTGTTCCGGGAGCGGATCAGACCACTCATCGACGACCCCTGGGGTGAGTGGGCTAAATCCATTGACGAGGTGATGTCGCTGTATAAGCCGTTCATGGAGGTCGATATCGAGAAGGTGAGCGATGTCGAGCTTTATGAGCTCTTCTTTGACACCTGGGATTGCCTGCGCAGATGGATGCAGATTCACTTCCGCTACGATTATGGTCTTCATGAGATATATCACCTGTTGGAGGTCCTCTGTGAGGAGGTCACCGGGATCAAGCCCGAGGACCCCACGTTTGCCAAACTCATGGCCGGCTACGACAACATTCTATTTAAGGTTGACCAGGAGATCTGGCGCCTCAGCACCAGGGCTCAGGAGCTCGGGGTCGGTAACCTGTTCCTCACCGTACCGGAGGACGAAGAGGTGGTGTCCCAGCTCCAGTTGAGCGATGGGGGAAGGAAGTGGCTTGCCGAGTGGAATGAATTCGTGAAGGTTCACGGCTGGAGACGCGCCCGGGTCTGGGACTGGGTCTCTCCTACCTGGATCGAGAAGCCGAGCCTGGGCTTTCCCGAGGTGAGGAAGTATGTGGCCGGGGGAGGGGCTTTTGCCCCCGCTGCGGGACGGCAACGTTTGGCTAAGGAACGGGAGGAGGTGGAGAAGGAGGTCATGGCCAAGGTTCCCGCAGCGCAAAAGGAATGGTTTGAGAAGCTGCTGCGGGCCACCCAGATGTCCGGCTCTTGGACTGAGGAGCACAACTATTACCTGGACTTGATGGGTCATGCGGTACACACCAAGGTGATCAGGGAGCTGGGCAAGCGCTTTGCCAAGGATGGGGTCACCGATCACCCGGACGACATCCATATGCTGATGCCGTGGGAGATTCAGTCGGCACTTATAGTCAGGGAAAGGTATGACGTACATTCCCTGGTAAAGGAGCGTCGAGCGGAGTATGAGCATTATCTGGCCAATGAGCCGGATCCAATCTTCGGGTCGATGGAGAAATTCGGTGAGGTGGCGATAAGGGATGCCGTGATCCGCACCGTGGCTGCGCCACCTTCGGTTCGGCCCGAGCTCAAGGCTGACCTTTATGGCGCTGGCTCAGCGCCGGGGGTGGTGGAAGGGGTCGCCCGCGTCGTCCTGAGGGAGGAGGAACTCAAGGAACTTCAGCCTGGGGAGATCTTAGTCACCCCGATTACAACGGCGGGCTGGACCTATATCTTCAGCATCGCCAGTGCTGTGGTCACCGATATGGGGGGCATTCTGACCCATGCCGTGATCGTGGGTCGCGAGGCTGGCATCCCCGCCGTGGCCGGCTGCATGGAGGCGACCAAGAAGATCAAGACCGGGGATCGGATCAGGGTCGATGGCGATATGAACGCAGTTTATATCCTGGGGAAGTGAGCCGATAAGTTAAGGGGTGATTTTTTATGGCACATAAAAAGGCAGGAGGCAGTTCCCGGCTGGGGCGTGACAGCATTGCCAAGAGGCTGGGGGTTAAGCGATACGGAGGTCAGTCCGTTCGCGCAGGGAATATCTTGGTTCGCCAGCGGGGGACTAAAATCCACCCTGGGGAGAATGTTGGCTTGGGCCGAGACCATACCCTGTTCGCCCTTATCGATGGTCATGTCAAGTTCGAGCCGGCGAAGAAGAACAGGAAGAAAGTAAGCGTCTACCGGTGAAGGAAAAGATCCATCCTAAATATTACCCTGAGGCGAAGGTTACCTGCTCCTGTGGCAATACCTTCACCGTCGGCTCCACTAAGCCGGCGCTGAAGGTGGAGCTCTGTAGCAAGTGTCACCCCTTTTTCACTGGGGAGCAGCGCATCGTGGACACAGCGGGGCAGGTAGAACGCTTCAAGAGGCGATATAAGCTCAAAGATTAGCCTCGGCAGGAATGTTCTGCCCCACATGCGGTAAAGAGCTTTCTGAACGTGCTATCTATTGCCCCGGCTGCGGTGAACAAGTTACGAAGCCACCTTAGGTCTAATCGGCTCTTTTGCCTCTGTTTGGGGGATTCCCGCACTTAGCATTGTCGCATTACCTGTCCTCCAGGTCGCTGTAATCGTCTTAGTTGCCATTGGCTGGAGCAAGCTGAGATAGGGGTAAAGGTTGGCTGCCAAGTTTCATTATGGTGGTCAGGCGCTCATTGAAGGGGTGATGATGCGGGGGCGCAAGCATATCTCAGTTGCCCTTCGCGCCCCCGATGGCGGCATCGTAACCTTCACCGAGCCCGTAGGCACTATCTATCGCGGCCGTCTCGGGAGCATGCCCTTAGTCCGTGGTATCCTTGTGCTTTGGGAGTCCCTGATTTTGGGTCTGCGCACCCTGCTTTATTCCGCTGAAGTGGCTTCAAGGGAGGAAACTAAAAGGCTCAGCCCCGCTTGGCTCTGGTTTTCCCTGGCCCTCGGCGTTATCTTTGCTTTGGTGCTGTTCCTGGTGCTGCCATTGCTTGTCGTCTGGGCTCTTGACCCTTTCATAAGCTCATCTATCGTCAGCAACACGGTGGACGGGCTTGTTCGCCTCGCCATTTTCATCGCCTACCTCTGGGTTATCGCCTTTATTCCCGATGTGCGGCGGCTCTTCGCCTACCATGGTGCTGAACATAAAACCGTCAATGCCTATGAGCAAGGGGCTGCTCTTGAGGTAGACCAAATTCGCGGATACAGCACAGCTCATGCTCGCTGCGGGACTGCCTTTATCCTCGTTGTCTTAGTCTTAGCTATTATTGTCTTTGCCTTCCTGGGGCGACCGCCACTGTGGCTGCGCTTCCTGGAGCGGATTGCCCTTTTGCCCGTCATCGCCGCGGTTAGCTATGAGATGATGCGTCTCGGCGCCAGGCACGCCAAGAATATCGCCGTCCGAGCTCTGCTCACCCCCTGTTTCCTGCTTCAAGCGCTGACCACACGCCAGCCCGATGACGGTCAGTTAGAGGTAGCTATATCGGCGCTTAAGGGCGCTCTGGACGCTGACGCTGAGTGAGCTCACGGAAGAAGCAGGACATGTTTCCTGTGTGGCACACCGGTCCTGCCGGGTTCACCTGGAGCAACAGGGCGTCTTCATCGCAGTCGATGAAGATGGAGCGCACGTAGAGGCGACTTCCTGAGGTTGCCCCCTTGTGCCACAACTCCTGCCGACTTCGGCTATAGAACCAGACCTCACCGGAGGAGAGCGTCCGCTCAAACGCCTCTTTATCCATGAACCCCAGCATGAGCACCTGGCCATTGTCGGCATCCTGGATCACGGCCGGGATCAGTCCCTTTTCCTCAAACCTGGGTTCTATCACAGTCTTACCGCAATCCCCTTTCTGCAAGATAGAGCCTTGTCTGGCGGATGGAGCGAATTTAGCGAATTTCCCTCGACGCC
The DNA here is from genome assembly GCA_964567075.1 of uncultured Dehalococcoidia bacterium. GTDB lineage: Bacteria > Chloroflexota > Dehalococcoidia > SZUA-161 > JAUWZY01 > JAUWZY01. The sequence continues at coordinate 7,616 of CAZMKJ010000035.1, forward strand.
TCTTCTAAATCGACATCTCCAGTATAAAGCGCCCTGCCCACGATTGCACCTTCAACCCCAATCTGGGCCAGCCTCTTTAACTGGGCGATATTTGAAATCCCGCCGGAGGCGATAATGGGGAGACTGCTTTGGGCAACAAGATTGGCGATGGCGTCGAAGTTGGGCTCGGTCAGGGTGCCATCTCGGCTGATGTCGGTATAGATAAAGCGCCTGGCCCCCAAATCGGCCATCCTGTTTATCAGCTCCTCCGCGGTTATGGTCGAGCCCTTGCGCCAGCCGTGGCTTTTCACATAGCCATCTTCAGCATCGATGGCAATGACAATGCTTTCGCCGAATCGACGGCAAGCCTCGGTTACCAGTTCCCTGTCTTCTATTGCCGCCGTGCCCAGAATCACCCGGCTCGCGCCCAGGCTGAGCAGTTTGTATATTGTCTCAAGCTGCCTGATGCCACCCCCGATCTGGACCTGGAGCGTAACCGCCTTTAGTATCTCTTTAATGGTGGGTTCATTACATAACTTGCCCTCAGCGGCGCCATCGAGGTCGATGAGGTGCAATCGCTTTGCCCCTTGAGCCTGCCAGCGCAGGGCAATAGCCACCGGCTCGTGGGAGAACACAGTCTCCTTACCGTAGTCCCCTTGGTAGAGGCGAACGCATTTCCCCTGGCGCAGGTCTAAAGCCGGAATTATCTCCATCTCTGTTTCAAATGTTCGGTCATTAAGGCAAGCAAGACTCAGAGCTTACTCGAAAGAACCCTCTCCAGGATGGCAATAGCTTCATCGACGTCTTTCTCCTCGATAATGAGCGGGGGCATGAAGCGGAGGGCATTGGGCTTGACCGCATTGAGCAAAAGCCCTTGCTCAAGGCAAGCCAGCACTAACTCGTCACTGATGTCACGGTCGAATTCTAAAGCGACCAGAAGCCCGCGTCCGCGGACATCGACAATGTGCTCGAATCTCGATTGTAATCCTTCGAGCTTAGCTATCAGATAGTCCCCGATACGCTTTGCATTTGCGGCCACATCATTCCCCAGAAGAAACTTCAGGCAGGCATATCCCACAGCACAAGCCAGGGGATTGCCGCCGAGGGTGGAGCCGTGGTCTCCGGGAGCGAAAACACAGGTCTTCTCTTTTGCCAGAATAGCCCCCACGGGCATCCCACCCCCCAGCCCCTTAGCCAAGGTCATGATATCGGGCTCGATGCCAAACAGCTGGTAGCCAAAGAGGGTTCCCGTGCGCCCCAGCCCAGTCTGGATCTCATCCAGGATAAGAAGCAGCCCCGTTTCGTCACACCAGGCTCGCACCTGCTTAAAGTAATCCTGGCTGGGGATATTAACTCCGCCCTCGCCCTGTATTGGCTCCAGCATCACGGCGCAGGTCTTGCTGGTTGTAGCCCGTTTTATGGCCTCGATGTCATCATACTCGACATTGACAAAGCCACTGGGGAGTGGGGTATAGGGCTCCTGAAATCGCTGCTGCCCGGTGGCGGCCACCATAGCCAGAGTACGCCCATGAAAGGAATCTACAGTGGTGATTACCTCATAGGCGCCATTCAAGTAGCCCTTGGCGTATTTGCGGGCCAGCTTCACTGCCCCCTCATTAGCCTCGGCGCCGCTGTTGCTGAAGAAGACCTTGTCCAAGCAGCTGTTTTCCACCAGAAGCTCGGCGAGTTGTATTTGAGGCACGGTGTAGAATAGATTTGAGGTCTGGACAAGGGTCTCCGCTTGTTCCCTCAACGCAGCGATCACTACAGGATGGCAATGGCCTAACAGGTTCACCGCGATGCCGGCGACGAAGTCCAGATACTCCTTGCCCCGGTCATCCCAGACCCTCACCCCGTTTCCACGGACCAGCGTCACTGGCAGCCGCTTGAATGTAGCCATGAGGTATTTTCTTTCTCGCTCTTGGTAATCGCTCATTGGATCTTAGTCCCCGGTGCTTGGTCTTGGATAGCGGCAAGCAGAACATGTGGTAAGCGTCCATCGATGATTTGGGCTGAGGAGCCCATTTCCCGGACTCGAAGGCAGGCCTCTACCTTTGGGATCATGCCCCCGGAGATGACCCCGGAGGCTAAAAGGGCGCTTGCTTCTGCTGCGGATAGCTTGGGCAGGAGCTTGCCCGAATTATCGCACACGCCAGGGACATCGGTGAGGAAGATGAGCCTTTCTGCCTTCAATGCCAGCGCCAGCTCGCCGGCGGTGACATCACCGTTGATGTTAAGCAGCATAACTGGGTCATCATCCTCAGCGGGCAGCTTCAGCCCGCCGGGGGCGATGACGGGGATATATCCGGCGTCGAGGATGGCTTCGATCGGCTCGATGTTGACCTTTATCACCTGGCCCATATAGCCCATCTCGGGGCTTTCGATCCTCCCCTGGATTAGCCCGCCATCGATGCCGCTGATGCCGATGGCTTTACCTCCCGATGAGTTGATGGCAGCTACCAGCTCCTTATTGACCAAGCCGGTGAGCACGGCGATGACTACATCAAGGGTCTTCCTATCGGTGACTCTCTGGCCGCGGACGAAGCTGGTTGAAATTCCCATCTTTCCCAGCCACTCAGTGACCCTATTGCCGCCGCCATGAACCAGCACGGGAACGATGCCCCTCCTCTGGAGCGAGACCAGATCCTCAACCGTGGTATCACCTCCGCCGAAGGTGCTGCCGCCGATCTTAACCACGATGGGCTTGCCGGACTCGGTATCCATCTCCATATCCCGCTCAAGTCGTATATTCGCTATTTATCTTAACATATTCCTCGGATAGATCGCAGCCCCAGGCGGTGGCTTCGCCGTCGCCGAGGTTGAGGCAGAGGCGGATGTTCACTTCGTCTTGGCCCAGGATGGCTTTCGCCCTTTCTCTGTCGAAGGGAGTTGGCTTGCCCTTTTCCATCAGGCAGACATCAGCCAAAAAGAGGTCGAGCTTGGCTTCCTCAACTTGACTGCCGCTCCTGCCCAAGGCGGCGATGATGCGTCCCCAGTTGGGGTCACAGCCATGAACTGCTGTCTTGACCAGCGGCGAGGCGGCGATGGCGCGGGCAGCCAGCCTGGCCTCGGCAACGCTCGATGCCCCTTCTACCCTGACCTCGATGAGCTTGGTTGCCCCTTCGCCGCCTTTGACCACCTGTCGGGCAAGATAAAGGCAAATCTCATCTAAAGCCCCCTGGAACATCTCAGCGGGGAGCCCATCGGCGATGACCTCGTTTCCAGCAAGGCCATTGGCCAGGAGCAAGACAGTATCATTGGGGCTGGTATCTCCATCTATGGTGATCATATTGAACGAGACATCAACTGCTTTTTTCAGCGCCAGCTGGAGGAAATCTGGGTCCACAGCGGCATCGGTGGCCAGGAAGCAGAGCAGGGTTGCCAGATTGGGGTGGATCATCCCAGCACCTTTGGCAATGCCTCCGATAATAATCTCGCTACCAGATATGTTAAAGGTGACTGCCAATTCCTTGGGAGCGGCATCGGTGGTGGTGATGGCCTTAGCCAGCTTATGACCACCCTCCGCGGACGGAGTTACTCTTTCTATTCCGGCGCGGATGTGTTCCATGGGCAGGTAGGTGCCGATGACCCCAGTGCTGGCAACCAGGACATCTTGGACAGAGATGCCCAGTTTTTTTGCCGCCAGGTTTGCCATCTCGATAGCGTCTCTCGTCCCCTGTTCCCCGGTGCAGGCATTGGCATAGCCGGAATTGACTATGATGGCTTGGGCGCTCCTTTTGGCTAAGTGCCTTTGGCACAGAATAACAGGGGCTGCTTTGATCTTATTCGTGGTGAACATGCCGGCAGCAACAGCAGGCGCCTCGGAGAAGAGGATTCCCAGGTCCGCCGTTTCCTCACCCTTGGTCTTCAGCCCGGCAGAGACAGCACCGGCGAGGAAACCTTTAGCTGAGGTGATGGTTCCCTTGGGGACGAGTTCGGTTTTGACTTCCTGCACGCAACAAAATATACCATAACATCCCTCTCGGACTCAAGCTAAACAGGGTCGCCCAGACCGTTCCTGAACACCCACCTGAGGCACTGCCAAGGATTGACTATTGTCCGGCCGAGAGAGTAGGATATTATTATTAGGCAACTTCAGAGGGGATCTAGGTGCCTGATTATATCGCGGCTTACGGAGAGGTCATTACGCCGAAGCAGCAGCACAGGCTGAGGCGGACCAACTTCGCGCTCGCGCTGCTTCACTTCGGCCAGGGGATTGTCATACTTCTCTTGGGCTCGGGGTTCCGCGCACCCATCACCGCATCCTTCATAGGTTCAACCTGGGATTTCAGCTATGAGCCCTGCATACTGATCGCCGTCTTCCTGTTCCTATCGGCGTTCGGACACCTGTTACTCTCGCTGCCGCGCATTTTCCCCTGGTATATCGGGAACTTGGGCCGGCGCATAAACTACGAGCGCTGGTACGAGTACTCGCTCAGCGCTTCGGTCATGATCGTGGTAATCGCCTCGCTCACTGGGATCACAGACCTCGTGGCTTTGATATCTCTCTTCTCTCTGACAGCGGCGATGAGCCTCTTCGGCCTCATGATGGAGTTGCAAAATCAGACCACATCGAGAACAGACTGGACGGCTTTCATCTTCGGAAGTGTGATAGGCGCAATACCCTGGATTGCTATAGTCCTCTATTTCGTGAAGGCCAGCCCCAGCCCGCCCGTGTTTGTTTATGGTATAGTCGCATCCCTAATACTGCTCTATGCCCTTTTCCCCATCAATATGTGGCTGCAGTACACCAGGAAAGGCCCCTGGAGGTCCTATGTCTGGGGCGAGTACGGGTATATGTTCCTCAGCCTGACAGCTAAGTCAGTTCTGGCCTGGCAGGTATTCGCTGGCACGCTAAGCTCTCCGGTGTTGTATCACTGAGCCGGGCCTTTGCCCCCTATTGTCCGGTCGATACACGGGTACCCTATTTTCATTACAATATGAGATTGGGGGTACACAAAGAGCACGGCGAGCAGCCGTGCCTTTGGTTTATAATTTCTCGTTACCGGCAAACCTGAAATTCTGGCACGAAA
>CAZMKJ010000036.1:0-11280 GCA_964567075.1 uncultured Dehalococcoidia bacterium
CAAGATGACGATATTACAGAGGATAACCATGATGTGAATAAATTCTACGCCTGCCTGAACAACATTACCAAGCACGTGATGGCTGGGCTTACTGAGCTTGGGCAACTGGATAACGTGATCAGAATGGGCGAGATAATCGCTGGCGGCGAGGAGGAACTCAGGGAAAACCCTGTGCTTTCCTTTATCACCTGCGTTACTAAGAGCCCCCTACAACTCGTCGATGATACCACGCAGAAGATGATCGAGATCGTGAGGCGGGGATTGCCCGTGGTCATCTCCACCTCCCCGGCAGGTGGGGCTACCGCTCCAATACAGGAGTCGGGGGCAGTGATCCAGCTCAATGCCGAGATTTTAAGCGGCATAACCTTAGCCCAGCTAGTAAAGGAAGGGGCGGCGGTGCTTTATGGCAGTGTGCCGGTAAGGGCGCGAATGGATAACCTGCATAACATGTATGGCGCCCCTGAGTTCAATCATTATAACGCTGATGGCGCTCAGATGGCCCGGTTTTATAAAATCCCTTGTTACTCCAGTGCTGGGGTCGCCGACAGCAGCGTCCCTGGGATCCAAGCCACGGTGGAGAAATTGTTCTCCCACATCTTTGTCGCTTTAAGTGGTGCTCAATATGTGCATTATGCCTTTGGGCTTTTGGAGGAAACCAATACCTTCTCCTTGGAGCAAGCTGTGTTAGATGATGTCCATATCGGCATGGTCAAGTCTCTGCTGCAGAAACCGAAGGTAAGCGAGGCCCAATTCCGAGAATCCATAGACAATATCAGAGAGGTCATGGCCACCTCTCATAAGCTTTTCGTCAGATATGCTCGCCGCAGCTTACATAGAGGGGAGATTTTCCCTTTTTATCCTTTCGGCAGCGATGAAGGGAGAGACGAGGTACTGCTAAGGGCTCATGAAAAAACCAAAGAATTGCTCTCCCTCCCTCCGGAGCACCTCCCGGAGCAGATCAACCGAGAGGTCCTGAAAAGGGTGCCAGGGATACTTCCCAGATTGAATCCCTACGGAGGTACGAAGTGACGCACAGAGGAATTATTGAAGCAATAAAGGAGAACGTTATCCAGGGAAGGCGGAACAAGGATGACGAGGGATTAGAACTGGATTTGGCGGGCGAGCCCGGGGTTTGCGAATTGGTGGAACAAGCCCTCGGGGAAGGCATAGGTCTAAAGGAGGTATTGGACAGCTTAAGCGAGGGGCTGGCTGTGGTTGGGGAGAGGTATGAGGCTGGTGAGTTCTTCATCCCCGATATGTTGGTTGCCGCTGAAGCAGTAGGAGCAGCCATGGAGCTATTGAAACCCCATCTATTGAAAGGGGGGCTGGAGCACAAAGGCAAGTTCATAGTTGCCACCGTCCAGGGCGATCAACACGACATCGGTAAAAACCTGGTGGCCATAATGCTCGGAGGCGCCGGATTTGAGGTCATTGACCTCGGAGCTGATGTCTCCCCGGATGAAATTGTGGCTGCGGTGCAAAGAGAAGGAGCTGAGTTCCTGGGGCTGTCAGCCCTTCTGACCACTACTATGGTGTTTATGAAGGAGACCATCGATAAGCTCGAGGAGGCTGGGCTGCGCTCTAAAGTCAAGGTATTGATCGGGGGCGCGCCAACCTCTGCCGAGTTTGCTCAGGAGATCGGCGCTGATGGCTATGGCAAGGACGCCTTCCATGCGGTGGCGTTGGCTGAGAAATTGAGGCTGAGCAAGGGGGAGCACAGTGGTAACTGAGCCTTATTATCAGGCACTGAGAACAGGGCAATATGAGAAGCCGACCGGGCTCGGTGGGAAATATGACAATGTAAGGAGATACTGGGAGGATGAGGTAACTGGGCTCTTTTTGAGACCTTATCTTGAATCGTTGATTGCTGAGAAGAGAAACAAAAATGGGCTGGTTCGCATCTTGGACTTGGGCTGTGGCAGCGGCGACGGCTATGATTTGCTAACCAATATCCCAGCCTCAGACACCAGCCTCAGCGATCGCGAATTCAGGCTGATCACCCCTGATACGCTCGGCATTTATAAAGGCTTTGATATTAATCCTATGTTGATCGAGCAGGGGAAAAGCCTCCTCAGCGGAAACGAAAGGGTGAATCTGTGTGTCGCTGATTTCAGTCAGGGGCTGCCGCCCGAGGTGGGCGAAACGCCCTATGATCTCTATTTCACCTCCTACGGCACCCTTTCTCATAACGAGGATGAGCAGAGTATAAAGCTCCTCTCTGATATTGCCAAACATAGCGGCGAGCATAGCTTAGTGGTCGGCGACTGGTTGGGCCGATACTCCTATGAGTGGCAGAGCCTGTGGACCGAGGATTTAGGCAAGGTCAAGTTCATGGATTATGTGATCTCTTATCTTTACTCGGCTGAGGAACGAGTGGGCAAGGAGTTGGAGCACTTCCCGCTGCGACTGATGAGTCGGCAGGAAATCGAAAATGTGATCACAACTGCCAGTGCAAATGCTGGGATAGAGATCAAGAGCAAGAAGATATTTGACCGATCCGTTCTTGTCGGTCGCCATATGGACACTGCGGAATATAACAAGCACTGTCAATCGCTGAGACAGACGGTAAATTCCCTTTTTGAGATAGGTATGAGGACAGACCTCGAGGCTCTGATCTTTGACTATCATTCCGAGCTTGGCTTCGATTCATTAAACGATTTCTTCCGCAACATGGCGGCGAGCTGGAATGCCTTAGTTCAATTTACTATTGATCTCCTTCATTCCCCCCGAGCAAGTAGCATCCCCGCTCATCCTGAGGCATTGCAAAAGGCGATGCAAGTGGTGAAGCGGGCGGTGGAAAGCGCAGCCGAGCTGGAGATGGGGGATCCTAAGGCTAACATAATCGAGCCCCAGCTTGGTTATGCGCTAAGGGGATTGGAAATGGTGTCGCAGCAGGGAATGGGTGTTGGTCATGGGCTGGTGGCGATAATGGAGATCAGGAAGTGAGGGATTCGAGATGAAGCTTAGTTCACGGCAGAGGGTGCTTCGAGCCCTGCGTCATCAAGAGGTGGATAGAATACCTATCGACCTCGTTGGTCGGGTGAGCAGACTGGGCGATGGATTTTACCAAAAAGAGCTCTGGGATCGGTTTAGGCTTGATTTTCGCCGCATTTCGCTGCGTGGCCTGGAGAAATTGCCCTTGGCCACGCCATGGTGGGGACGTCCTCGATACAAAAACGGCAAATTTAGACACGCGGAGGATTACCCCTGGCCCGATCCCTATGCTCTGGGCAGGATAGAGGGTCTCAGTGAGGGGCTGGAAAAGCTCTATCGCGATGCCGAGTACGCCTTGGAATCTTATACCGCTCGCTGGATGCCATTGGTGCAAAAGGAGGCTGGGCAGCTTTATCATAATACAGACTATGCCTTGGTCGGGACTGCTCCCTTAAGCGGTTTTTTTGAACAGGGGATCGCACTTTGGGGCTTCTCTGAATTTATGACCGCTTTGCGTCACGATAAAGGGCGAGTGGGGAGGTTTTTGGAACGGATATATAAGACTACCGAGGCTTTCTATGGCATGTTCTTAAACTGGGTTGGTCGATACCTGCAGGTAATAGAGATTGGTGATCACGTTGGGATGAAAGATGGCTTGCTTATCTCACCTTCAGTTTACAAGGAGGTGATCAAGCCGTATCACAAAAGGCTCATCGCCTTTATCAAGCGGAGAACCGGAGCAAAGGTGCTATTTCACTGCTGTGGCGCTATCTATGACATTATTGACGACTTGGTGGAGATCGGGGTCGATATCTTAAGCCCGCTCCAGGTGAGCAGCGAGGGAATGGATATCAGGAGGATTAAGCAGCAGTATGGCGAGGCATTATGCCTGCATGGGGGATTGGATGAAAGGTTGCTCTATGGCACAGATGTGCCGACATTGAGAAACCATCTCCAGAGAACGTTGAGCATCCTTTCCCAAGAGAGTGGCTATATCTTGGCGGTGGAACACGATTTACGCCTCCCCCTGCCTAGAGCTAACTTGAGCTTGGTATTAGATACAGCCTTAAACTTCGATCCTCAGAGGAGCGGCCGCTTACAGCGACCTCCATACTAAGTGCTATCCTCAAATTGGGAGGCTGAGTAGGTAAATTGCACACTTTAGTTATCGGAGAAAAGATCAACGCCTCACGGAGGGATGTTAGACAAGCTTTAGAGAGTAGGGATAAACATTATCTCCAGGACTTGGCCAAAAAGCAGGCGGATAGCGGGGCGGATTTCATTGATGCCAATGTGGGAACGGGTAAGCCAAAAGACGAAGCAGCCCATATGGAGTGGCTGGTGGGCATTTTACAGGAGGTTGTGGATAGACCTTTAGCCATTGATACCGCGGACCCTGAGGTGCTGGAAGCAGGGCTGGCCAAACACCGTGGTCTGGCTATGGTGAATTCAATAACCGGAGAACAAAGAAGATTAGACTCCTTCCTCCCTTTGATTGAAAAATACCAAGCTTCCTGTATTGCCTTGGCTATAGATCAAGGAGGTATCCCCGAAACAGCAGAGCAGCGATTAGCGGTGTGCCAAATGATTTTACGCCAAGCACAGGAGCGGGGGATAGATACGGAAAGGATTTATTTCGACCCCTTGGTCTTACCGCTGAGTGCTGATCCTGGTCAGGGATTGATCGCATTGGAAACATTAAAGCTGGTTAAATCAAACATTGTTGGTGCCAAAACCATTTCTGGTTTAAGCAATGTATCTTACGGGCTACCAAAAAGAGGCCTCATCAACCGGGTCTTCTTGAGCATGTGCCTTGCCGCGGGACTGGATTCGGTTATTCTCGATCCCTTGGACCAGAGGCTGCTTTCTGTGCTCAAGGCTGCTGAGGCTTTGCTCGGCCGAGACCGATACTGCAAGAAGTACTTAAGAGCATATCGCGAGGGAAAGCTCAGCGATTGAAGGGGAGAAGCTCTGTCTTGACATTGTTAAGATAAATGTGATAAGGTAGGATTTGGCAATGAGGGACAAAGTCCAGCAAGGCAATGGTAAGGGGCTTTGTGCCTCTTTTTTTTAGTTTCGCGATAATAGCAAGGCGCTTACATTAGGAGGACAGGATGGAGGAGAAAAAGATCGGCGTCTATGTTTGTCACTGTGGCACCAATATCGCGGGCACGGTAGATGTTGAAGCTGTGGCCGAATTTGCCAAGACATTGGGCTCGGTGGCAGTGGCCCGTGACTACAAGTTTATGTGCTCCGACCCCGGGCAGGCGATGATAAAGGACGATATCAGGGATCATGGGCTAAACCGTGTTGTTGTTGCCGCCTGCTCGCCGAGGATGCATGAGCCTACCTTCCGCCGCGTCTGTAGCGACGCCAGATTAAACCCCTATCTATTTGAGATGGCTAATATCAGGGAGCACTGCTCCTGGGTCCACGAAGATGGCGGCGCCGCTACTGAGAAGGCAAAGGCAATAGTCAACGCTGCAGTGAGGAAGGTTTATCACCATGAGCCCCTTGAGACCAGAGAGGTTCCAGTTAACCCCAATGTCTTGGTTGTGGGCGGTGGCATCGCTGGCATCCAGGCTGCCCTTGAGATCGCCGATAGCGAGCATAAGGTCTATCTGGTGGAGAGGGAGCCCAGCATCGGCGGTCACATGATCCAGCTCGATAAGACCTTCCCCACCCTGGACTGCTCCGCCTGCATTATGACGCCTAAGATGAGCGCAGTGGGCTCGCACCCCTATATCGAGCTCATGAGCTATAGCGAAGTGGCTGAGGTTTCAGGTTATGTCGGCAATTTCAAGGTCAAGATCAAGAACAAGCCCAGATATGTGAATGTTGACAAATGCACGGGATGTGGAGAATGCGCGAAAGCATGTCCGGTGGAGGTGCCTTTCGAATTTGAGCTGGGATTGATCAACAGAAATGCAATCTATCGCCCCTTCCCTCAAGCGGTGCCCACTGCTTTCGTCATCGACAAGCGGGGCTACGCCCCATGCCGAGTCGCCTGTCCCGCTGGAGTCAATGCCCAGGGTTATGTTTCGCTTATTTCCCGGGGCAAGTTCAAAGAGGCGCTTGGCGTGCTCAGAAGAACTATGCCCTTTGCCGGGGTTTGCGGCCGGGTTTGCACTCACCCTTGTGAACTGGATTGCGAGCGGGCGACGGTTGATGAGCCGGTGGCCATTCGCTCCCTGAAGCGCTTTATGGCTGATTATGAGCTGAGAGTGGGGAGGGAGAAGGCGACCCCCATGGAAAAGACAAAGGAAGAAAAGGTGGCTATTGTTGGCTCCGGCCCCGCTGGTCTCGCCTGTGGCTATGACCTAATTAGGCAGGGATACCCTGTTACTGTGTTTGAGGCTCTGCCTCAGGCTGGGGGGCTGTTGAGATATGGCATCCCTGAATATCGCCTGCCCGAGGCAGTGCTGGACAACGAAATCAAATACATGGAGGAATTAGGGGTTGAGATCAAGACCAGCACCCCGGTGACGGATGTTGGGCAGCTCTTCGCTCAAGGATATAAGGCGATCTTCCTGGCCACTGGCGCTGGGTTGAGCCAGAAGATGGGGATCCCTGGTGAAGAGATACAAGGGGTAATCCATGCCCTCGGCTTCTTGAAGCAAGTGAATTCTGGGGTCAAGGTCAGCCTGGGGGATCGGGTGGCAGTTATCGGCGGCGGCAACGCTGCTGTGGACGCCGCCAGGGTGGCCTTGCGTCTCGGGGCTAAGGAAGTGGCTATTATCTATCGCCGCTCTCGAGCCGAAATGCCTGCTATTGCCACTGAGGTCCTGGAGGCGGAGCAGGAGGGCGTGAACATCCATTTCCTGTCGACGCCGGTCAAAGCTGTGGCTAAGGATGGCCGATTAAGCGCCATAGAATGCATTCGGATGGAGTTAGGTGAGCCCGATGCCAGCGGTCGTCGCCGCCCGGTGCCTATTAAGGGCTCGGAATTCATTATTGATGTTGATAATGTGATCCTCGCTATCGGCCAAACCGTTGATAAGGCAGCACTGCCCAAAGAGCTTACTTTCACCGGCTGGGGAACGCTATCGGTCGACCCGGTTAGCTTGCAAACAAACATCGATGGTGTCTTTGCCGGGGGCGATGTCGTTGCTGGCCCTGCTGACGCCATTGGAGCCATTGCCGCAGGTAAGGAAGCTGCCATCTCTATCGATCGCTACCTGAGAGGGGTCGACCTGAGTGAGGGAAGGCCGGAGACACTGAAAAGGGTGGAGAAGATAGCAAAAGAAGGAGTGCAGAGGAAGGCGAGAAGTGCCATGCCAACGCTTGAACTCGAGAAGCGAGCTGGTTCCTTCGCTGAGGTTGAGCTGGGCTTTGATGAAAAAGTGGCTATGGAGGAGGCAAAGCGTTGCTTGAACTGTGCTGTATGCTCAGAATGCTTGGAGTGTGTGAGACTGTGCGAGGCGGAGGCCATCGATCATGGGATGGAGGAGGAGATTGTTGAGGTTGAGGTGGGCTCCATTATTGTGGCTACAGGCTATGATGCCTTCGATCCTTCGGTTATCTCTCAATATGGCTATGGGCGCTATGACAATGTCATCACCGGGCTCGAGTTTGAGCGGCTGTGCAATGCCGCGGGACCAACAGGAGGCGATATCATGCTCAAGAATGGCGATCAGCCAAGTGCTGTAGCCATTCTCCATTGCGTTGGCAGCCGCGATGCAAACTATCATGAATATTGCTCTCGCGTCTGCTGTATGTATGCCCTCAAGTATTCTCACCTGATAAAGGAAAGAACCGATGCCGATGTGTACCAAATGTATATGGACATGCGCTGCTTCGGCAAAGGTTACGAGGAATTCTACAAGCGCCTCTCGGAAGAGGGGGTTAATTTCATCCGGGGAAAGGTGGCTCAAGTCACCGACCGTGCCACGAGCGATGAGGAGAAAGGGAAGCTGGTCGTTGTTTGTGAGGACACCTTGCTGGGGAGCATAGCGCGCGTCCCGGTAGACATGGTTATCCTCTGCACAGCGCTAGAGGCACGGGCAGATGCTGTTGAAGTGGGCAGGCTGTTCTCCCTGAGCCTGAGCGCTGATGGCTTCTTCATGGAGAAACACCCCAAGCTGGACCCAGTGGCCACCATGACGGACGGCATCTTCGTTGTTGGCTGCTGCCAGGGGCCCAAGGACATCCCGGACACCGTGGCTCAGGCTTCAGGGGCAGCGGCACGGGCTCTGGCCATGATCAGCAGGGGCAAAGTAGAGGTCGAAGCTGCTATAGCGGTGGTTGACGAGGAGCTCTGCTCCGGGTGCCGGATTTGCGAGCTTCTTTGCACCTTCAACGCAATCTCCTTTGACGAAGATAAGAAGATTTGCCTCATTAATGAGGCGTTGTGCAAGGGCTGTGGCGTTTGTGCTGCAGCTTGCCCCAGTGCTGCCATCACCAGTAAGCACTTCACTGCCGAGCAGATCATGGCCGAAATCGAAGGGGTATTAGTCTAAATAGAGGGGTGGGATATGAAAGCGGTAGCTCCATTTAAGGAAGCAATAGATAGCGTAATCGAGGCCGGGGGCGATGCCTTTAAATTGTGCTATCAATGTGGCGTTTGTAGCGGCAGTTGCCCTTGGAATCTGGTGCGAAGCTTCATCCCTCGCAAGCTGATCCGCGAAACACAATTTGGTTTGATCGACCTGGAAAGCGATGAGATATGGCGCTGTGTCGGCTGTAGAACTTGTGTTCAGCGCTGCCCTCGTGGCGTGGAGTTGGTAGACATCATGAGGGCCATCCGCAGGATCGCTGTGGAATGGCGAGCAGTGCCAGCCAGCCTGAGGACAGCGATGACGAGCATGGGCACAGTGGGTAATCCCTGGGGGGAGGCGCGAGAGAAGCGAGCGGATTGGGCCAAAGACCTTAATGTAAAGACCTTCACCAAGGGCACCGAGTTATTACTCTTCCCCTGCTGCACCCCGGCTTACGACCCGCGAGCCCGGGTAATGGCCACCTCCATGGTCAACATCCTTAATGAAATGGGGGCTGATTTTGGCATCTTGGGTGTTGAAGAGAGCTGCTGCGGTGAAAGCGTTCGTAAAGCCGGGGATGAGGCTTTGTTTCAAAGCTTAGCTCGGAACAACATCACCGCCTTCGTGGAAAATGGGGTGAAGAAGATCCTCACTGTCTCGCCTCACTGCTATAACAGTTTCAAAAAGGAATACCCCGAATTTGGCTTGGAGTTCGAGGTAATTCACAGCACTCAATATCTGGCGGAGCTCATTGAACAGGGACGCTTAAAGCCGACAAAGGAATTGAATAAGAGGGTGGCCTATCACGACTCCTGTTGCCTGGGACGCTACAACAATATCTATGATGAACCCCGTGAGGTTCTAAGGAGCATCCCCGGCATAGAGCTGGTCGAGCTTCCTGATTCTCGTGAGGAAAGCCTTTGTTGTGGCGGTTGTGCCGGGCGGCTGTGGATGGAGACGCCGAAGGAGGAGAGATTATCCGACATCAGGATAGAGCAAGCCTTAGAGGTAGGGGCTGATGTGCTCGCTCTTTCCTGCCCTTATTGCTTCCTTAATTTAGAGGATAGCCTGCTGACAATGGGGAAGGGCGATGTCCTTGAGCTTAAGGACGTCACCCAATTGGTGGCGGAGGCAATTCAGGAATAGGAGTTTGCTATGGCATTCGAGCCCAAGATTGTTGGCTTCCTTTGCAACTGGTGCTCCTACGCTGGTGCTGACCTCGCCGGCACCTCGAGAATGAAGTATGCCCCTAATGTCAGGGTCATCCGGGTCATGTGCAGCGGGCGGGTGGAACCTGCCTTTGTGCTCAAGGCATTTAAGGAAGGGGCTGATGGAGTTTTGATTTGCGGCTGCCACCCCGGCGATTGTCATTACATGGAGGGGAATTATAAGGCAGCACGCCGCATCCCGCTATTAAAGAAGATGCTGTCTCAATTTGGCATCGAGGAGGAGCGAGTGCGCCTGGAGTGGGTCTCGGCAGCGGAGGGGGATAGATTCGCCTCCATCGTCAATGACATGACAAAGAAGGTGAAGGAATTGGGCCCCTTTAGACATCAATCATAGCCTGGAGGTAAGATGGCGAAGCTTAAATTGGCCCTATACTGGTCGGCTTCCTGCGGCGGTTGCGACGTGGCCGTTCTTGACATAAATGAAAAGATACTGGATGTAGCTGAGCTGGCAGACATCGTGCTTTGGCCAGTAGCCATCGATTTCAAATATCATCATGTTGAGGCGATGCCAGACGGGGCTATTGACGTCTGCCTGTGGAATGGCGCGGTGCGGAACTCAGAACAGGAGGAAATCGCCAAGCTGCTTCGGGCCAAGTCAAATGCTATGGTTGCTTTCGGCTCCTGCGCTTGCTTCGGCGGGATACCGGCGCTGGCGAACTTCATCAATGGGGCCGAGGCCTTTGAGCGGGCCTATGTAGAGGCCCCCACTAATGATAATTCGGAGAAGGTATTCCCCCAAACCAAGATCGAAATTGCTGAAGGGGAACTGGAACTGCCTGAGTTCTATGATACTGTGTTGGCTCTGGCACAGGTAGTGCCAGTGGAGTATTTCATGCCCGGCTGCCCGCCTCCGGTGGATCTCATCCTGAAGGTAGTAGATGCCTTAGCTACAGGGCAACTGCCACCCCCGGGTGCCGTTATCGCCTCGGAGAAGACACTCTGCGATGAATGCGATCGGGTGAAGGAGGAGAAGAAGATCAGCAAAATATATCGCCCTCATGAGATTATCCCCGACACCCAGCGCTGCCTTCTGGAGCAGGGGCTGATCTGCATGGGGCCAGCGACCAGAGGCGGCTGCGGTCAGAGATGCATCCTGGCAAATATGCCCTGCCGTGGTTGCTTTGGACCTCCAGCAGGGGTCACCGATCAAGGGGCTAAGATGCTCAGCGCCTTAGCCTCTATCTATGAAGTCAAGGATGACAAGGAAATCGCCGCGATGGTGGAGGAGGTGGTGGATCCCGCAGGCACCTTTTACCGCTTTGGCATGTCAACCTCGATGTTGCAAAGAAAGCGAATATAGGAGTGAGCTAATGAAGAAGGTCACCATCGATCCCATAACCAGGCTTGAGGGCCATGGCAGGATAGAGATCTTCCTTGACGACGAGGGCAATGTAGCCAATGCCTATTTACAGATCCCCGAGTTGAGGGGCTTTGAGAAGTTCTGCGAGGGTCGGCCTGTTGAGGAAATGCCCCGGATAACCCCTCGCATTTGTGGCGTTTGTCCCAGTGCCCATCATATGGCCTCGACCAAAGCAACGGACGCTGTCTATCATGTCGACCCTCCACCAGCGGCCAAGAAGCTGAGGGAGCTATTCTATTGCGCTCATATGATCCATTCCCACATCGCCCATTTCTATGCC
>CAZMKJ010000037.1:0-11133 GCA_964567075.1 uncultured Dehalococcoidia bacterium
CCCTTAACATGCATGGCATATTTCTCAGCCCCGTTGCCGATTTGCTCTGCAGCCCGCTTCACCCCTTCTCCCAGTAGCTCGCCAAACCCTTCTCGCTTGCCGATTTTCTCCACCAATTGGACAAAGGCGGGATGGTTGCCCCAGGTGAGGTCAAGGCCATCGGTGTCCTTGGTGCTGATGATCCCTTTCTCGAATAGCTCGCAGGCGAAGGCGATGCAAACACCGGCGCTGATGGTATCGATGCCATAGAGGTCACAGAGTGCGTCTGCCGCTACTATAGAAGCGGGATCGGTGTTGCACAGGACGGTGCCAAAGGAGAAGACGGTCTCATATTCCGGACCCTCGGTTTGGAATCCGGCATAAGGGCCCTCAGTCACCTTGCGTATCTGGCCGCATCTGGTCAGGCAACCATAACAGCCATAGTTCCCTATCTTGAACCTGTTGAATTCGGGTGCCCCTATCTTCTCAATGTCATCCAGCCTCCCTCGCGTGAAATTGCGAACCGGGGAGAATTGCATATCCCGCCCATATTTGAGCAGGCTACTGGCAACGCCAAATTCGGCTAACATCTTCCGTCGCGGATGAGCGATATAGATTTCAATCAGCTCTCGCATTACCTCGTTGAAAGCCTTCAGGTCATGAGGGACTGCGGTTCCCGAAGCATTAACAGTCACAGCCTTCAGATTCTTGGACCCCATCACCGCCCCGGTGCCACAGCGGCCGGCAGTGCGCCGGTGGCTGACAATGGCAGCATATTTACCCAGCTTCTCACCTGCGGGGCCGATGCAGGCGGTTATTACCTTCGGGCCATGCCTCTGCTGCAGCCTCTGTTGTGTTTCCTCAGTGTTCAATCCCCAGAGCTCCGCCGCATCCAGGATCTCAGCCTTTTGATCTTCGATGTAGATATAACAAGGTTTTTCCGCTTGGCCCTCGATGATGATGGCGTCGAGCCCAGCGATCTTGAGCCGCGCCCCGAAGTCAGCACCGCATGAGGATTTGGCCCAAGCTCCCGAGGCCGGGCTTTTGGTGGTTGCTAACCATCTGTTGAACCCTTGGCCCGCAGTGCCAGAAAGCACCCCCGTCCCGAGGAACAATTTATTCTCCGGTCCCAGGGGGTCAATCCCAGGCTTCAATTCATCATAAAGGTACTTAATGCCAATTCCGCGCGGTCCGATGAAATCCCTTATCACTTGCTCGGGAATGGGCTCCACCGCGGTTGCTCCAGTGCTGAGATTCACGCGCAGCAGCTTACCAGTATAAGTGGACATTTGCTAAGCCTCCCTCTTACTATGTTATCCGATTAAAGCTCGGTGGTCAATAGAGCAATCGCTTCCAGCTTGCCCTTGCTTCCTTTATCTATGGCGGACTATAATGTTTAATGACTAAGAAGGAGAAAGAGAGGGATGACAAAAACCATAGCGATTGTCGGCACGCTGGATACCAAGGGGGAGGAGGTCAAATATCTAAAGGAGCTGATAGAGAGAAGAGGGCATAAGGCGATTGTCATCGATACTGGCATCCTGGGGGCAGCGCCATTTCCCGCTGAGATCACACGGGAGCAAGTAGCTGAGGCGGCGAGGGCAGACCTAAAGGAGCTGATTGCCCTCGGCGATGAGGGGGAGGCGATAGCAGCGATGGCGGAGGGGGCGGTAAAGATAGCCCAGGAGTTACACTCCGGCGGCGGGCTAGACGGCATAGTCGCTTTGGGTGGCTCCATGGGCACATCTTTAGGCATTGCGGTGATGAAGGCGTTGCCCTTGCTCATGCCCAAGCTCATGGTGTCCACGGTAGCTTTTCTGCCTATATTGTCTCCCCAGGTGGTGGGCAAAGACCTCACGGTAATGCCAACCGTGGCTGACATCTGGGGTCTGAATCGGATAACAAACAGGGTGCTCGAGAACGCCGCCGGAGCCATTGCGGGCATGGTGGAAAACTACGAAGAAAAGGGGATACCGGAAAAGCCGTTAGTTGGCGTCACTACACTGGGCTCTGCGGGGTGTAAATACGTGCCTTGGGTCAAGCCACTCCTCGAGGCGAGGGGCTATGAGGTGGTGGTGTTCCACACCAATGGCATCGGGGGCGGGACATTTGAGGAGTACGTGGAGCAAGGTTTGCTTGCCGGCGCTTTGGACTTCTCCTTCTTTGAGCTGACGAATTACTTGTATGGCACTAACCTCGGCATAGATAGGCTGGAAGCCATAGGCAAAAGGGGGATTCCTCATGTTGTCGCCCCCGGCGCCGCGAACTGGTTCAGTTGGTATGGACCGCCGGAGACAATCCCTCCTCGTTTCAAAGAGCGCACGCTATCCTGGCATAACCCCCTGACCGTTGGCATGGCAATGACCAGTGATGAGATGGTTTCTGTGGCTGAGGTCATGGCTCGCAAGCTGAACAAGGCAGTGGGGCCAACAGTGCTGCTCATCCCAACACAGGGCTTTTCCGAATATGATAAACCAGGGGGCAGATTTTACGACCCGGAGGGGCGTAGGGCGTTTATCGAGACGCTGAAGAGTCATATCGAGCCCAGGATCAAAGTGATAGAGCTGGATCTGCATATCAATGCCCCGGAGTTTAGCCAGGAAGCAGTAGCCATCTTTGATAGCCTGATGGAGCAGGGCGAAGCCTACAAAGCGGTATAGCCGCCATCAATTGGGATCACGCACCCTGTCATATAATCGGAGGCAGAGGAGGCCAAAAGGAGCGCCAATCCTTTGATCTCTGACGGCTCCCCGATCCGCCCCATTGGGATGAGGCGTAAAAATGCCTCTATCACTTGCTTTGTCTTCTCGTCCGGCTGCGGTTCCAAAAAGACACCTCTGCCGATTGGCGTCCTAAAGGCCCCGGGGGTGATGCAATTGATCTGGATTCCGTGGGGGGCCAAAGTGATAGCCAGTGTCTTTGTCAGACCGGCAACGCCTCCTTTGGCAGCGGAATAACCTGGCTTGCGCCCCTCGAGTTGCCCAACCATGCCGCCATGAATCGAGGAGATGGTGATAATTTTGCCCCGTTCTTGTGGAATCATGATCTTGGCTGCCTCCCGGCAGGTCAAGAAGACGCCAGTGAGGTCGATGTCAATAGCCTGTTGCCAGCTCTTCAGTGGCACTTCCGGGAACGGTTCAGGTTCCCCTGAGATGCCGGCATTGGCGATGGCGATATCCAATCGCCCAAACACAGCCATAATCTGGTCGAACACTCTTTTCACATCGTTCTCCTTTGACACATCGGCACTGAGGGCTAACCCGCGGCGCCCAAGCCCACGGACCATCTCCGCTGCCTTTTTGGCTCTGTCTCCACGCCAATCGGCCACCACAACAGCAGCACCAGCCTCAGCCATCGCCTCAACCATCGCCCAGCCCAGACCGCTGCCGCCACCGGTGACCAATGCCACCTGGCCGTCCAGATTGAAGGCATCTAATACTGACATCATTTCCTCCTTTCCTTAAGCTTGCTGCATCGCTCCAAGATGGCAGCGATATGCTTAATCCCCTTGATAAAATCCTCCAGCCTGATATTCTCATCCGGGGCATGAGCCCTGGAATCAGGGTATTCCACACCTGAGGAGGCGGTGGGGAGGCCGAGGGTCTCGGTGAAGGAAGCCATAGGTCCAGTGCCAGCGAAGGTGGGCATGATTACAGGCTCGGTGCCATAAACCTCCCTGGCGGCATCGCAAACTATGGCAACGAAGGGGGAACTCAGTGGGGTGCGTGCCGGGGGCTCTGCCTCGGAGAAGTTAATGGTGATATCGGAAAAGCCATGGTTATCGAGATGTTGCCTCAGCTTGTTCAGGATATCCTCGCTGCGTTGCTTAGGCACCAGGCGGAAGTCCAGCTTGGCCTTGGCTCGGCACGGGAGCACTGTCTTTGACCCCGCTCCGGTGTAACCGGCAGCGATGCCGCAGATATTGCACGTGGGCTGGAAAAGATGGCGATGCCTGAGCTCGAAGCCGCTGACACCCTTGACAAAGCGCTCCAACCCCAAGCCCTGCTTGAGCTCGTCCTCTTCCGAGGGCATAGCTTGGACGGCCTCGATTTCCTCCTCGGTTGGGGCTTGAACCTCGTCATAGAAGCCCGGGATCAGGATGTTCTCGTCCCAATCCTTGAGCGAAGCAAGGGCCCAAACTAATCTCCAAGCGGGATTGGGCACGATGGTGGCCATGGAGGAATGGACATCACGCTGGGCACCGCGAGCCTCGAGCTCCACATAGAGAATCCCCTTGAGCCCGAGAGCAATCAGAGGCTGCCCTTTCCAGTTTACCTCGCCCCCTTCCCAGATGCAGGCATCGGCGGCGAGAAGCTGACGGTTCTGAGCAACAAAGGCGGGGAGATTGAGACTCCCGATCTCCTCCTCGCCTTCGATTAAGAACTTGACTGAAACCGGCGGTCGCCCTTGAACTTGGCTGAAGGCTTTGATGGCTAACAGGCGAGCAACGATGTTCCCTTTATTGTCTGAGACGCCCCGACCCCGCAGCTTGCCCTCAAAGACTGTGGGTTCAAAAGGCGGTGAACTCCACAGTTCCAATGGCTCCGGCGGCTGGACATCATAGTGGTTATAGAAGAGTAGGGTGATTGGGGAATCGCCGCGGAGCTCGCCATAGACCACGGGATATCCTTTGCTGGGTAGGATTTGGCAAGGGACGCCATATTCCGCCATCATCTGAGCTAAAAGCTCGGCGGTCTCCTCCAGCCCCACCCCCTGGGCGCTGATGCTGGGCTGGCGGCAGAGCCGCATCACGTCTGCCAAAGCCTGTTGCCAGTGGATATCTATATAGTCAAGCACTCGGTTCATGGGAACCTTCTTTAAGCCACACTGCTACTGCCCTGGGCAGGTCTTGTAACGAGCCAGTGACCACAGTGCACGGCGGCAGGGAATTGAAGAAGGCAGCGCCATATGATCTATGCTTAACTCTGCTATCGAGCACCACCATGATGCCGCGATCGTTTCTGCTGCGGATCAGGCGTCCGAATCCCTGCTTAAATCTGAGAGCCGCCTGAGGCAGGGTATATTGACTAAAAGGGTCGGAGAATAGCTCAGAGCGGGCAGCAAAGATGGGATCGGTGGGGACGTTGAAGGGGAGCCTGGCTATGATGAGAATGCTCAATGCCTCCCCCACCACATCGACCCCCTCCCAGAAGCTCGAGGTGCCCAGGAGCACAGCTTTGGGCTCGGTCTTGAAGAGCTCTAATAGCTGCTTCGGCGAGCCATCAACCCCATGGCCAAGAACGAGGATGCCCTCTGCCGCTAAGGGGACTTTGATGGCAGCTAAGGTGGTTCTTAGGGCAGCGTGCGAGGTGAATAAAACCAAGGTCCGCCCCTGGCTGGAGCCACAAATCTCGCTAATGGCTTTCTCCACCCCTGGTTGATAGCCCGGCTCGCCCGGCTCAGGGATATTGCCGAGGATATAGATCAATGCCGAGCCAGGATAATCAAAATGAGAGCCGAGGATGAGTTCATCGGCCTCGTCGAGGCCAAGGCACCCTTTCATGTACTCGAAATTCCCTTCCGTGCTCAGGGTGGCCCCGGTGAGCACCACGCATTCCTTGGCCGAGAAAAGTTGCTTCTGCAGAATGCCTGCCACTTTGAGCGGTGCGGTGCACAGGCTGAGCAATTTATTCTCCCCGCTCAGGACAAGCCAGTAGATGTCGTTTGCTTCAGGGTGAGATACCAGCGAATTTATCCGCCGCTGTAGCTCTTCATTGGCATAGAGCAAGCAGGAGAGCTCTAACATCAAGTTGTCATAATCGGGGAGCCGGCCCTCAAGGAGGTCTTCCAGTCCGATATAAAGCTCGTTCAGGGCATCGGCGATGTCCTTCAGCGCCGAGTGCAAGTCGTCCCAGGCGCTCTCCACCTCAGACCAGGCCCTTTTGCCTCGAATGTTTTGGGTTAGGCGCAGATGTCGGTCATAGTCCCCTTGCTCCTCGGCGTAGTCCCAAACGAAACGGCCCAGGATGTCGAAGAATTGGGAGACCTGAGCCCTGGCTTTATTCACCCTGGAGCGCAAATCTTCGCTCAGTTGCTCCAGATGGCTGCGCCGTAACGGGATCATAGTGCTGAGCGTCAGGCGTTCCCTGAGCTTGGATAGGAATCCGACATGGTGCTGTCCCTCAACCCTGCGGTCGATGCGGCTTAGATAGTCGAGGAGCTCTCGCTGCGTTATCTCAGAGCCAAGCTGCTTGGTCGCTTCTTGCTCCAGATGATGAGCCTCATCGATGATCAGGTAGTGATATTCAGGCAATATCTTGGCTCCAGCTACCATGTCGGAGAGAAGGAGGGCATGATTCACTACAATGATGTGGGCACCCTCGGCTGCCTCTCTGGCCCGAAATAGAAAGCAGGCATCGCGCCTTTGATAAGGGCAGTTTCCAGCCCAGCAGTCATCGACCTGGGCACAGAATTTGTTCCAGATTGCGATTTCCTCGCCGCTGAGGTTGAGTTCAGCGCGGTCCCCGCTTTGAGTTGAGTTCAGCCAAACCCGGATGCGAGCCGAAAGTTTGAGCCCGGCAGGGGATAAACCCTCGCCGCGGCGCAGGGAATTCCAGCGCCGCAGGCAAAGATAATTGTTCCGCCCCTTGACCTGAACTGCCTGAAGCTCATCGAGGGCGTGCTCTGAGCCTAATGCCCGAACTAAATCGGGGATATCTTTGCCCATAAGCTGCTCTTGAAGGTTTATGGTGTTGGTGGAGATGACAACATGAGCGCTATTCTCTAAAGCAAGGTAGATCGAGGGCAGGAGGTAAGCTATGGACTTCCCCGTGCCCGTCCCGGCCTCCACAATGAGGTGCTGGCTGTTATTCAGCGCTTGGGCTACCGCCTGCATCATATTGATCTGCCCCGGGCGACGCTCGTAATCGGGGAAGGCGCGACTCAAGGGACCGCCGTCGTCGAAAATGGCACTCAGCTTTTCTATATCTAAGGGCGTTTTCTCCGGGCAGGGGCGAAGCGGCTGTTTCAAAGTGATGGTGGATTCTATCTCAGCGGCTTGGGGCTCAGTGAATGAGAAGGCAGCTTGACTCTTCCTCTGCTCTATCTCCTGGAAAAGGTCGCCGAGTCCAAGGCCTGCCTTTGTGGTCAGATGAGCTATCTCGCCGATAGCGGGGAGATCGAGCTGGCTGGCTTTATCGAGCAAGGCGAGGAAGACCTCCTTAGCGGTGATGGCATCGGCAAGGGCTCGGTGTTGTATCGGGCAGGGGATGCCCAAAGCTCGGGCTACCGAGCCCAGAGCATACTCAGAGAGCTGAGGGAGCACGATCTTGACCAGATCCAGGGTATCATAAGCGGGGCCATATACCTGGATGCCCTTTTGGGCTAAAAAGCCGAGGTCAAACGAGATATTATGTCCAATTATTGGGTGGGCTGCTAACAAGGAGGCCAGCTCATCGGTCAAAGCAGAGAAGGGAGGGGCGGCATCGACCTCAGCCTGAGTGATGCCGCAAAGTAGCTGGATATGATAGGGCAGAGGGCGATATGGATTGACCAACGAGTGGAAGGTAGCGACGATGTCGCCATCTTGAAACTCGACCGCAGCTACCTCAACGATGTCATCGCTTTCCGGGTCGAGCCCGGTGGTCTCGAGGTCTAAGGAGATATAAGTTTGACCGCTCACTCTTTTTCCTGTCTACTCCTTAGCTATTTTACCTCAAAATAAGCCGGGAAAGAAGAGTTTAACTGAGATGGAGCCTAAATAGGCAACAAGGATTGACTTGGGCAGCTTCCCCGCCCAGCAGGCGAGGATGAATTTCCACAGCGGGAACTTTAGGGCGCCAGAGGCGATGCCCACCAGGTCAATGGGCAAGGGCAACAGGGCGAAGACGAAGACGGTGGGGCTGCCATAGCGTTTCATCCATTTCTCTGCCCTCTGATACCACTTCCGCTGCTCCAATTTCATCGTCCCTTGTCCGCAATAGCCGAGGAAGTAAGCGGTGAGCTCACCCAGGGTTGCCCCGATGCTGGCCACAACCCCAACCCAGACCCCAGCCCAGAGGAAGGGGAGCATGGTGCCCCCCGCCAGCCAGACCACGAGCATACCTGGGACGGGGATTATTATAGTGGTGCAACTAATGAGCTCGACCAGGAAAACACCTAAATAGCCGTAGGGGAGAAACTTTTTCAGGGTCTCGATGTCGTGGAAGAGATAGACCAGGGCGGCAATGATGCCGAGAAGAAAAACGAGCACGGCTATTTGCACCGCCCTTTTGTTAATGGCGGTTATCCACAGGGTGCGGATCTTGGGGAAAATGTGGGACAAAGGCTACTCCTTGGGCCCTGGGTTGATGGTGGAAACAAGGTAGACTTCATATCCTTCGCTCTTTAGCCGATTGCATATGAACTCCCCTGAGGTTCTATCTGGCACCAGGGCAAAGAGCGTCGGTCCAGCACCGGCCAGGTGCACGGTAGCTGCTCCAGCCTCAAGCATTCGGCAGCGATACCAGTCAAGCTGAGGGAAAAAGTCAAAAGCGGCAGGCTCAAAAACATTGAACAACAGGGAATCGTCAGCGGGGCGCCCTTGCGATAGCTGCTCGATGAATCTCTGGGTCAAATGCCCCGAGGTGAAATGGGACGGGCTGAGACTGGCATAAAGCCTTGCCGTCTTGTCGGGAATGGGCTCTATTGCCGGTCTTAGCAACACCAGCCATGTCTGTGGGAGGGGGGAGAGTGGGGTTACCTTTTCACCGCGTCCCTGGATCAGCGCAGTGCCGCCATGAAGAAAGAAAGGGGTATCGGAGCTCAGCCTCGCTCCCAATTGGAGCAACTTTTGCCTCTCCAGCCCCAGTCCCCAAAGCTCATTGAGCCCTTGAAGTGCTGCAGCTTGGTCAGCGCTGTGGCCTCCAAGCCCGCCACCGATAGGGATATGTTTCTGAAGGCGAATCAAGGCCCCCTTTTCACACCCTGTTTCCTGTGCCAGGGCTTTTGCTGCCCTAAGTACCGAGTTTTGCGGCGAGATCAAATCGGGGATATTGCACTCGAGGTCGATTCCCTCCCCCGGCTGGAGAGAAAGGGAATCGGCGAGGTCGATGGTCTGGAACACGCTGGCGATCTCGTGATAGCCATCGTCGCGGCTTCCCAGAACCTCAAGGGTCAGGTTGATCTTAGCATAGGCAGGGAGGGTCAGCATATTGCCCCTCAGTGGCGTGATACACTTTAGTCCATTCTGCAATAGTCAAGGTCTCGGCGCGGCGCTTGGGGCTGATTTGAGCCCGATTTAGCAGCGCGGCAGCGCTCTCCGGTGGCAGTGAAAGCCCCGAAGCCAAGGCGTTGCGGAGCTGCTTTCTCGGGGCGCTGAATCCAGCACGAACCAGGTGAAAGAATCGGGCCATATCTTCCACCTCAGCTATTGGCTGCTGGTAGACATCGATGCTGAGGATGGCAGAATCGACCTTCGGTGCTGGGTAGAAGCTGCGCGCGGGGACGTAAGCAACGATAGTTGGCTTGCCATAGAGCTGAACGGCGATGCTCAAGATGCTCATCTTGCCCGGAGCGGCGGCAATGCTCTGCGCCACCTCCTTTTGCACCATGATCACCATGCGCTGTGGCTTAACCGGGGACTCAAGAAAGTGGCGCAGAACGGGAGCGGCGATGTAGTAGGGTAGGTTAGCTACAACCTTGTAGCCGAGGTTGGCAACGCCCAATTCTCTGAGTTCCACTTGAAGCACATCAGCATTGATGATGGAGAGATTGGACAAGTGGCTCAGACTTTGGCTCAGCGCAGAAGCGAGCTTGCTATCGACCTCGATGGCGATGACCTTTCCTGCTCGCTTTGCCAGTTCCTCGGTCAAAATTCCCAAGCCAGGGCCAACCTCAACCA
Source organism: uncultured Dehalococcoidia bacterium (assembly GCA_964567075.1). GTDB lineage: Bacteria > Chloroflexota > Dehalococcoidia > SZUA-161 > JAUWZY01 > JAUWZY01. Next base: position 9,800 of record CAZMKJ010000037.1, read on the forward strand.
CTAAGTCGCCCGGGCTGAGCTCTGCGGCCTCGATTATGGTGCCCAACACCCCGTCATCGACGAGGAAATGCTGTCCCAGCCCTTTCTTAGCCCTGAGGTCGAATCGGCGTAATAAAGCCTTGGTTTGCTCGAGGGAGCACCGCTCCTTGGCTGTCAAATTTATTCCTTGGGCTTGGGCATAAGTTCGTCAAACAGCTCTTGGTCCATAGGACGCCCTTCAGCTACCAGGCGGCGATACTTCAAGATATCGATGTTATCCTTGCCGGTCATCTTCCGGGTGTGGAAAGTGGTCATACCCATATCAAACTCGCCACCGGGCAACGCATTCTGCGCCCACCACCAAATGATGTGGGACTTGTCTCTATCATAGGCTATTCTCTTTTGCGTCCTGATCATAGCCAGTGATTGGGCCAAGCACCCCGGATATAGATTGGCAAATGTCCAGGACATGTCCATGCATGCCTTATCCAATAGGGACATATCACGTGGCAATGACCTAACTAATTCCTGAGCCTCCTTTAGCTCCTCCTCGCTATAGCCTAGCTCCTTGGTCTTGAACTCGCCATAGACAATCTCGCCATCCTCAACATACTTATCGGTGATCACCTGGGGGTTTCTGATGAACTTGTCGCCTTGCTTGAGTATCGGGACCACCTTGTTGATGTAGTTCTTGCGATACATCTTGTAGGCGCTCCATAGCTCGCAGGAGATGGCGTTCCAAAACGCATCCTCAATCGTCATTACCACTGACTTGAACTGGCAGGCACCGCCCATAGCCACTGAGCCATGCAGTGGCCCCACCTGACCGAAGCTAGCCGTGTCAGCGGCAATGGTCAAGTCGCAGCAGCCGCTTATCTCCTCGCCGCCACCTATGCTCAGTCCATTGACCCGCCGGATGAAGGGCTTAGGCGAATTCCACACAGCGTCGAATACATGCCAGTACACATTCATATAGGCGTGGCAATCAAAGGGTCTGCCGATAAAATACTCAGCATACTCGGGAACATTGCCACCGGTGCACAGCGCTCGATCGCCAGAACCGGTGAAGACGATAGTGACCACGCTCTTATCATTTGACGCCTCATCAAAAGCAACGGCGGTTGCTTTGAGCATATCCAGAGTATACGAATTGAATGCTTTGGGATTGTTCAGAGTAATCCAGGCCACATAAAGGCCTTCAACCGGGTTGCCGTTAGGGTCAAGCAGCGGCTTTTTCTCATACACAGTGGCTGGAGCTTCCACACCTAACAGCGATTCGTCACCAATTGTGAAATCCAGGAGCTTATCCTTCGGCGCCCTTGGTATCCATTCTAAAGCCACTTTTACCTCCTTTT
>CAZMKJ010000038.1:0-11050 GCA_964567075.1 uncultured Dehalococcoidia bacterium
ATACCAGGAATTATTATGTCAGCGACTTTGTTCCCGATCACACTCGAGTGCCCGGCGGGGCAGCTGTTGTAAAGCCTGGCGAGGGTATTATCTATGGTGGCATTGGGGTTAGTGGTCGTCGCAGTGACGAGGATGAAGCCCTGTCATTTATCGGGCTCAAGGCGTTACAGAAGGCTGCCTGGGCTTAGGATTGGATCAAGGCACCTGAAGGCAATAATAAGAGAGAAACAGGGAGCAGATGAGTGTCGATAACGGAGTCTGGGTCCTGGCCGAACAAAGGCTGGGCGAGCTGCAAGAGGTTTCCCTTGAGTTAGTCTGCTGGGGCCGGAAAATCGCTGACAAGCTCGATAAAGAGCTTTGTGCCCTGCTGTTTGGGGATAACATCGCTGGATTGGCAGTCGCTCTTTCGCACTATGGGGCAGATAGGGTCTATATTATCGATGACCGGCCACTAACGGGCTATCCCCCTGAAGCATACACCGAGGCACTGTCGACCCTTATCAATGAACAAGCCCCAAAAGTGGTATTGTTTGCTGCCACATCATTCGGCAAAGACCTTGCTCCCAGGCTGGCAGCTCGACTGAAGACCGGACTGGCTTCAGATTGTACCGCTTTGGAGGTAAGTGATGATGGCTTGCTATCGGCGGTGAGGCCTATTTATGGGGGTCAGTTGGATGCCACAGTTATAAGCTCTGCAGCCAAACCCCAAATTGCTACAATGAGGCCTGGCATTGTGGAGGTGAAGCCTCCCCAGATCGAGCGCAAGGCAGAGATTATCACGGTCGAGCCTCAACCTGCGACAACACGTAGCCGGATAGTAGGTTTTGTAAAAGCTGACCCAAGGACTATTCGTCTTGATGAGGCTGAGATTGTGGTAGCTGGCGGTGGGGGGATAGATAGCAAGGAAAACTTCCAGCTGCTCCAGGAATTGGCCGAGATTTTGGGCGCATGCGTCGGGGTATCACGTGTGCCTGTGGATAGGGGCTGGGTTCCCATAGAGAAGCAGATTGGCCAAACAGGTATGACTGTGGCGCCAAAGTTATACATCGCCTTTGGCATCTCGGGCTCGATCTACCATACTATGGGTATGAAAGACTCTAAGGTTATTGTGGTTATTAATAAGGACGGCAACGCACCGTTCTTCAAATTGGCAGATATGGGCATAGTGGGGGATTGCCGAGAGCTGCTTACCGCTCTCATACATCGCTTGCGAGAGATATCGGCGGAGCAATAGCATGACAGAAAAGTTTGATGTGGTGGTGGTTGGCGCTGGGCCAGCAGGTAGCACAGCCGCCCTGGTACTGGCACAAGCTGGATTAAAGGTCGCTCTTGTCGAGCGGGGCGAGAATCCAGGGGCAAAGAATATGTTCGGTGGCGCATTATATTATACTGAGGCATTGCATAAACTCCTGCCAGACTTCTGGAAGGAAGCTCCAGTGGAGAGATACATAACCAGGCGGATTATCACCTTTCTCACCCCAACCGCTTCCTTATCGGTCGATTTTAAGGATACCGACTTCAGTCGTCCCCCTTATAATGGATTCACCCTGCTGAGAGCCAAATTTGACCACTGGTATGCGCAAAAAGCTCAACAGGCTGGAGCCCTTATTATACCTGAGACAGTGGTTGATGACCTTCTTTGGGCTGATGGTAAGGTGGTTGGCATCAAGGCGAGGAGGGATGAGGGTGAACTATATGCTGACGTAGTTATTGCTGCCGATGGCGCCAACTCCCTTCTGGCAGAGAAGGCAGGGCTGAGAAAAAAACAATCGCCTGCTGATTTCGCAGTCGCCGCTAAGGAACTATTAGCCTTGCCTCCAAGGACCATCGAGGAAAGGTTTAATCTCTCCGCCGATGAAGGGGTAGCCAATGAATTTGTGGGCTCCTGTACTCAAGGCATCCAGGGCGGGGCATTTCTATATACCAATAAGGCCAGCATCTCCATCGGGGTGGTGGCCAATTTGAATCGTCTCCAGGAAAGCAAAGTCTCCATCGCCGAGCTACTGGACGGCTTCAAGGAGCACCCTACCGTCAAGGAATTACTAAAGGATGCTGTCATTAAGGAGTATTCCGGTCATCTGATCCCTGAGGGTGGGCTAAATGCTATCCCCGAACTTTACGGCGACGGAATTCTACTGGTCGGCGATGCCGCCGGTTTGGTATATGCGACTGGGTTGGTATTAGAGGGCATGAACTTTGCCATCGCCTCCGGTTTTGCTGCCGCTGAGGCAGTGGAGAAGGCGAGGCAAGCAGGAGATTTCTCTAAGAAGAGCTTAGCTCACTATGAGACCTTGCTCAATGACAGCTTCGTCCTTCAGGACCTGAAAAACTTCAGGCGAACTCCAAATTTTCTGGCCAAATCCCGGCTTTATGAGTTATATCCTGCTCTCGCTTGTGCAATAGCACATCGACTTTTCACCGTCGATGGCCAACCAAGGAAAAAGCTATTAAGTTTAGTGAAACAGGAAATGAAGGGGAAGGTTTCGCTATCGCAGGTGGCCAAAGACGGAATCGAAGCTTGGCGGGCACTACTATGATAATAGAGGATAAGCTCAGACAGACAAGATTCAATGTGGATACAGTCCCCCATATTACAGTCAATTTGGAGATCTGTAAGGATTGCGCAGAAAAACCGTGCTTGTATGTCTGCCCGGTTCAGAATTACATGATGAAAGACGGTGAGTTTACTTTTGTCTGGCACAGCTGTGTAGAGTGTGGTGCCTGCCGTATTGCCTGCGCTAAGGGCGCTATCGACTGGAGCTACCCCAGGGGCGGTTTCGGTGTATGCTTGCGTTATGGTTAGAATTTTTGAGGGTTGATAATGAACATAGTGGTCTGCATAAAGCAGGTAGCTGATATCAATATTCCGATAAGACTAAATCCAGAGACAACTTCCATCGAAAGCGAAGACCTGGCCTATGTAGTTAATCCCTATGATATGCTCGCTGTAGAAGAGGCAGTGCGGATCAAAGAAAAGAACGAAGGGCAAGTCATCCTTATTACCGTGGGGCCACCCTCTGCTGAAAGGGCTTTACGCAAGTGCCTTGCCTTGGGTGCTGATAGAGCTATCCTTCTTTGTGACCCTGCTTTTGCCGGCTCCGATGGCTATGCTACTGCGGCGGTTCTGGCAAAGGCGATCGCTCTCTTCCAATACGACATCGTCCTCTGTGGCGCCCGAGCCATTGACACCAATGCGGGGCAAGTTGGCAGTGCCATTGCCGAGATGTTGGACATAGCACTGGTCACCGGGGTGACCGAGATCGAGGTTTCCACCGAGCAAAAGACGGTCACAGTGCAAAGGAGGCTTGAAGGAGGAAACAGAGAGGTTGTGGAAATTCCCCTCCCCGCCTTACTCGCCGTAGAAGCTGGGCTTAATAAGCCAAGATATCCAAGTTTACCCTCCATGATAATGGCGCAAAGGAAAGAGATTGAGCGACATGATATAAACGCTCTCGGTTTGTCCCCTAGGGAAGTCGGCTCCAGCGGCGCGAAGACCCACACCATTCGATTATCAGCGGCTAAGCCGAGACCAAAGAGGATTTTTACCCCTGATAGCAGCCTCTCGGCAGCGGAGCGAATGCGGCTAATCATGTCTGGAGGTATCGCTGAAAAGAAGGGTGACTTGCTGGCAGGGGAGCCGGCAGAGCTTGCCTCAAAGTTGATTCAATTTCTCAGGCAACAAAAACTACTACCTCAGTAGATGAACTCTTGACCACCATGGTGCTGGAGGATATTATCAATTGTGGCCGAATAAGCATAGCAGAAAGGGGGACACTATGGTCGCGATGCTCTATATCTTTGAGGTCGCGCCAGAGAAGCAGAGCGAATTCCTCAAGGCTGCCGCCGAGAAAATCAAGCCATTCTGGGAATCCCATGGCTGCAAGTCTTATAGCGTATGGCAGGCAGCCGATGGCGGGACGAGCTTCATAAAACCAATGGTCTGGGACGACATGGCTGCGATGGAGAAGAGCCTGGCGCTCCGCGAAGGTGAGGCCAAACCGATCATAGAATTCTTCAATAGCTTTGCCACCAATGTCTTGCGCCAGGTCTATATCCAGAAGGCATAAAGCAGGGCACGGATAAGCTATCATCAACTAACGCTGATGCAAGTAAGGGTGTGCACCACGCCATCGGTGCCCTGGATGGATGTCTTGACCAGATTCCCCAGGGCAGCGAGGTCTGCAACTTGGATGGCAGCGATCACATCATAAGGTCCAGTTACCGCAGCAACGTCCGTTACGCCAGGCAGACCCCGCACTGCTTTGGCCACATCGTCCATCTTGCCAGCAGCCACTGTTATTAAGATATACGCCTTCACCGCCATTTATCGGTCACCTCCTCTTCCCGATCCGCCCATTTTGGCTACTATGGTAGCACATAGCTCGCCAATGCACAACCGTCACGAGCTATGACTCAAAGCTCGCGAGCCATCTTCTCAGCCCAGCAAGCATGGTCTAAGCCGCGGCAGATGAGACAGACCCCCTTAAGCAGCCAGATCCGTAGCACCACTGATTCCACGGGCCATATATGCGCCTGATACAGCTCGATCAGGCCGTCCACCGTGTCTTTGATGCCCTTAGCCAGACCTGGGTTCTCTCGCTCAATTTGGTTTAGCTCACGTGTTATATCTTGCTGGGCGCCCTCCCAGTCCCGAATTGCTAACCTGGCAAAGCTGTCAGCTTCCGGCATTATAACCGAGCGAACAATATCATCACTCAGCGTTGGCAAGCTCTCAAACACTTCTCCCCTCCGTGAAGACAATACCACAACGCTGGCCCGGCGCTCAAGCGGCTGACTAAAGGGCAAGAAGTCATTAGTAACGAAGTGTTGACATCCCATCCTTGAGAGGCATACAATTTTGCTCAGCGGAGCTCCCGATGCCCAAAAAGATATTGCTCATCGGCACGCTGGACTCCAAGGGGCGAGAACTGGGGTACCTGAGGCAAAGGGTGGAGGAAAGGGGCTGGGCTGCACTGGTGTTGGACGTGGGGACCCTGGGCGAGCCTTTGTGCCAGCCAGACATCTCCCAGGAGGAGGTGGCCAGGGCTGGGGGTGAGGAGCTGTCCCAGATGAAGTCGCGGCGAGATAGAAGCTATTCGGTGGCAGTAATGACCCGCGGGGCCATCCAGAAGGCAGCTGAACTTTATTCCCGACGAGAACTGGCTGGAGTGGTAGCCATCGGGGGTGGCACTGGGACTGCTATCGGCACTGCTGTCATGCGCAGCCTCCCCCTGGGCATTCCTAAGGTGATGATTTCCACAGTAGCTTCCCGGAACGTGAGACAGTATGTGGGGACCCGTGATATCACCATGATCCACTCCGTGGTCGACCTGGCGGGACTGAACGCCATCACCAGGATGATCTTGGACAACGGTGCTGGTGCAGTGGTGGGCATGGCGGAAAGGGCAACCGGGGTTGAAGCTGATCGGCCTCTGGTAGCAACCACATCCTTCGGCATCAGTCCGATAAGCGCCCAGCTGGCCGAGCCCATGTTGGCAGAGCGGGGTTATGAGATGGTCACCTTCCATGCCAACGGCATGGGCGGCAGGGCGTTAGAGGAATTGATCGGCGAGGGGCTGTTCGCCGGGGTGCTGGACTTTGTCACTCACGAATTGGCAGACCAGTTGTACGATGGGTACTGCGGGGATATCGGAGACGACAGGCTGGAGACGGCAGCAAAAAAGGGAGTGCCCATCGTTATTGTCCCTGGAGGATTGGACAATATAGTCCTCAACTCTCTCGAAGATGTTCCCGAGAAATTGAGAGGGCGCAACATCCATTACCACGATGTGCGGGTATTCGTCCGCACTTACGAAGAGGAACTGGATACAATCGCCAGAACCATAGCCCAGAGGTTAGCCGATCCTAAAGGTCCAGTGGGCGTGTTGATCCCACTGAGAGGATGGTCTGAAGCCGACAAAGCAGGCGAGGGCACCTTTGACCCTCAGCTGAATCGGTTCTTCATCGAGACCTTGAAAAGGCTGTTACCCTCTCAGATACCGCTCAGAGAGGTAGACTACCACATCAGCGACCCTCGATTTGTCCAGCTGGCAGTGGAGTCGCTGGATGCTATGATATGCGCTCACAGGTGCTAAGCGAGCTCAATAGCTCTTGCACTTGTAGACCTTGCACAGCGCTGTCCTGAGCGGCCAGCCTCCGTGATATTCACAGGATATATCTGGGTCGTCCTCGGTGAGGACATTCACATTCGACTCCCAGACCCCGTGCAACCATGGCTCCTCACCGGGCAGTTCAGGAAACCACCAGCCATGCTCGGCGTGCACCACCCTGGGATCGATGCCGCCAAAGTGGCGACACTTCATCCTGATCCGGCCCCGGAGGGTCTCGACCCAGACCCAATCACCATCCCCGATATCCAGGTCCGCCGCCGTTTCCGGGTTAATCTGGAGCAATGGATCCGGGTGCCTGCGACGTAGCGAATCTATCTGGCGAAACTCCGAGTGGTAGAGGGGTTCATGTCTGCCCCCGGTGATCAGCATCAATGGATATTCCTTGGCCAGCTCAGGCTTACTGATCGGGGTCTCAAAGGCCTCCTTATAGGACGGCAATGGGTCATAGCCCAGCTTCTCGAATATGGTGGAGTAGAGCTCAACCTTGCCCGTAGGTGTGCCAAAGCCCATTTTCTCATATTTTCTGTATTCGTTGAGAGGGAAATAGTAGCCCCCTTGGGCCATGAACTCCTTAAAGGTGAGCCCCAGCGGCTTCAGGCGCTCGTCATAGGCCTGCTCCAGGTTTTCCCAGGGCCAGTATTCCTCCTGCCCGAGGCGGATGCCAAGCCCGCGATAGAAGTCGTATTCATTCCACCGTTCGTATTCACCGGGCATGATATTGGGCAGCCCCTGCTCCCCGGCCCAGATAACGCAGTCAAAACTGCGATGGTCCCAGAGCATAGGCCTTTCCATCCATGAGGCCATCGGGAAGACATAGTCAGCAAGCTCAGCGGAAGGAGTGCGCCAGTAATCGTGAACCACATAAAGGTCGAGCGCCTTTAGCGCCCTATACACCAGCTTGACATTGCCCTGTGTCACCATAGGATTGCTGGGCCAGGAGATCACCCCTCTCACCGGATACGGTTCACCGGTAAGCATCGCCCGATACATCGTCGGGGCATGAGCTAAGGCGCCGTGACCGGAGTCACCACATTCCACGCCCCACACTCTCTTTATATGCTCTTGAATTAAGTCGCGCCCGGGCCAGGATGTAAGCCGAAACCGATCACTGCCCAGTTGCTTCTTTTTCTGCTCCGGTGGCATTGCCTCGTCGAGCGACATCTCAACGTATGTTGGTCGCAGCTTAGTTGGGCCGGGGAGATACTCGCCCCCCTCGGAATCGACACCACCCATTATTGCCGACAGAATATATCGGCAATGAACAGTCGGGATAGAGTTCTGTTGCTGCTCGATGCCCATTCCATGGTGGACGGCATTTGGCTTGTTTGTGGCGAACATCCTCGCCGCCTCCCTGATCTTATCCGCAGGGACCCAGGTTATCTCGGCCACTTTCTCCGCTGGATATTCCCGCGCTCGCTCCCTGAGCTGATCAAAGCCATGGCACCATTTGTCCACGAATTCCTTGTCGTAGAGCCCTTCTTCAATGATGACGTTTATCATCGCCAGCATAAGGGCCGTGTCCGTTCCCGGCCGGGGCTGAAGCCACAGGTCCGCGAGCTCTGCTGTCTCCGTTCTCCTCGAATCGATGACAATGAGCTTGCATCCCATCTTCTTCTGAGTGCGCAGAGTATTCCACAAATGAAACATGCTCTGTGCCGGCTCTATCCCAATTACCAGATAGCAGCCCAGCGGCTTAGCCTCTCTGCCAACGTCGCCGACTTCCTTACGCATGGTAAAGGCACGGGCTATCCAGCCGAAAATAGCTTGAGAGGTTATCACGCTCGGCATCAAGCAGATAGTCGAGGCTCCAACCACGTTTGGCGTCCCTAACAGGTTGACAAACCGGGTCAGTGCAAAACGCTCGGAGCGGCCAGTGCCGGTGGTGACGCCTATGGCTTCAGCTCCATACCGCTCCTTTATCTCGCCGATCCTGGCCGCTACCTCGTCAAGTGCCTGCTGCCAAGATATCCGTTGCCACTTCCCCTCTCCTTTTTCCCCAGCCCGTTTCAGCGGGAAGCTCAGCCGATCCGGATGCTCCATGAATTCCTTAGCGCCGCGCACTATTCTCACGCAGCCCTTGATCGGTGGCAGCGGAAAATCGGGGTCTTCCTCAAACTTGACCAGCCGCCCGTTCTCGCTGTGCAACAGCCAGCGGCAGCGACTTTTGCAGAAGAAACACATAACTTTTTTAACTTCTGCCATATCCCTCCTTAACCTAAAATATAAACCGCCCCGTTTGTGCCATCAACTTTGATCCTCTGTCCGGTTCTTATTTTCTTGGTCGCATCGCCGGTGCCGGCGACGACCGGCAGTCCGTACTCGCGACCGACGATCACAGCGTGGGACAGCGTGCCCCCACCATCGGTGACCACACCAGCGACTATGCTAAATAGAGGCGTCCAGGTGCTCATCGTCATCGGGGCGACCAGAATCTCACCCGCTCGAACCTCTCCCATTCTCTTCTCGTCCGGTATGACGCGGGCAACGCCCTCAGCAACGCCAGGGGCTGAAGCAGCACCGTAAAGGTCAGCCTGCAGTTCCGGCTTGACCACAGGTAGCTCAGCTATGACGCCGATAATGGGCTCCTTCAGCGCCAGCTCAGGCACCACCTCGATGTTGCCGATAAAGGGCTTGGGCTCGGCCTTACAGGCTGCCTCCCACTCCTCGCGGCGTTTTTTGGCATAGGGGCGCAGGTTAGCCTTTCCCATAGCTATGGCTGCCTTCCTTAGCTCGTCTGGGTGCAGGAAATAAATGTCATCAACTTCATCAAGAACCCCGGCTTTGACAAACCGCGTCCCCATTTCCTTGGTTATGCGGCGACCTATGGACATAACATTCATATCAAAATATGTGTTATGGTCCTCGCTGAAAGTGCCACTCCTCTGGGCACACTTCATCAGCTTCTCAAACCACTCTCTCTTATCTTCAGGCACCCGGGAAAGGAGCTCCTTCTCCGCCGCCTCCCTTTCCTTGACCAAGCGTTCAAACTCCTCATCAACGGCGAAAGCCCCTCCCTTGATTATCGCCTGCCTTAAGAATGGTACCCCAAAGCTTGGCTTCTCAATCCAGGAGGGATTATTAAGCCACTCCTCCACCCGAGCACACCTCCAGCCATAGACGTTCAGGAACTCACGATATTCCCCAAGCCACTTCCTGCCGGCGTCAGTTTCCTCGAGCTTGGACAACACCTGCTCATCGTCCTCTATGCTCAGGAAAATGCTATCAACCCCCAGCTCCTTGGCTCGGTCACCGAGACGCCACAGTGCCCTATCGAACCTGAGCACCGTGTTGTCGAACCCAGAGAGTACCTGCTTGTATAATACGTCCGCGGGCGTAATCCCGAGCACCTCTTGGCACATCTGCCTGAACAAACTGAAGAGGACATAAGCGGGATACATCCACATGAAGTGCCTCTTCCACATCCCGAAGTTGGCGGTGAAGAAAAAATCCTCCCAGCACCAATAGAGTTCAGCATCGCTCGCCCGCTCAACATCGAACTCCTTGAACGGCTTTATGATGGCGAGCCACTCCTCTATTGTCTTGTTCCACATCTCATCCCAGTTCTCGATGTATGGGGTTATCCTCTCCCGAAAGCGCTTCTCCCGCTCCGGAACCTCCTCTGGCTTGGTCTCGATTATCGCCAGATAGGTGAGACCATCGACCATGCGCCACTGCCAGCCCTTGCTTCCGGGAAGTGATAACATCTCCGCGGCATAGGAGAAGGCGAACATTTGGTGTGAGTTGCGGGCTATAGCCATAAGCGGCGAATACGGCGGCCATGCGTGCACGAAATCACCGATCCAGACCCTGTAGTTTTTAAGATCCTCCTCTTGGAGCTCAAGGTCGTTGAAACCATACAAAGCTGGCATTTCCCCTCCTCTCTGTTATTTTGCTAAAGCCACCTTTGCCCCTTCACCGACTAATTCATTATTCCCACCCCCTCACTCTCAAGATTATATTTTTTGTGCGGAAAGTATAACGCTACATTTTGTCAATGTCAAGACCTTATTGCACAAAAGATAACCCAAATAGCTCTTGCATTTGCACAGTATCTATTTACAATAAAGCCGAATGATGTTTCCAGAGACAGTTGAAATTTGCCTCCCCGAGATCAAACAAGCCAAAGCGAGGTTGATCTATCTTCTGGGGGCGGATGATGCCGGGAAAACTACGCTGACCAAGGAACTTGCCAATAGATTGATTTTAGCAGGTAATAAGGTGGCGATCATAGATGCAGACCCTGGCCAGTCGAACAGATTACCATTAACCTTAAGTTTGAATTATGGAGATAGACGATTCGACGAATTCTTTGAGTTGGTGCTCGTGGATTGGGCCTTTATCCCCGGCTATGACCTGATGAAATGGTTTCAGAGATATATCAAGCTTATGGAGTGCTGGATCGAGAAAGCAAGGAAAGAGGTAAGCTATTGTCTCATCGATTCAAGCGGTGACACCAGAAGAGCCCTTAAACTCAGGGAGATAGAGCTGTTAAAGCCAGATTTGGTGATTGCCTTGCACAGAAAGGCGGAGCTTGAAGCGATCTTAGCAGAGCTGAAATATGAAAGCTTGCTATTCAAAGTGCCTCAGGCGATTAAAAAACGATCGCCAAAGCTGAGGAGAGAAAGGAGAAATGAGAGCTTTGTCCGCTATTTTGGCCCAGGCAGGAGGCGCGAATTCGATCTTGAGCCACCTCACGATTGGAAAAACAAAATAGTGGGGTTATATGGTCGAGGAGGATTTCTGGGCTTAGGCATAGCAAAGGAAAAAGAGGCTGATAAACTGATGGTGATTACCCCGGTTCAGGCAAAGGTTGATAGCATCGAATTCGGCTCAGTTATGGTAGACCCTGAGAAGGGCGAAATCCATGAAGCCAGTTTATGACAAATGTATACTCTCATCGATAGCCACGCCCAGCTTGA
>CAZMKJ010000039.1:0-2787 GCA_964567075.1 uncultured Dehalococcoidia bacterium
TCCGCCGTAATATCGTCAAATTCCACATCGTTCTTTGCTTCCTTTAATATGTGGTATCCTCCGAGAAACTCATCCGCCCCTTCGCCACACAAGTAACAATCGGCATGCCGGGCGGTAAGCTGCGCAGCGAAGTAATTAGCTACTGCTCCGTGGACACAATCCTCATCAAAGGACTCCAAATAGTAGATAACTTGGGGGAGCACCTCGCTGATCTCGTGGGCACCATATACGTATTCGTGATGCTCGGTTCCCAGGTATCTGGCTAGCTGTTGAGCCCGCGGCAGGTCCTCAGAGCCAGCGACACCTGCCGTAAACGTCTTGATGTCAGCTCGGCACTCCTTGGCCAAAAAAGCGATGACGCTGCTATCCAGTCCACCACTCAGGGAGACGCCTCGGGGTAAATTGTCCTGCACTCGTCTCTGGACAGCCTGCTTCACCAGCATGGCCAGGATTTCAGCAGCCTGTTCTGGGCCTGTGAACTCGGGAACGGGCTTGACCTGGCTCACATACGGCTGAAACCCTGTCTTGGTAGCATAGATGTGGCCCGGGGGAAATTCTCCCACCTCATCGGCAACATCAAGCAGTCCTTTTGCCTCTGAGGCGAAGCAAAACTGTCCATCCCTATAGCCATAGTAGAGGGGCTTTAACCCTATCGGGTCGCGCAGCAAAACCAGCTCATCGCCATCGGCTATGGCACAAGCGAAATCTCCATCCAGCATCCCGGCAAATCGATGCCCAAATCTGTTGTACAGATGAAGCGCCAATTCTGCCTCTGGTAAGCCGGGCTCATCGGAGCTATAGAGGTGGCCATCTATAGCTAAAGCTTTGTTGTTGGCAAAGGCGTATGCTCTATCCCGCTCCGAGGGAAGGAGACAACACCCCAAATTTACATAGCCTCCATGATGAATTCGTGTTTGCCATGGCCCCCTATGCCGTACCCTGGCAAGCATCAGCCCTAGCAGATCGCCATTGCTAGCGGTAATGCCCGCAATTCCTGCGATGATTCTCCACCATGATAGAAATTGGTGTGACTCTTTCCCTCCGTTCCAGCTGTGGCCAGAATCAAGGCTGCCTGTTTCGCTCCGATAGCCAAAGATAAAACTTTTGTCTCAATTTCTGCTTTTATTTGCATTTTTGTTGCTGTTTTACCTTACACCAGGATGCTGGATTTGTCAAGCCCGCAAAATTGCTCCTTAATGCTCAACATCAGCAATGACAATTGAATCCACAGCCAAAGGGTTCAAATCATTGGGCAACGCCTCATGAAATTCCTCTGCATCGGGCATTTATTGCACTTGACAGATGTTGCATCTAAGATTAGAATTGCACCTAAGGCGGTGCTCAGGCGACAAAAAAGGGAGGTCAATCATGACCAAAAGGGCAGTGAAGGGAAGACTTGCACCTTATGTCCCGGTTACCACCCTGCGTAGCTTTCTCGAGCGCATAAGATGGGTCACTACCCCGAGAAAGGTCGACAAGAAGCTTTTAGATGACTATGGCATACCTGAACCGAATAAGAGTGCCTTGCTCAGTGCACTCAAATTCCTCGGTCTGATCGAAGACAATGGCATCCCCACCCCACTGTTTCGTAAACTGCAATCGAGCGGCGATGAATTTCGAAGCAACCTGGAGGAGGCGGTTAGAAAGTCATATGCCGACCTGTTTGTGCGATTTGATGTCTTAAAAGGCGATCGAGAAAAGATTTGCAATTATTTTGCCACCAATTACTCGCCGGCAACGGCTAAGAAAGCTACCATCTTATTCATCGACCTTTGCAAAGAGGTTGGGGTATTGGCTGGAGAGACAGAAGCAGAGATTGCGGAGGCAGGGGTAAGCGGCATGAAAAGCACAAAGGCGAAGGCTGCAGCAAGTTCCCCCGGGATAGAGTCGACCGGGGTATTGAATTTAAGAGAGCTTTACGCCCAGAGGCTTATCGAGTCCGATTTAAATATCACTATAGGGCCAGGGATGGACGCCGAGGCGCTGAAGGAAGCAAGGCAGATATTGCGAGATCGACATGACTTTATCACAGAGGCCATCGAAGAGCTGGAAAAGAGAGGCAAAGAAAAGCGGAGCGATAACTAAAGACGCCCCTGGACTGGTAAATTGTTCCTCTTAAACTACTCGAAATCCACTCAATTTTTCGAAGGATAAACCTGAAACAGTCGCCTGCCTCGGATGGTCGCCCATTTATGATCGCCAAAAACTGGTCACAAGGTAAGCCAAAGCATGCCGATTCAATCCCGGTTGCCAACATGACTTATTCGAGGTAGAATGAAGCTAAGCTAAATAAGGCGAGGTCGAATATTTCCCATTGAATGAAGAGGAAATAAAGCAGCAAGCAGCAGACATTTTGAAATCATGGAGAGGGGAGAGGAGAGGGCTCATCCCCGTTTTACAGGAAATCCAGGCGAAGTTTGGTTACCTGCCGCCGGAAGCAATGTTAGAGGTGGCTAAGTTCCTACGCATCCCGGAGAGCTCAGTCTATGGTGTGGCTACCTTTTATAATCAGTTCCGTTTCGCCCCCCCGGGGAAGCACCCGATCAAGGTTTGCCTGGGCACTGCTTGCCATATAAGGGGCGGCAACATCATCCTGGAAGCGTGGGAACGAGAGCTAGGCATTAAAGTGGGCGAGGTTACCCCAAACCATGAGTTCAGCTTGGAGAGGGTTGCCTGCGTCGGTTGCTGTGCCATGGCCCCGGTCACAGTGGTGGAAGAGACTGTGCAAGGCAAAGTGACACCGACAAGGGTGAAGGGGATTTTGCTCTCTTTCGAGCTCAAAAAGGG
>CAZMKJ010000039.1:2887-10416 GCA_964567075.1 uncultured Dehalococcoidia bacterium
CTCGAATTTGCCCTCGGTGCCCTGGAGGAAAATGAGCTCATCCCCACCATCTTCGACCTCCCTCG
Organism: uncultured Dehalococcoidia bacterium; assembly: GCA_964567075.1. Taxonomy (GTDB): domain Bacteria; phylum Chloroflexota; class Dehalococcoidia; order SZUA-161; family JAUWZY01; genus JAUWZY01. Next base: position 2,953 of record CAZMKJ010000039.1, read on the forward strand.
GTTCAAATATGAGACACGGGTCATTCTGAAGAACTGTGGCTTGATTGACCCCGAGGATATTAACCAGTACATCGCCAATGGCGGCTACAGCGGTTTGGCTAAGGCGTTCCAGATGACGCCAGAAGAGGTGATTGACGAGGTAAGGAGAGCAGGACTCAGGGGGCGTGGTGGCGCTGGCTTCCCCACAGGGGTAAAGTGGGATATATGTGGCAATGCAACCGAAACACCGAAATATGTAATCTGCAATGCCGATGAGGGCGACCCCGGCGCATTTATGGATCGCGCTATTTTAGAGAGCGACCCGCAATCAGTCATCGAGGGGATGATTATCGCCGGCTATGCTGTAGGAGCCGATGAGGGCTATATTTATGTCCGCGTTGAGTACCCCTTAGCGGTGGAGCGCATCCGAATTGCCCTCAGGGAAGCGGAGAAGCTTGGACTATTAGGCGATGATATCATCGGCAGCGACTTCAGCTTTCGCATCGAGCTCATGCGAGGTTCTGGTGCCTTTGTCTGCGGCGAGGAGACAGCGCTAATAATGTCAATTGAGGGCAAGCGGGGCATGCCCCGCCATCGTCCCCCCTTCCCTGCTGTGCAGGGCTTGTGGGGCAAACCAACCTTAGTCAACAATGTGAAAACGCTTGCCACCGTTCCCTTGATCATGGAGCGCGGCGCTGAATGGCATGCCAGCATCGGCACCGAGGGGAGCAAGGGCACTGCGGTATTTGCCCTGGCAGGAAAGGTGGTCAACACCGGCTTAGTCGAGGTGCCCATGGGCACGACCCTGCGCCAGCTCATCTACGAAGTCGGTGGCGGCATTGCCAAAGGTAAACGGTTTAAAGCAGTGCAGATTGGAGGGCCATCAGGCGGTTGCCTGCCAGAAAGCCTGCTCGATACAGCTATAGATTTCGATTCCCTGACCGAGGCCGGAGCCATGATGGGCTCCGGAGGTATGGTGGTTCTCGACGAGGATAACTGCATGGTTGACAGCGCTCGTTATTTTCTGGATTTTACTCAGCGGGAATCCTGTGGCAAGTGCACTTTATGTCGCCTGGGCACAAAACAGATGCTGGACATGCTTGAGGACATCACCAACGGCAAGGGCAAAATCGAGGATATCGACTTACTTATCGACTTGGGCCAAGATATCAAGGACGGGTCGCTTTGCGGCCTGGGCAAGACGGCACCAAACCCGATCCTGACCACCATCCGCTATTTCCGTGATGAATATGAAGCCCATATCCTCGAAGGGCGCTGTCCCGGGCTGGTGTGCAAGGAGCTCATCGCCTATTACATCCTCCCCGAGAGATGTGAGCGATCCTGCGATGCCTGTGTCGGCACTTGCCCCGTAGAGGCAATTTACACCGGGAAAAAGGGAATTAAGGTTATCGACCAGAGCAAGTGCACCAAGTGCGGGAGCTGCGTCGATGCCTGTCCTCCTCAGTACAGTGCGGTGATAAAGCTATCGCCTAAGAGCTTGGTGCCGCCAGCAGAGGAATGAGATGGACACCGTCACCTTGACCATCGATGGCATCCCAGTCGAGGCCAAGAAGGGAGAGAAGGTGCTCTGGGCAGCACTGGATGCCGGCATCTACATCCCCAACCTGTGTGCCATCCGCGAGGCTGAGCAGCCATTCGCCGGCTGCCGCCTCTGCTTCGTCGAGATCGAAGGGCAACCAGCACCGGTGACCGCCTGCACCGAAGAGGTGGCTGAAGGGATGGTAATCCATACTAAAACGCCAAGGGTGGAAAGGCTGCGCCGCACTGCTGCCGAGCTACTCATCGCCGCCCACCACGTCGATTGCCGGGCATGCGCCAAGAATCGACACTGCGAGCTGCAAAAGATCGCCGCAGCCCTTGGCATCAAGTTGAAGCCACAGCGCTTTAGAAAAACGGTTAAGTCGCTCCCCATAGACTCCAGTAACCCCTTTTTCCTCTACGATCCCAATAAGTGTGTTGTCTGTGGGAAGTGCGTCTGGGCTTGCAGCGAGCGCTCCGGTGCCGATGCCATCGACTTCGCCTTCCGTGGCTTTGACTCCGTGATCCGCCCCTTTGCCAGCCAGCCGTTGATAGCATCAAGATGTGAGTCTGGTGGCGAATGCGTTGCTATTTGCCCTGTCGGTGCCTTAGTGGCTAAGGATTTCAAATGGGCAACGCAGGAGGTGGAAACCATCTGCCCTTACTGCGGCGTTGGCTGTGGTATCTATTTGGGCATCGATAAAGGTGCCATTGTAAGCGTGCGTGGCAATGACCGCAGCCCAGTGAATAAGGGTAGCCTCTGCGTCAAGGGTCGGTTCGGCATTGCTGAGTTTGTGCACCACCCGGAGCGATTGGTCTCCCCCTTGATAAGGCAAAAGGGAAGATTGGTCGAGGTATCTTGGCAGGAAGCACTTGAGCTTATTGCCGATAGGCTGGCGGAGTATAAGGGGGAGAAGTTTGGGCTTATTTCCTCAGCCAAGTGCAGCAATGAGGATAATTATGTGATGCAGAAACTTGCCCGAGTGGTAATGGGCAGCAATAACATCGATGTTTATTCCCGTCTCTGCCATGCCCCTTCCCTGGTTGCCCTTTGCCAAAGCTTTGGCCGCGGCGCTACGTCCAACCCTATCAGCGACATCGATGATGCCGCTTGCATCTTTGTCATCGGAGCCAATCCCACAGCCTCGCATCCTATAATTGGGCAGCGGCTAAGAAGAGCAGCGCGTAAAGGGGCCAAGCTTATCGTGGCCAACCCGCGCCAGATCGAGCTCTGTCGCCATGCCAGCCTGTGGCTGCAGCATCGCCCGGGAAGCGATGTCGCCTTGCTTATGGGTATGATGCGAGTCATTGTCGATGAGGGGCTGGCTGATTGGTCATTTATCGAGCAGCAGTGTGAGAATTTTGCTCCCTTCGCAGATTCATTGCGTGATTTCGAGCTAAAATCTGTGGAGAGAGTCACCGCTGTGCCCCAGAAGTTGCTCATTGAAGCTGCCCGGACATATGCCAGCCATAAACCTGGCACCATCCTTTATGCTTCAGGTGCGACCCAGCATATTCATGGCAGCGATAACGTAGCCGCCATTGCCAATCTGGCCATGCTCACCGGGAATATGGGCAAGCCTGGCAGCGGGATAAGTCCGCTCCAGGGGCAGAACAACGCTCAGGGTGGCTGTGATATGGGTGCCCTGCCCGATTTCTATCCTGGCTATCAGCCAGTCGTTGATCCTGGGGTTAACAGCAAATTTGAGGCTGCCTGGGGCTATCGCTTGAGCTCGACTCCAGGGCTAAGCCTGGGCGAAATGCTCCACGCTGCCCATCAGGGGAGTCTCAAGGCCCTTTACATCGTCGGCGCAAACCCGATGCTAACTATGGCCGATGCTCAATATGTGCAACAGGCCCTGGAGAGGCTCGAATTTCTCATCGTCCAGGACCTTTTCCTCTCCGAAACCGCCCGCTCGGCTCACGTAGTGTTGCCAGCAGCCAGTTTCGCCGAGAAAGACGGCACCTTCACCAACACCGAGAGCAGGGTGCAGCGGGTGCGCCAGGCAATCGAACCTATAGGCAGTGCCAAGCCGGACTGGTGGATCGCCAGCCAGATTGCCAGGAAACTGGGCGCCCAGGGATTTGATTTTGAACACCCCGGCCAAATCATGGAGGAGATCGCCCACCTCACCCCAAGCTACGGCGGCATCTCCTACAGCCGTTTAGAGAAGGAAAGCGTTTACACCGAGGGCTTTGCTCAGGGCAAAGGTAGGTTTATGCCCTTAAGCTACAAAGCAGCGGCAGAGCTGCCCGATAATGACTATCCCCTGATGCTCGTCACCGAGCGCAGTTTGTATCAATTCGGCGCCATGAGCAGGAAGGTGCAGGGGCTTAACACACTGAAAGCTGAAGAACAGGTAGAGATAAATCCAGCAGATGCGGCAAGCTTAGGGCTCGCCGATAGCGAGATGGTGCGAGTTATCTCGCGACGGGGTGAAGTGCAGGCGAAGGCAAAAATAACCGAAGCTTCACCCCCTGGTGTGGTGACCATGGGCTTCCATTTCGCTGAAACCCCGACAAACAGGCTTACCAATTCCGCAATGGACCCCGTGTCCGAAATCCCGGGACTGAAGATATGCGCGGTGAGATTAGAGAAAAGCCATTGACTTCATCCGTGGGCAAAGCAAAGACTTAGACCGTGAAGCAAATGGAAGAGGTTCGCAGAGGGATCCCCTACAAGTGGACAGCGATGATCATTGTCTCCATTGGCAACTTCGCCACCGCTTTAGATGCCAGCATAATTCCCATTTCCTTGCCCAAGCTTGGCGAGGTATTTCACACCGGACCAGCCACAGTGCTCTGGGTATTTCTCATCTACCTGCTTGTCGGCACTGGACTGATGCTCACCATGGGGCGGGCTGGCGATATCACCGGGCGAAAGCGATTGTACACTGCCGGCTTTATCATCTTCACCTTGGGCCTGGGCCTGTGCGCCTTGTCACAGAATATCACCCAGCTTATCCTATTTCGCCTGCTGGAGTCCGTAGGTGCGGCCATGATTGTAGCCATGGGAATAGCTATTGTCACCGCCTCGTTTCCTTCCTCGGAGCGTGGCAAGGCGTTGGGCATCGCGGGTGCCGCAGTGGGGGTTGGGCTAACCTGTGGTCCTATCCTCGGGGGCTTCCTCATCGATGCCCTGGGTTGGACTTCCATCTTCTATACCAGGGTGCCCATCGGGGTTATCGGTTCGGTGATGGCTTGGACCATGCTCAGAGAACAGCCGGCTGCTAACCCGAGAAGCAGGTTTGACCTCTGGGGAGCGCTGACCCTCTTCGGATTCCTTACCTGCCTTCTGCTCGCGGTCAACCAGGGGCAGACGCAGGGCTGGAGCTCTTTTTTTGTCCTCAGCCTGGCGACGGCAGCGGTAGCATTGCTGTTGCTGTTCCTGGCGGTGGAGAAAAGGACGGCTGAGCCTGTGGTCGACCTGGGGCTGTTCCGAGATCGGCTGTTCGCTACAGCAACCTGGAGCCATCTGCTTTTTTACATGGCGATAACTGCGGTCACCTTTCTCATGCCCTTTTATTTGATAGAGGAAATCGCCTATTCCTCAACCAGAGCCGGGTTGCTGCTGATAACAATCCCATTGCTGGCGGCGATAATAGCACCGCTGAGCGGCAGGCTTTACGACCGGCTGGGATCCTTCCTGTTATGCTTCGCTGGGCTCATTTTGACCTGCCTCGGGCTTTTCCTCCTCAGCAAGCTGAATAATACATCCACCGCCGTCGATGTCGTGCTCCGCTTAGCGATCATGGGCTTGGGCATCGGCTTATTTGTCACCCCTAATACCGGCGCTATCATGGGCGTAGTGGGACAACAAAGGCTGGGCACAGCCTCAGCGATGATCGCCACAGTAAGACAAATAGGGATGTCTATTGGCTTGGCTATCGCGGGCACTGTCTTCGTTATCGCTGGCTTCCGTGATGCTCTTCTGGTGGCGCTCCTCATCGGAGCTTTGGCGCTGTTGGTGTCGCTATTGCGCAGGGAGGTGACTAAGCGCAGAAAAGAAGTGTTTCCAGTAGAAGGCGAAATCTCAATCAGTCAAGAGCAAAGCCTTATTGACGATAGCGGACAGGATTGATATGCTATATCTGGGGGCGAGATTGGGTTTATTGGCGATAGATTGAGAAAAGATTTGATTTCAACCAAAGAACTCGATCCCAAGTTCAAGTATCAGGTTGCCGAGCAGCCCTGGGGCGAAAGCATTAAATCCTGTTTCGCTTGCGGCCTTTGTACCGCTGCCTGCCCGATTAGCGAGATAGACGAGGACTTCGACCCCAGAAAGATTATCCGGATGATCCTACTGGGGATGAAAGAAAGGGTGCTTTCATCCCATCTCATCTGGCTTTGCCTCATGTGCTTTACCTGCTCCTTCCACTGTCCTCAGGGCGTGAAGTTCAGCGATGTGGCAGCTGTTCTGCGCGACATGGCGGTAAGAGAGGGCTATGTTCACCCCTCCTTTCTCAGGAAGTTTGCCTTTCAACGCATATTACCCTTCCCCAAAAGACTGGAGCTTCTCACCCGCCCTTTAATCCTTTACCAACGTTCCGGTTTGCAGTCGCTGATGCGTGGGTCAAAGGCGCTAAATATTCTCCCCGAGAGGTTGAGAAGCATAGAGTATTTGCTGCCTCCACTATCGGCGAGACCTTTAAGAAGTCGATTAGCAGAGGTGACGCCGGCCAAAGGGGAGAGGAAACAAAGGGTGGGCTTTTTCCTGGGCTGTGCTCAGAACTTGGTTTTCGCCTCCAATAGCCTGGCGACAGTGTCAGTCTTGACCGAGAACTCATGTGAGGTAGTGACCCCAAAGGACGTGAAATGCTGTGGCATGCCTTATAGTGGCTATGGGGAGATGGAACAGGCGACAAATCTGGCCAGACATAACATTGACGTTTTTGAATCGACTGGTGTTGAGGTCATTGTGACCGACTGTGCTACTTGCGGGTCCTTCCTCAAAGGGTATCACGCCCTGCTCAAGGATGATCCCGAATATGCCCAGCGCGCTCTATCTTTTGGCCAGAAAATACAGGACATCAGCGAGTTCTTAACCCAGAGTATAGACTTGAGACAGGATTTTGGGGAGGTAAGGGTGAAGGTCACCTATCACGACCCTTGCCATCTGGTGCGGGAACAAAAGGTCGCCCACCAGCCCCGTCAACTGCTTAACCTTATCCCCGGGCTGGAACTCGTGGAAATGAAAGAGGCGGATTGGTGCTGTGGTGGTGCCGGCACCTATAATCTCAGCCACTACGAGCTTTCGATGAACATCTTAGAGCGAAAGATGAGCAACATTGCCGCCACCGAAGCCGATCTGATCGCCACTGGCTGCCCAGGATGCCTGATGCAACTTCGTTTAGGCGTCAAACGGAAGGGATTAAATTCCCAGGTGGTGCACCCAATTCAGTTACTGGAGCAAGCATACCGAAATGCCTGAGGGTGATAGCAGAGGTTTGAAATGAATTCGGAGAAAAGCGGAGCAATGCTGGTTGTTGGCGGCGGGATCGCAGGGATACAAGCAGCTCTCGATTTGGCTGAATCAGGTTATTACGTCTACTTGGTGGAGAAATCACCGGCCATCGGCGGAGTGATGGCCCAGCTTGACAAGACCTTCCCCACTAACGATTGCTCAATGTGCATTCTGTCTCCTAAATTGGTGGAGTGTGGCCGGCACCGGAATATCGAGACCATAACCTATGCCGAAGTCTCAGATATCCAGGGGGAGCCGGGCAAGTTCAAGGTTTCGATCAGGAAACGAGCAAGATCTATAGACGAGTCGCTATGCACCGGGTGCGGTGTGTGCCAAGAGAAATGTCCCTGGAAAACGGATAGCGAGTTTGAGGCTGGCTTAGGTACGAGAAAGGCTATCTATATCCTTTACCCTCAAGCGATACCAAACATTCCCGTTATAGATAGAGAACTCTGCGTCTACTTTCAAAAAGGCACCTGTCG
>CAZMKJ010000040.1:0-9930 GCA_964567075.1 uncultured Dehalococcoidia bacterium
CTGGCAACTGGGGCGACACTATTGAATGGGATGACGCAATCTGTGAGTGGAAGAAGGCATAGCAGCTCAGCCCTTCGTTGATCACCCAAGCTCTGCGATCGCTCTCGCCTTGATTTCCCCAAGCCGATCAAGCATTTTTTTGGCTTCTTTATTAGAGCTCACAGATAGGAAAGGGTTAAGGAGGTGGGTTGACAAAATCTGTGGGCGGGGCGGAAAATAGGCTCGTAATTCTTGGTAGGGAGGGGGTGATAGAGGATGAAAACGATATTGTTTATCCTGCTTGCTGTTGCAGTGGTGGGCGGAGGAGTTGCCGCCGGCATCATTTTAACTCGTGGTCCGGCTGCAGCGTCATTGCCTACCCTTAGCACGGGAAATCAATGGGTATACGACGTCGAGATGGCGGTCGATGGCAATTATACTTATAATGGCACGCTGACTCAAACGGTAACCGGTCAGGAGATGATAGATGATACGGATTGCTACACCCTGAACTGGACATTTGTTCCGGCTATCGGCGTAACCAATTTCACGGTATGGATGGAAAAAGATACGCTGATGGAAAAGAGAATGGAGGTGTCGGGGCCATGTGGGAACGAGACTTGCAAATCGGTGACGAACATATCCTATGAGTTCGACAAGGCGCTATGGCCAATAGAGGTGGGCAAGGAAGTGGCAATGACATACAATGAGAACACGACTGTCTACGTGGATTCGATGGAAATAGTCACACACAATGAGACGATAAACGGGACGATGAAAGTGGAGGGCAAGGAGAAGGTAACCGTCGCTGCTGGAGAGTTCGATTGCTTCAAGATCGTCATGCGCGATGAGGACGGCAACGTTGTCTACAAGGCATGGTATGCAGACCAGGTGAAGGGCTGGGTCAAATCCGTGTCCTATGAAGATGACATTATTGCCATGAGTATGGAGCTTAAATCCTATTCTGTGTAATTCAGGCTTCCTTGGCCACCTCGACAAGCTTGGAGAAAGCGGCAGGGTCGTTTACAGCAAGCTCGGAGAGCATTTTGCGGTTGATGGCAACGCCAGCCCTGTTCAAGCCATCGATGAATCTGCTATAGGAAAGCCCGCCCAGTCTGGCTGCGGCATTGATGCGCACGATCCAGAGTTGCCTCAGGTCTCTTTTGCGCTCCCTACGGTGGCGATAGGAATAGCTCAACGCCTTGAGCATGGACTCATGAGCGCGGCGATAAAGGGAGTGTTTTGTGGCCCGATGACCTTTGGTCAGCTTGAGCACTTTCTTATGGCGACGGCGAGCGGTTACCCCTCTTTTTACTCTGGGCATATTATCCTTTCACTTCAGCACCGTGGGCAAAACCCTCTTTATTCGAGACCGATCCGAGGGATGTAGCGGGATGGTCGCATCATAAAGTCGCTTTGTTCGCTTTGGCCGGTTGCGCCTCAGGTGGCTCTTGCCCACCTTGGCCCGCATTATCTTGCCAGTGCCAGTTATATGCAGCCGCTTTTTAAGCCCCTTGTGAGTCTTAATCTTAGGCATCTACTTGGCCTCTCTGACTTTCTTAGCCGCCGGTGCCATAATCAGGCTCATGTTGCGCTCCTCCAGCAGCAGTGGTCTTTCCACTTTGGCTATTCCCTCCAGTGACTTGGCAACCCTTTCCAACAGCTCTCTGCCCAGCTCAGGATGGACGATCTCACGACCTCTGAAGATGACCAGAATCTTGACCTTGTTGCCCTTTTCCAAGAGCTTCTTCGCCAGTCTGACTTTGGACTCGACATCATGGACATCGGTCTTGGGGCGCAATCGGATCTGACTCACCTCGACGACCTTTTGGCGCTTGCGAGCTTGACGCTCTTTCTTCGCCTGCTCATAGCGAAACTTGCCATAATCGAGCAGCCGGCAAACCGGAGGGTTTACATTTGGGGCTACTTCGACTAAATCCAAATCGCGCTCGTTAGCTAGTTGAAGAGCCTGGGTCAAGGAAATTACACCCAGTTGCTCCCCCAACTCCCCGATCAGTCGAACTTCTTTCGCCCTGATCCTTTGATTAATGCGATATTCTTTCCCTATCCTCCCCAACTCCCAATTAACTTTATAACATAACCTTTAGCACAAGTCAAAGTAGCCTTTTGGATTGTATAGCATCCTTGACTTGGGCTATAAATGACGCTAAGGATTGAGCCCTGATGTTTTCCCCACTTCGCAGGCGAACGGTCACTGTGGAACTCCTTACCTCCTTATCGCCGACCATGAGCATGTAAGGGATCTTCTCAAGTTGAGCATCACGAATCTTCAGATTCATCCGCTCGCTGCGCTCGTCGAGATGAACCCGCAATCCCTGAGCATCGAGTTCGCTTTCCACTTCCCTGGCATACTCCAAGTGGCGGTCAGCAATCGGGATGATCACCACCTGAACCGGTGCCAGCCAGACCGGGAATGCCCCTCCATAATGCTCAATGAGGCAGCCGAGGAAGCGTTCCATGCTCCCTAAAACAGTGCGATGGATCATAGCCACCCGATGCTCACGCCCGTCCCGACCGATATAGCTGAGATCAAATCGCTCCGGGAGATTGAAATCGACCTGGATAGTGGGCCCCTGCCAACTCCGCCCCAAGGCATCTTTGAGCACGATATCGATCTTGGGGCCGTAAAATACACCCTCACCTGGGTTTATGGCATAAGGCAGCTCGAGGTGAGTTAAGGCTCTGCTTAATGTTTCCGTGGCTTGCTCCCAAATCTCGATTGTCCCGGCATATTTCTCAGGGCGGGTGGAGAGTAATATCTGATAGTCAGGGAAGCCGAAGGTTTTCAGCATGAAGCGCGCCAATTCCAGCACTGCAATTACCTCGTCCTCTAATTGGTCAAGACGACAAAAGATATGGGCATCGTCTTGGGTGAAGCCACGGACCCTGGTCAGACCGTGGAGCACGCCGGAGCGCTCCCAGCGGTAAACAGTGCCCAGTTCAGCCCATCGAAGCGGCAGCTCGCGGTAACTGCGGAGCTTGCTCTTATACATCAGGATGTGCCCAGGGCAATTCATAGGCCTGAGCAGATAGCCCTGGCCCTCGATGTCCATCGGGGGATACATGCTCTCCTGATAGAATTCCCAGTGCCCGCTCCTCTCCCAGAGCTCGCTCTTGGCGATGTGAGGGGTATATACCAGTTCATAACCTCGCTTGATGTGCTCTGCCTTCCAAAACTCCTCGATGGTGTTGCGGATCACAGCCCCTTTGGGATGCCAGAAGATAAGCCCGCTGCCAGCTTCCTCGTGGATGCTAAATAGATCGAGCTCTTTGCCCAATCTCCTGTGGTCTCGCCTTGCCGCTTCCTCAAGCCTGGCTAAATATCGGGTCAAATCGTCCTCGGTTTCGAAGGCAGTGCCATAGATTCGTTGCAACATGGGGCGGCGCTCGTCACCACGCCAATAGGCGCCGGCGATGTTAAGGAGCTTAAACGCCTTGACCTCCCCTGTTGATGCCACATGAGGGCCGCGGCAGAGATCGGAGAATGTGCCCTGGCGATATATCGTGACCTGCTTATCAGTCAGTTCATCGATGAGCTCAAGTTTATAGGGCTGAGAGTCGAACAGCCTTCGTGCCGTCTCCTTGTCTACTTCCTGGCAAACAAACGGCAAATCTTGGGCGATGATCTCCCTCATCTTAGCCTCGATGGCGGGAAGGTCATCGGGGGACAAGGGGCGAGGGAGATCGAAGTCATAATAGAAGCCATCCTCGATGGCAGGGCCGATGCCGAATCTGACCTCGGGGAAAAGGGACTGCACTGCCTCGGCCATGATGTGCGCCGCCGAGTGCCGCATCGCCTCTAAATTTTCTCCACCCTGTTGGCTCACTCCAATCTCCTGTGAAATCAAGAACCTCCCGCTCCCTGTGGACGAGAGGCTTGCCTGTTTGATTCCAATCTGTAAGCTTCTGCGCTTCTTAGGCTGCCGATGGATCGTCCTCCCATAGGCCAAAGGAATTACCTTGGGGGTCGATGGCGATGGCAAAATATCCCATCTGTGGGACAGCCGTCTTAGCTACTACGATTCTACCCCCAAGTTCTTGAACCTTACTGCTGAATTCTGCCACCGACTCCACCCAGATATAATTATTGGGGTGCTGCTCGGGTGCCTCCCTCGGCATTATCCCGCCGCCGACACCCCCGCCCTCAGGCGCGGTCTCAATGAGCCAATATGGTACCGGACCGGGAGCCTTCTCGATCTTCCAGCCAAAAAGCTGACTATAGAACCGGGCCAACGCCTCCGGGTCAGTTGCAGGAATGTCAAAATGAACAACGATATGATCCATGCCCTCACCTCTAAGAAATCATGGTGGGCGGTACTGGACTTGAACCAGTGACCTCTGCCATGTCAAGGCAGCACTCTAACCACTGAGCTAACCGCCCCTTCTACCTTAGGATTTATTGTATAGAGCAAGCACTCCTTTGTCAACAATTTGACGCTGTCGATAGCGCTTAGTAAAATCATACTGAAGATGGTGGTCATTGGCCTCACCGGTGGCATCGCCAGCGGCAAGAGCACGGCGGCAAGGGTGCTTCAGGGACTTGGCGCGGCAGTATTGAGCGCCGATGAAATAGGGCATGAGCTGCTCCAGCATGATGCCGACGCCAGGCGGGAGATAGTCGCCGCTTTCGGCCGGGGAATCCTTGCCCCCGATGAGGACATCGACCGCAGTAAGCTGGCGGATATCGTGTTCGCTGACCCACAAGCCTTACAGCGGCTTAATCGGATAATGCATCCCAAGATGTTCCTCATTGTGAAGGACAGGATTGAGGAGCTGCGTCGGCAGGGGGCTGAGGTGGTGGTCTTAGAGGCGCCATTGCTCATCGAGGCCAATTGGACCGGGCTTGTGAACCAGATTTGGATGACCTCCGCCCCGGAAGCCGTAGTGATCCAGCGCCTGCGCCAGGAAGCCGGGCTCACCGAGGAGCAGGCGAGAGCCCGCATCCGCTCTCAAATGCCTATAGAGGAAAAGGTCGAATATGCCGATGTGGTCATCGATACCGACCGCGACCACGCCGAGACCGAGTCCGAGATTGTAAAGCTTTGGCATCAGCTTATAAAGGATAAGGCAGGGCATTGCTCCGGGCCGGGATTAAAGGGGAAAATCAGGGAGATCTTACGCCAAAGGGAGAGAAAGTCCATCCCCGATGAAGGCTTAACTCGGGCTGCTGTTCTCATCCCCCTTTATCAAAAAGAGGGCGAGTACTACATGCTGTTGACTAAGAGGACGGAGAAAGTGGAGGTTCATAAGGGGCAGCTTTCCTTTCCTGGAGGCGCCTGGGATGAGCATGATGCAGACCTCCTCGCTACCGCTTTGAGGGAAAGCTTTGAGGAGGTCGGGCTTCGTGCTCAGGATATTGAGATATTGGGGGAGCTGGATGATGCTCCAACTGTCACCAGCAATTTTGCCGTCACGCCCTTTGTTGCTGTCATCCCTTATCCCTATCAATTCAAGATAAGCCAGCGAGAGGTCGAGGAGCTGGTTGAGGTGCCTCTCTCCGCCTTACTGGATCGAAACAACTTCAGCAAAGAATTGTTACAGCGTAGAGGGCAGACGATCATTTCGTATAACTATAGATACAAGAACCATGTCATCTGGGGGGCTACGGCGAGGATCTTAAAGGGGTTTTTGGATTTGATTTTCGGCTGAGACTCATGCAGTCCCTTTGAGCATCTTCAGCACTGCCTCGGCTGCCTTCTTCCCCGAGAGCAGCATGGCACCAAAGGTAGGACCATGCGGGGGAGGCCATACACTGTGGACACTGCCATTCCGGCTACGATAAGTCCGGGGTAAATCTCACCGCTGTGCTCTACCACCGCATCCTCCGATTTCTCAATCCACATCGGTCCTTCACCGGCTATCTTGATCAAGCCTCGCTGCTCCAATCTCCGCACCACACAGGCATCGTGGCCCGTGGCATCGATGGTTATCTTCGCTTCCAGTGGCACCGGGTCCAGAGAGGCAATTTCCCGAGGCAGATAGGCGATAGGGGTCCAGTTCACTACCACCCCAGCAAGGCGATTATCATCGCGGAGCACAATATCATCCACCAGGGTCATGCTGAGGAACTTAACCCCAGCATCACAGGCAGCAGCAATTAGCTTGGAGCAGGCATGCGGGGCATCAGCTACAAATAAGCCTTCCTGCGCCTCTTGATAAGGGACTCCAAGCTCATCTAGCACCTGTTGTGACGGGGCCCTTAGAGTTAACTTGTTCATCAGATAGCCACCGATCCAAAAGCCGCCACCGAGGTAGTTATTCCGCTCCACGATGAGGGTTTTGAGCCCTGCTTTGGCCAGTACCTCTCCTGCTATCAGCCCGCTGGGGCCAGCACCAACAACGATGACTTCGCTTTCGGCGTAGTCCTCCAACTGTTGCAGAAAGCTCCGGGCAATAGCTTTGGTGACATCCTTTTCTTTAGCTGGGTGAAATATCGGCATTAGCACTCCTTTGCTGGGCTGCCCAAGAGCTGGCTCACCAGCTCCAGAGCACAGTAATCGCCGCACATGCTACAGCCAAGACCATGGGTGGGATGCCGCGCCCGGAGCTCTTGGGCTTTAGCTGGGTCGACACCGAGTTCGATTTGCTGTTGCCAATTGAGGTTCCTTCGGGCGAGTGACATAGCTCTGTCCCACTCCCAAGCGCCCTTGACTCCCTTAACTATATCCCCGGCATGGGCGGCAATGCGAGCGGCGATGACTCCCTGTCTCACATCATCAGAATCAGGGAGGGAGAGATGCTCAGATGGGGTGACATAACATAAATAGTCGGCGCCAGCGGCAGCGGCGATAGCGCCACCGATAGCGGCAGCAATGTGGTCATAGCCAGCAGCAGTATCGGTGACCAGAGGTCCCAGAACGTAGAAGGGAGCACCTCTGCAAATTCGCTTCTCCAGCTGGACATTGGCCTCGATTTGATTTAAGGGCACGTGTCCTGGACCTTCGACCATGACCTGAACCCCAGCATCCCAAGCCCGCTGCACTAACTCGCCGATGGTCAAGAGCTCTTCCATCTGGGCTCGGTCTGAGGCATCGGCAAGGCTTCCTGGGCGCAGACCATCGCCTAAGCTTAAGGTGAAGTCATACTCTCGAGCCAGCTCAAGGAGGCGGTCATATTGCTCATAGAGCGGGTTCTCCCGCTCATTATGCAACATCCAGCCGATGAGAAAGGTGCCACCACGGGAAACGACATCGGTCAGCCGACCCTCGTTCTTCAGCCGAGCTATCGCCTTTTGCGTCACGCCACAATGGACTGTCATGAAATCGACGCCGTCCTGGGCATGCTGTTCAATCACAGCGAAGATGTCATCAGCGGTCATTTTCACGATGGCACCGCGCTTGGCAATGGCCTCGATTCCCACCTGGTAGATAGGGACAGTGCCGAGAGGGATCGGGCTATGGGCGATAATAGCGCGGCGGATGGCAGTGATATCGCCCCCGGTGCTGAGGTCCATGACGGTATCAGACCCGCAGGCAATAGCTATGCGAAGCTTCTCCAACTCGGTATCGATATCGCCGTAATCTGAGGAGGTGCCGATATTGGCGTTGACCTTGGTGCGCAAACCTTTGCCAATGCCACAGGGCTGAACAAGCCCTTTATGGTTGATGTTAATCGGGAGCACTATCGAGCCCTCAGCCAGCCCCTGACGGATCAGCTCAGGGTCAAGTCCTTCCTTCTCGGCCACAACCTTAGCTGCGTCTGATATAATACCCTTCCGTGCCAATTCCAGCTGTGTCACTCCCTTCCCCCCTAACCTTCAAAGTATATAGCAATAGGTGACAAAAGGCAAGGAGCAATCCGACCGACTCACCTTGGGAATGAGCAGAGAGAATTCAGGCAGCAGCGAGAGCAAAGTGGCCTCTTGCGGCACGCCTCTTTGCCATGACGGACAAGGAGGGCATGATATTCATTGTAGAGCCCCAGATCGCGGGGTAAATTATCCATAAACAGCGCCTGGAAGGCAGCATAGTCGTCCTTTGCCGGGACAAGGCCAAGACGGTGGAGGATGCGTCGGGTGTAGGCATCAATGACAAACACGGGCTTGTTGGCGGCATAGAGGATTATCGAGTCCGCTGTCTCCTCGCCGATGCCGTAGATGGAGATGAGCTCGTCACGGAGCTGCTCGATATCGAGGGCAAATAATTCTGGCAACGAGTCGTCATATTTGGCCAAGCGCTGGGCAAATGCCTTGAGCTTGAGCGCCTTAGCCTTGTAGTAGCCACAGGGATAGATGAGTTCAGCGAGCTGGTCAAGGGGTAGTTGGCGCAGGACAGCGCCATTCAAAGCTCCGGCCTGTTTCAGGTTTGAGATTGCTTTGCTCACATTCTGCCAGGTAGTGGTCTGAGTCAGGATAGCGCCGACAATGACCTCAAATGGCTCATCAGCAGGCCACCAGTGCTGAGGACCATAGTGGGAGAGGAGGGAATGATAAATTTCCTCCAGTTGCTGCCCTATAGAAACCGGCTGCAATTCAACAAGCCCCAGAGCATCTCAACTTGGCCACCCATTCAGGCACCCGGACTTCGGTTAGGGCATCGCCCGGAAAGCATGGCTTGATGTCTAACACCGGGGTGCCATCAATGGCATCAAGCCCTTTGACCTGCAACACATTACCTTTGCGCTCTAGAAGCCTGACCACCGCCATCCCTATGGGATTGGGTCGAGCCGGGGACCTGGTGCCGAAGACACCGACTAAGGGCAGGTCTGCTCTCCTTTGGGGGTGAGCTTTGGTTTGTGACCGAGCCTCAGCCGGGACCTGATGCATCCAAAAAAGCACCACCACATGAGAGAATTCCTCCAGCCCTTCGGTGGCTTCGGTGAGCTCGGGGTCGAGAACCAGTTCTGAAACTACTTCATCCCATTGCCGCCGCTTTGGCTCTTTGATCTCGTTGCGGACCCAGCCGATGGGCTTTATTGATATCTGACCCTTCTTGGCTCGGCTCATAACCTGCTCCTTCACTATTAAATTGCGGTCACTAACCTGCTCCCAGCAGTGAAAGCGTCTTGACAGGCTGTGGGATGGTTCACAATCTCGCCCTTGGTATCGATGCCGCTGAACAGGAGGGCGCCGTCGTAGCTTACATCTAAGGTAGCGAAAAGGGCTTTTACCACCGGCATAGCCGCTTGGAACTGGCTGCTGTCTCCAGCAGCAGTGGAGATGAAGAGCCCTCTGCGTCTTCTCTTTGCTACCTGGTGACCAGGTATAGATTTAGCCGCCCATATACTCTGACAGCGGTCGATCATCAGTTTAGCCTGGGCGGTGAGGCTACAGAAGAAAATAGGCGAGGCCAGGATGAGGCAATCAGCAGCACCGAGCTTGGGATAGACCAGGGACATATC
This sequence comes from uncultured Dehalococcoidia bacterium, assembly GCA_964567075.1. Classification (GTDB taxonomy): domain Bacteria; phylum Chloroflexota; class Dehalococcoidia; order SZUA-161; family JAUWZY01; genus JAUWZY01. The sequence goes on from CAZMKJ010000040.1 coordinate 9,340, forward strand.
ATCATCGGTGGCACATTCCCCTGTTTTCATGCATTTATCGCAACTCTGACAGGGGGTGATATCGAGTTCGTTTAATATCAGCTTTTCGGTCTCGGCGCCCTGGCTTCTGGCCCCAGCCAGGGCCTGATCAAGCAATATCTCTGTATTGCCTCCTCGCCGTGGACTGCCCAGGATGCCGAGAACCTTGACTGCCATTTCCCTTAAGTGGCAATAATACGTGTGATGGGGGACAGTGCCGAGAGCCCTATAGTTCGGGGTTTGTCTTTTCCTCTTCTTCCCTGCCCCAGGTCTGCATCATCCTCTTGATTCGTTCTGCGAGCTTTGGGTTTTGCCGCAGCCGCTCAATGAAAATGGGACAACCTTCGAGAAGGAAATTTTGGCTCGCCTGTGCCATCTCGGTTAAATATCTTATCATGCCCGAATCCTCAGCTAATAAGCCGTTCGCCGGCAGCTGCCTTCTCAAGTCCTCCATGTTGAACCGCATCGGCAGGACGCAGGACTTATACCACGGGCATTCCTTACATTGCACCAACGCTGAGGCTTCGTCTAAGATATCACCCATTGCCTCTCCTTTTCACAAAAGTGGCGCCT
>CAZMKJ010000041.1:0-8835 GCA_964567075.1 uncultured Dehalococcoidia bacterium
TTTTTGGCGCCTATGCTCTATTCATCTCACTGAGATTGTAATAAAGGGGGTCGGGATGAAGAAGTTGGTCAAGGAGCTAATGACAAGGAAGTTTGTCAAGCTCAACGAGGAAGACTTGATATATCAGGCAGTGGAGAAAATAGCAGCAGATAGGGAAACACTGATCGCCTGTGTTGTAGATAGAGATGGTAAACTCAAGGGCATCATCACGCCAAGGGAAGTGTTAAAAACTGTGGAGGTGCGTGAATTCGAAACCGTCAGGTATCCGTTCTTCGAGGGAGCGGAGATCTTGGGTCTTTTGACCTCAAAATATGCCAAGGATATGATGAGCGCTCCGATAAGCGTAAGGGAGGATGACGAGGTAGAAAAGGCGATAAATATCATGCTCGATGCGGGCTTCTATGAGGTGCCTGTAGTCGATCAAGAGGAGCGAGTATTGGGGGAGATAAACTACTTTACTATAATCATCAACTCGATTGAATATCTCAAAAGGTAACGGCTTAGGGGTATCCTGGTGGAGATACTCGGGGTATTCTTCAAATTCATCTTGAGCTTTGCCCTAATCCTGATCGCAGCCAGGATCGGGGGCGAGATTGCGGAGCGCTATCTCAAGCAACCTGCGGTCATAGGCGAACTTGTCGCCGGGATTGCTATTTCCCCTTTTGCCCTGGGCGGACTCATCAATGACCCCATAATCTTGAACTTTGCTGCCATTCCCACGGTAAGCCTACCCTCTGAGTGGGGGCTTTCCGGGCTTCCGCCCGATACCGAATTCAATGTCTTGGAGATCATCTCGCAAATAGCTGTGGTTGCCCTTCTTTTTGTCGCCGGCGTGGAAACCAATGTCCGCGCCTTTCTCCGCCAGGGGAAAGCAGGTGCTTTGGTGGCTGTGGGTGGAGTTGCCCTGCCGTTTATCTTCGGCTACTTTATCACCATGCTCTTTTATCCCGGCGCGGGCTCAGCAGGCTGGCTATTCATGGGGGCAGTGTTGACGGCGACCAGCATTGGGATCACGGTGAGAATACTGATGGACATGAAGAGGCTGCATACCAAGGAAGGGACGACTATATTAGTTGCTGCCGTGATCGATGATATCATCGGCATTGTTATCCTCTCTGTTGTCATGTCTGTAGCAGTGACTGGTGCAATCAATGTGGTAGAGGCCATTAGTATCGCCATAGTTGGCTTCGTGATTTGGTTTGCCCTGATTATTATTGGGGTTAAGTTCCATAAACATGTATCGAGATTTCTTCTCAATCCGTTCAAGAGATCGGGCACCATGCCCATTGCTGCCATCATCATCGGCTTCCTCATCGCCTACTTGGTGACATTGGTCGATCTGCATCCGGTAGTGGGGGCATATGCTGCCGGGTTGATGTTTGCCGCTACTGCGGAGAAGGAAGAGATAATAGAGAAAACAAGGCCGATTATGCTCTTCTTAGCGCCGTTCTTCTTCTGCTTCCTTGGGATGCAGGTTGATGTGCCGCTACTGGCAGCGGGAGCGGGTGTAGCGGGTATTCTCATAGTATTGGCCACATTGGGGAAGATAATAGGCTGCTACATACCTGCAAGGCTTGCGGGGAAGCTCAGCCATAACGGGGGCATGATAGTAGGTGTGGGCATGGTGCCCAGGGGAGAGGTAGGGCTGATCATCGCGGGCGTGGGGCTTACTATGCACGCTGTAAGTATGGAGCTATTTGGCGTTGCGGTTGCCGTGAGCATAGTGACCACTTTGATAGTTCCCTCCATGCTCAAGCCCTTGTTCAAAAGGCAAGTGGTGCCGGCATCAGAATCTGAAGAATCTGAAGAGCCACCGGGCTGAGTTGGGGCTTGCCAACCGAAAAATGAAATGTTAAAATAGCACGTTGCCCCTGTAGCTCAGAGGATAGAGCGCGAGCCTCCGGAGCTCGGGGCGGGAGTTCGAGTCTCCCCAGGGGCGCCATTTGATAGCTGGAGGTGAAAGTGACCGAGGTCGATGAAATTGTGGCTCGATATCGAGGTGATGAGAGTGCCTTAATTCAAATCCTGTTGGATATACAGCGGGAATACTACTGGCTGCCCAAAGAGGCGCTGCTCAAGCTCAGCGAGCGGCTGGAGGTTCCGCTCAATCGGATATATCACATTGCCACCTTCTACAAGGCATTTAGTTTAACGCCCAGGGGCCGCCACCAGGTCATGGTGTGTATGGGCACTGCCTGCTATATCCGTGGCGCGCCTCAGCTTTTGGATAAGGTCGAGGAGATAGTGAAGATAAAGCCTGGGGAGACATCGAGCGATATGCGGTTTACCTTGACCACCGTCAATTGCCTCGGCTGCTGTGCCCTGGGACCTGTGGTGGTGGTTGATGGGGAGTATCATGGCAGACTCGCCCCAGCCAAGGTGAGACAGTTTCTGGAGGCTTGCGATTAGTGGAGGGACCATGGCACCGATAAAATCGCTCTCTGATTTGAAAAAGCTGAGACGGAAGATACTGGGCAAGAGAGATCCCAATAAGCCCTGTATCACGATATGCTCTGGCACCGGTTGTCAAGCTTATGCCAGTGAGAAGGTCGTCGCTGCCTTTGTCGAGGAGATCAAAAGGCAAGGTTTAGAAAAAGAAGTGGACATAAGGAGAACGGGCTGCCATGGTTTTTGTGAGAAAGGGCCGCTCACAGTGATTTATCCTGAGGAAATCTGCTATCTTCAAGTCGAGCCCAAGGATGTCCCCGAGATCGTCTCCCAGACTATAGTTGAAAACAAGATCATCGATCGCCTCATTTATACCGACCCCCTCACCAACGAGAGGATCATACACGAATCTGAAATACCCTTTTATAAGAATCAATCGCGGTTAATTTTTGGCAATAACAGAAGAATCGATCCCAAAAGCATCGACGACTATATCGCTCTCGGTGGCTATAGCGCCTTAGCCAAAGCGCTTTTTGAGATGACCCCGGAGCAGATAATTGAAACGGTGAAGAGGTCCGGCTTGCGGGGACGAGGCGGGGCCGGATTTCCCACCGGGCTGAAGTGGGAGTTTTGCCGCAATGCCCCAGGAGATATCAAGTATGTAATCATCAATTGCGATGAGGGAGACCCAGGGGCTTATATGGACAGAAGCCTTTTCGAAGGAAATCCGCATAGCGTTCTCGAGGGAACGCTTATCGGGGCTTATGCCATCGGCGCCCGTGAGGGCTATATTTACGTGCGTCAGGAATATCCGATAGCGGTGGAAAATGTGGCCGTCGCCATCGAGCAAGCCAAGGAATACGGGCTCCTGGGAGCGGATATCCTTGGTTCGGGCTTCGATTTCGATATCTACATGCATCGAGGTGGTGGTGCTTTCGTCTCCGGTGAGGAAACAGCGCTGATCGCCGCACTGGAAGGCAGGGTTGGCGAGCCAAGACAGAGGCCTCCTTACCCGGCTACAAGTGGTCTCTGGGACAAGCCAACTAATATCAATAACGTGGAGACCTGGGCTAATGTGCCTTTTATCATCAATAATGGTGCCGAGTGGTATTCGGCGTTGGGCACTGAAAAGAGCAAGGGGACGAAGATATTCTCTCTTGTGGGCAAGGTAAACAATACCGGGCTCATAGAGGTTCCCATGGGCATCACCTTACGGGAAATAGTCTATAACATAGGCGGAGGCATCCGAGGGGGTAAGAAATTCAAGGCGGTGCAGACCGGTGGTCCTTCCGGAGGCTGTATCCCTGAAAGCTTGATCGACCTCCCCATAGATTTTGAGAAACTGGCTGAAGTGGGGTCGATGATGGGTTCAGGGGGCATGATCGTCATGGATGAGGATACCTGCATGGTGGATGTAGCCAGATACTTCCTTAGCTTCCTCTCTGAGGAATCCTGTGGCAAATGCACCCCTTGTCGCGAGGGGCTGAAGCATATGTTAACGGTGCTTAACCGGATCATTGAGGGGAATGGCAGAGAGGGAGATATTGAGCTATTGGAGGAGCTCTCCGAGGCGATTGCCGATGCCTCTCTTTGTGCTCTGGGTGGCACGTCTCCCAATCCCGTGCTGACCACGCTCAAGTACTTCCGGGATGAGTATGAAGCGCATATAAAGGAAAAGCGCTGCCCGGCCAAATCATGTAAGCCATTGGTTTCCTACTACATTCAGCCGGATAAATGTCAGGCTTGCCTTATCTGCCTCAGAAATTGCCCCGTGGACGCAATTTATGGTGACAAGGGCTTGGTTCACTGGATCGATCAGGAGAAATGCATCAAGTGCGGGATTTGCCTTGATGTTTGCCCCCCACGCTTTAACGCTGTGGTCAAACTTTCAGGCGAGCCCGTCCCTGCTCCTGTACCAGAGAAAAAGGTGATGCGCAAGAAGGTGGGCGGATGAAGACAATAACCTTGGAGATAGATGGCAAGAAGATCAAAGCCAAGGAGGGGATGACTCTGCTTGAAGCGGCGAGGAAATTGGGAATCGAAATCCCCACCCTCTGCTATCATGAGCAGGTAGTCCCTTATGGCGGCTGCCGAATTTGCAGTGTGGAGATTATCAGGAATGGAAGGTCGCGAGTAGTTGCTGCCTGTGTCTCCCCTGTGGAGGAAGGGCTGATAGTGAAGACAGACTCTCCGCGGGTGATCAAGATTCGGAGGATGCTGATAGAGTTTATGCTGGCTGTTGCCCCAAGGACAAAGGTCATTGAGGACCTCGCCGCCCAGTATGGGGTGGAGGGGACAAGATTTGAGGCCGAGGCTAACCTCTGCATCCTTTGTGGCTTGTGCATGCGTTACTGTGCCGAGGTGAAAAAGGCGAATGCCATCGGCTTCGCCGGCAGGGGCATATCCCGACAGATTGTTTTCCTCCCCGAGATAGCATCAAGAACCTGCATGAGTTGCCGGGAGTGCTTCCCCATCTGCCCCACGGCTAAAATTCCAAGGGAAACCGATGGCGTTTGCTTCCTCGACCTCACAGTCGATGATTTTCTCTCCAGGCAAGGCAAATGATTTAGGAGGAACGGCGGTGGACAAGGAGACTATTGAAATCAGGTGGCATGGTCGTGGCGGACAGGGGGCGGTGACGGCAAGCAAGCTGTTGGCGGAAACAGCTCTGGAGGAGGGCAAATACTTCCAGGGAATGCCTGACTACGGTGCCGAGCGAATGGGAGCCCCGATCAGGGCCTTTACCCGCATCAGCACAGTGCCGATCAGGCCTTATTGCCAGATCACCGAGCCCGATGTGGTGGTGTTGCTTGACCCCACACTCCTTGGCGTTATCGACGTCACCGAGGGCTTGAAGGATGACGGGATGCTTATCGTCAATAGCACCTTATCTCCGGCTGAGGTGCGCGCCCAGTTGGGTTATAAGGGGAAAATATATACTGTTGATGCCACCGGCATCGCTATGGAGCTTATGGGGCGCAATTTGCCCAATACCCCGATGCTTGGTGCCCTGGCCCGAGCCACCGGGATCGTGGCCAAGGAGAGCTTGATCAATGAGTTCAGAATAAAGCTTAGCGCCACTATGAAACAAGAGATTGTGGCGGCAAATGTGAATGCGCTGGAATGGGCCTATCAGAACACTCAAGGTGGCTAACCATGGCAAGGAGGGCGGTTGATGGAAAAGGGATGGCGTGAGATAACGGCCGGCGCTCTTATTTTCCAGCCCGGCAGCTCGGTGGCATATGAGACCGGGACCTGGCGTGCTGTTTACCCGGTTATCGATATGGCCAAGTGCAACTATTGCCTGGACTGCTGGATTTATTGCCCTGATGGCAGTATAATGGTCGAAAACAGCAGGATAATGGGCATTGATTTGAAACATTGCAAGGGCTGTGGCATCTGCGCCAGGGAATGCCCGCAGCAGGCAATCACTATGGTTGAGGAGTGCAAGGAGTAAGAGGCGACGCTATGACAACTCGATATGTAGTCGGTAAGGCAATGGCCCTTGAAGGCGACATGGTGGTCGCGGAGGCTATGCGGCAGATAAACCCGGATGTCGTCGCTGCCTACCCGATAACCCCGCAGACCGAGATCGTGCAGACCTTCAGCGGGTTCGTCGCCGATGGTCTGGTCGATACCGAGTTCATTGCCGTGGAGAGCGAACATGCCGCCATGAGCGCCTGCATAGGGGCATCTGCTGCCGGGGCCCGAGCCATGACGGCAACCTGCGGCGCAGGCTTAGCCTTAATGTGGGAGATGCTGTGGTGTGCCTCGGGAATGCGCCTGCCCATTGTTATGGCTGTGGTCAACCGCTCGTTATCGGCGCCACTAAACATCCTCACCGACCAAACAGACATGATGGGCTGTCGCGATGCCGGCTGGGTCCAGCTCTACGGCGAAAACCATCAGGAGGTTTACGACAACGCCGTCCAGGTGCTGCGCATCGCCGAGCATCCTGATATCATGCTCCCCGTGATGCACGGGCTGGCTGGCTTCGTCTTGGGTCACACCGTAGGTCGAGTTGAAATCCTGCCCGATGAGGCAGTGCGTGAGTTCGTGGGCGAGTATAAGCCTGCTTATCCCTTGCTCGATATAGGCCATCCCGTCACCGTTGGTGCCTTCGATCATTGGGACTACTTCTTCGAGCACAGGCGCCAGCAGTGGCAGGGGATGGAAAATGCGCTGAGGGTCATCTCAGAAATCGGTGAGGAATTTGGCAAGCTCACTGGCCGCCGCTATGGACTGGTCGAGCCTTATCTGCTCGATGATGCCGAGGTTGCCATTGTTATCATTGGCTCTGGGGCCGGGGCGGTTAGGGTTGCCGTGGACGACATGCGCCACGCTGGGATCAAGGCGGGGATGCTCAAAATTCGCAGTTTTCGTCCCTTCCCCGGCGCTGCCGTGGCTGAGGCGCTTCGAGGAAGAGAGGCAGTGGCTGTGTTAGAGCGCTCAAGCTGCTTTGGCGGCGAGGGCAGTCCTGTTTTTGTCGAGGTTTGCACTGCTCTATCTCGCCGCGGTGTCTCGCCGAAGCTGGTCAATTATATCTATGGCTTGGGAGGGCGAGATACGGTGCCCGCTGAGTTTTGCCAGGTTTACCGCGACCTGCTCCAGATCGCGGCCAGTGGGGACGCCGAGCCTGTTTTTCGCTATCTGGGGTTGCGTGAGTAGGACTTGCGGCATTGGCGTTTGAGCTAATCCCTTACACCGGGAAAATAGAGAAGGCTGAGCTGGTATTGTTTCAAACGAGGAGACAGTGATGGCGTTAAGATTGAGTGACCTTTGTGACCAAGAGGACTCTTTGGCACCGGGGCATCGAGCCTGCCTCGGCTGTGCCGAGCCAATCATAGTGCGTGAGGTGTTGCACGCCATCGATAAGCCGGTGGTGGTAGCGAGTCCCACCGGCTGTCTGGAGATCATAACCTCGCCCTATCCCTTCACCTCATGGCGTGTCCCCTGGATTCATGTCGCCTTCGAGAATGTAGCCTCGGTCTTATCCGGCGTCGAAGCAGCTTATCATGTTCTGAGCAAAAAGGGCAAAATCAGGGAGCAAGATATCAGATTGATCGCTTTTGCTGGTGACGGGGCTACTTATGATATCGGGCTTCAATTCATAAGTGGGGCTTTAGAGCGGGGCCATAGATTCATCTATGTTTGCCTCAATAATGAGGCTTATATGAACACTGGGATTCAGCGCAGCAGCGCTACCCCTTTCGGCGCTTGGACCACCACTACCCCGGTGGGGGAAGTCATCCCGGGGAAAATACAGCATCGTAAAGACCTCACTGCGATAATCGCAGCCCACGACATCCCCTATGTTGCGCAGGCAGCGCCCCATGCTTGGCGCGACCTGATGGCCAAGGCCCAGAAAGCGGCCGCGGTCGATGGTCCTTCCTTTATCAACGTGTTAAGTCCTTGTCCCCGAGGCTGGCGCTATGAGCCGAGCGAGAGCATAGCCATCTCCCGGCTGGCTACCGAAACCTGTATGTGGCCGCTTTTCGAGATCGAGAACGGCGACTGCAGACTGACCGCGACGCCAGCGGAGAAGAGACCGGTTACCGACTGGCTCAAAACTCAGGGCAGGTTTGCACACCTGCTTCGCCCCGAGAATAGCGAGGTTGTCGCCGAGCTTCAGGCATGGGTTGATCGAGAGTGGCATAAGTTACTTAAGCGGTGTGCCAGTTGATGGCCAAGGTGCTGGGCGGGCGATAGGTAGCACGTCGAATGGGGCATCCGGAGAGTGATAAGGAAAACAATCGGCATTATCCTGATTTGTATTGGCATCGGTGTTGCCTTGGCCCAGATCATCATGTATCATCGATGGGAATGGGGGCAGATGCTCAGCCTCTGGCACCACGAGGGCATAGCTTGGGTGACGGTGGTGCTGGGATTACTACTTGTGCTTTCAGCTCGTAAGCGGAAGCTGCTCACCAGGTCGGGGGGGAGGCAGGGAAGTAATTAGCCTCTAAGGTAGATAATATAGTCAAAGGTTGCCATGAAAGGTTATCGCACTCCATCGTGGTTCCGTATCAAGGGACGCCTTAAGGAGAGGCGAGCCAAGGCAGACAGCGACAAGCCCAAGACGGGCAAAGCAAAAAAGATGGAGAGGCGGAGATAACGGAAAGAGCAGCTACTTCGCGGGCTTTTGCTCAGGCTATTGCAGATGGAGTGGTGGCCTTCCGGGCAACGAGTGTGAAGGAGGATGAAATGTCAACGTGTGGGGAGTGTAAGCTGTTTGTGTCCGACCCAAAAGGGAAAGGATTCAGATGCATGGGCAAAAGGTGCGGAGCCACAAAGGTAACAGCTGAGACGGATGCCAGCAAATGTAAGAAATTCGAGAAGAGATAGGTAAAGCGCAAGATTTTAGCTTCAAGTCTCGGGGCGTAGCGCAGTGGTTAGCGCGCATGGTTTGGGACCATGAGGTCGGAGGTTCAAATCCTCTCGCCCCGA
>CAZMKJ010000042.1:0-8780 GCA_964567075.1 uncultured Dehalococcoidia bacterium
AGAGACATACCTCTCCCGCCAGTGGTCGAGCTCCGTTTCGCCGTCAGATTTGGTGAAGCGCACATCATTGAAGTCATCCCGGCAGTGGTTGTTCAAGTAAACATCGTCACCAGAGTCACTGCCAGAACCCTTATGGACTATCAGCTTCATCTGATAGTCCGTCTGTGCCCCCGCAGTTGAGCCCTCGATGGTTATCTGCTTTCGGTAGCCATATCCTGATAACCAAGCCCCACCCGCTCCTTCCCACTCTGTCCATGGGGAGAAATCGCTTTCTGGACCCGGGCTGGTCACCCGCTGGCGGTAAAGTGCTCCGCCAGGGCTGGCAACTCTAAGGCGGATCAGGCTGCCGTCTCCTGGCATAGCAGCAGCGTGAAAGCAGTCGGGCTCAGAGCCCTGATAAAGGCGCTCCCAGTCAAGTCTGGTAATGCCAGCCACCCGATTGCTCACCTGCACCTTGACGTAAGGCAGACCTGACTTGCTCCTCTGCGCCGCAAGCAAGGTATCCGACAGAGTCCTCATCACATCACCCGATCAAGGCGACTAAGGTTTGGGGCAGGTTCTTTCCCGCCTTCCGATAGTGGGCAGCGAGGTGGCGGGCGGCACGGAGGATCTGTCCCAGAGTGGCCTCAACCCGCTGCCCCCGATAGCCCCCAGGAGATAGGGCAGCGACTGCCGCCGGCATCCGATCCCAATCCACAGTGCTTTCGATGGCAAGCTTCCCAGCCAGCGCCCTAAAGATGGCTCTGCTGTGATGCGGTAGCTTCCAGGTCTCGGGATCATTGGGGTCGCCCACAATGGCAAAGGCCTCTTTAGGCAAGCCCTGCTTTAATTTAGGCATCCCGTTTCGAATCTTGTCCACAGTTACCACCATCAGCATCACCCCCTTTTATGGGCCCCAGTCGGTGCTCTGTGACTCCTTGGGCTGATAAGGACGATAAAGGCGGCGGAGCCGCACTGTATTCTTTCGGCTGTGCTTTGCCAGCCCCTGCATAAAGGCAGCTAACCTATCCTGTCCCCAAGTGAGGTAATTGCGCCAGGTCTCATCTCCGCCCACATTGACCCGATTGGTGGCGAAGCTGGCCCACTCCATAGCGGCATAACCAGCAGCCCCTATTGCTACCAAATCCTCAACCGGGGTGGGGATGGTGCAGCCATCGGCATCTAAGGTATGGAGCTTGCCGTAATAGATATCAACCTCTTCACCGCCAGCTGGCACCTGATCCACAAGAAGGGTCAGGGTATCAGCCCAGACGCTAAAGCGGACGTAGCTTGGCGGATATTTGGCCACAGGGTATTCTACAGCCTCAATGACCACCACATCGGAAAGGCTTGATATCGATAGCTCTCGGCTGCCGGCAGTGGTAGTCAGATCCGCCTTTGCCTCAAGCGGCAGGGAAAGGCTCAGCTCTCGCACTGCATGGTCGATATGGCGGTCCAGCTCGTTATCCGTCCAGCGGTAGTTATCTGAGTCTTCATCATGCAGATCACGGCGCACCCTGGTTCTCATCTCGGCGAGATTCATTCGCTTCTCCTTTAAAGCCCTGGGTAACTTCTCTTCTCCGACCTGTTCTCAAGCAAAGCTTGAGTCCACCATTTAAAAAGCCTCCTGCTTAGCTTAGTCACGAACCCCGATGAGCTTAGCCGACTTCAGAGTGCTGAACAGGGCCAGCGACACATACCACTTAACCCTGGTCCTGGTGGCATCCTTAGCCTCGAGGCTGCCGATCCTTTCCGCCTGAAGCCCGCCGGGAGCGGTGAGCCCAGCCAGCGCCCCCTCGCCGAACTGAACAGCGTAGATGGTGGAGCAATCGTTGCTGGTGCCCACTGTCTTATCATCTGGGATCCAATCGTTGACCCCGATGGGGATACCGTCATAATACTGCACCATCTGCCCGAATTGGTTGCGGTCGGTCTCAAAGATGTTGCTGGTTCTCGCCAGGGCAGTGAGCTTTCTTCGTGACCTCCGGCTCATGAGCAGCATCTCAGGCTTGCCGCGCTTGATCTTGTCGATGAGCTCATCGAGCTTGTCCAAGGTCAGCGTGCCGCCATTTGCCCCCATGCTCACCGTCTGCCCTGCGTCGCAGAGCTTGTCAATGCCGTCAAAGGCCTTGGTGTCCACCGTGGTATCGCCGTTGACGAAGGTGTCATCGAACTTCTGCTGCACCGCCTTAGCCTTGAGCTGGACTACAGCTGCTTCCAGGTCCTGGATATTGCTTCTGGTGGCGGCGAGGAAGTTATCGACATCAGCGTCACCGCCCAAGATCTTCAGCGTGGCTGTCTGCTGGGTGAAGCTTGGGGTCGATTCCACCCAGTCATCGCCGACATCATAGAACTGGACAGTTGGTGCCGTATTCTCCTGGTTATAGGTCAGCCCGTTGCCCACGATCTCGATGAAGGGGAGTACCTGGAGCACCGGGCTCTCGTAGACAATGGTCTCGATAACCCCGATGAGCAAGATATCGTTGGAAAGCTTTGCTGCCTCTGCCAATGTAAGTGCCATTTTCTAACCTCCTTTTTATTTACTCTTGGTCAAAGCGTAGGCGATCTTATCCCTGGGAGATAGCGCTGAGAGGTCCGGTGGCATCCTCGCTGGCGCCCCGGCAGGGACCCGCTCCTTGGCTCTTTGCGCCTCGATTTGACTTGTCACCCTCTCCACCATCTCCTGAGCCTTAGTCAGCGCGGCATTGATTTCCTCTACCGTGCTCCCTTGCACCAGCTCTTCCGGGATCTCAGGGACCCCAGCCAGCACCAAGGTGCGGTATTCGGCCACGCTGAGCGCCAGTTGCTCCTTGAGAGAGACAAGCTCTTGCTCTCGGCTGGCCAACTGCTCTTTGAGCTGGTTCACTACCTCCTCAAGCTCTTGCGCCTCGCCTTGGCTTTGCTCCACAGTCTCGACCTCCTCATTCATTGCTCACCTCCCTTTTCTGATCTCCACCCCAAGTTAGCACATATGTTCTACACTGTCAAGGGGATTTTGTCACCGTTATCATGCCGCTCAGTCAGATTCTGGCCTCAGGCTTTGCTGCAGCTTTTTCTCCTCCAGCCAGCGGCTGAATTCGGCTTCAGGGTCTTGCACGCCGAGGTTCTCCATAGCCCGCCTCCGGCTATGAATCCCGGAGGCGACCAATATCTCCTCGTCTCGCACCTCGCGCCCCCGATCCTGAGGCAGCACCACACCCCAGATGATGCGGGCACGACAGGGACCGAATCTCTCCCCGGTCATCTGCTCCCAGATCTTGAGGATCATCTCATTGCGCCGCTTATAGGCTGCAGTTCGGATCAGCCTCTTCCTCTTCACCTTCTGCAACAGCGGGTACAGCTCCATCTCCAAGGCAATCCCGGAGAGCCCCTGTCGGTTGTCGCCGAAGGCAGTGCGCGGCGCTTCTGAGAGGTCATGAAGCGCCCGATAGAGCAGGTCGATGTAGTCAACATGGAGCTTGATGCCGCCTCCCTGAAGCAGATCCAAAAGATAGGCCCTGGCTTTCTCGGGGAGGGTCCAGACTGCTCCTGGCTGCACCGCGATGTCTTGAGCCTCCTCGATATTCTCCAAAACGGCGATGGGATTCCCGGAAAGCTCAAGGATCAGGGAAAGCTGAGATAGGGCCCGATTGAGCTCCCGTGCCGCCTCGATGAGCGGCGGGATATCAGAAACCCCCCAGAACTTCTTTGGCTCCCTGAGATTGGGATAGATGACAAAGGGGATAAATCCATAGGGATTTGCTCTTTGCTCCCAGAGCTCGTTATCGAGCCAGAGCTCGAAATCCTCGGCCGTCCACACCTCGACCACCGTGGTTTCTTTGCCCCTCTTCACGCCATAAAGATAGTCCACCTCATCGGCAGAAAGCCGATAGCGACTGGCAACTCGCCACACCCGGGCGACATTGTCCCCCAGCCACCAAACGAACAGCCCCTGAACATCGGGAGATGTGACCTGAACTCGCCTCTCTTGGTCATCCCAGGTTACCTTAAAGCAGCCATCGCCCAAGATAGCGGCATCAAGCTCGGTATCGAAGTCTAACTGCTCCAGATTGTTCTCCTCATATACCCGAAATAGGGTTTGTTCCGCCCTGCTTGCTCCCTCCCTGGCCTCGGGCGAGCCATCGAGTGGCTCCATGACGAAGTTGAGCCCGCTCATTAAGTAAGAGGCGACCTTATCGATGAATACCTTGGCATAGTTGAAAGTCAGCCTGCGCTCTCGGCGCCGGGCGTAGCCCTGCCACTGCACCCCGTTATAGAAATCGAGGTTCTCCCGATAAGCCTTGAGCCGCTCCCAATCCATGCGCCCAATCTGCTGGGTTATCGTCAGATTATCCTCCACGAGCCCTCCTTAAGATGCGATGTACCGTTCGCTTGGAAACTCCAAATAGCCCTGCCAGTTCATTCACGCCTTTGCCCTCGGCTTTGAGTCTCAACACCTCCCCATCACGCAGCTCATTGGTCACCGTCCTGCCACCACCTTCGTCGTAGCGGCAGCGGGGAAGAGGACAGTTAAGGCAAGAAGGGAAAAGGTCGCAGCCCTGATCACGATACTCATGTTCCTCAGAAAGTAGATCCTCCATCTCAAGCCCATAATAGAACATATGTTCCACACCGTCAAGGGGATTTTGTCACTTTTGCAAAAATTGGGACGCAAGCCAAGTGAAGCCTAAAAACTTAAAAAGCTTGACAGGACTTTCTATCATGCTATATTGACTGCGTATTAACAAAAGTGATGAGAAATATTAAATCGGTGAGTTATGTGCTCGCACCACTGGCAGCTTTAGCCCTGGTGCTCTCCTTGGTGATGGCCCTGCTCGCCACACCTGCCCTGGCAGCAGGGGAAGTTGAGCTCGTTGAGCTATGGCATAAAGCCTATGACAGTGGTTATGGTGATTGGGCTTTTGATGTAGCTGTTGATTCTGAGGACAATGTAATAGTCACCGGTTACACCGCAAACGAGACCGGGAATACCGATTATTACACCATAAAATATGACCAGGATGGCAATGAAATATGGAACAAATCCTATGACGGTGGTTATAACGATGAGGCTCACGGTGTGGCTGTTGATTCCAATGACAATGTCATCGTCACCGGCTATTCCAACATCACAGGCGATTATGATTACTACACCATAAAATACGACAAGGATGGCAATGAAATATGGAGCGAAGCCTATGACGATGGAAATCCGGACTGGGCGATGGGTGTGGCTGTCGACTCACAGGACAATATAATAGTCACAGGCGATTCTCGCGGGGGTGACAGCTCTTCCTACCTCACCATAAAATACAACCAGAATGGCACTGAGATATGGAACAATCCCACCGGCGGGAATGAGGCTTTTGGTGTCGCTGTTGATTCCGAGGATAATGTGATAGTCACCGGCCAAGCTGGCTACCCTCTTGGCTATTGGCACACCATTAAATACAATGGAGCGAATGGCACCCAGATCTGGCTTGTAACCTATGGCGGTGGAGGCGATAATGAGGGTCACCGTGTGGCTGTTGATTCCGAGGACAACATAATAGTCACCGGCACATCCCAACCCTATTTTACCTATGCTAATTTCTGGGATTACCACACCATAAAATATGACCACAATGGCAAGGAAATATGGAGCAAAACCTATGAGAACGGTTACGCTAATTGGCCCATGGGTTTGGCTGTTGATTCTGCGGATAATGTGATAGTAACCGGCTACTCCTCCAATGGCTCAACTGATTATAATTACTACACCATAATATACGATAAGGATGGCAATGAAATAGCGAGTGCGACCTATGACAACGGTTATGACGATGAGGCGATGGGTGTGGCTGTTGATTCCGAGGACAATATAATAGTCACCGGCCACTCTACAAATGAGAATGGAAACAAGGATTATTACACCATAAAATATGAGACTGTAACTGTGCCGGCAGGCTGCGGTGGGCTTTCTGGCTGTGCTATCGCGGGCATAGCGATGGGAGCATTCGTCGCTGGAGGGCTCATCTCTTACTTCATAAGCAGAAGGACGCGGGCAGGCTGATAATCGCCTTCCCGCCTTTACAAGCCCTGGTTGGCTCGGGCTCCACTCCGTAAAAAACCTTTAGCGCCCCGTGGTGTATATTTTGCTGCTTCCACCAAGAGCGCCAAGCTCATCAAGAAGTCGTCATGGCCCTCGCTGGGGTCGACATAGAAATTCATCGTCTGATTTGCTCTAAAGTTGCTTTTGGCTCGCTCCATCTCGCGCCAGAACTCCTGGTATTCCTCTGAGCCATCCTGGGCATACATCTTGACCCTTCCCGAATTTATCGCCGCCAAAAGGGCAAAGCCAAGCCTGGACTTGCTCTGTTGGCTGAATTGGAAAGGCGTGACCACCGAGCCGCCCAATGCCGAGGACAGAAAGCTTGCCACCCCGGCGCCGACACCGGTGGCATCAACAACCACTCGTTTTGCCCGCCACACATTCTTCAACAGGTCAAAAAGCTGAGGGTAGAGGCTGGCATGAGCTCTCCCCGTCCACCAATAATGCTCCACGACATCGACCCGCGGCAGTGGCACCACCTCACTGACAACGGAGAAATCGAGTTCGCCGATGGTTACCACCGTGGAATCCTGCCTCGGCTTTAGCGCCCTGAGCGCGGCATCCTCCCCCTCCTCAGCCTCTCCAGCTAAGTCGATGCCAGCGACATAGACCCCTTTTTCAGCCGGCTGGTGGCGACGAGGATGATCCCCCTGGAGCTGCGCTCTCTGGCTCGAGGTTAAGAACCGACCCCCACCCCGAAGCGGCTTTAAGCAATACTGGGTCAAAAATAAGGGATGGCTTTCCCCCAGCCGCTCCTTTTCGCCCTCGACATAGCGCAGATAATCAGGGTTATAGTGGGCCACCTCTTGCCAGTCATAGCGAAAATGGCGCTTAATTCCGTCCTTCCGCTCCAACTCCAAATTGAGCTGCTTCACCTCCTCCAGCAGCGTGGCATCATCCCAGGCGGTACCATAGAGCACCGTGGTCACATTGGTTGCCGCCCCCATAGGCTTGAACTCCTTGGTATACTTCTCCTTGGACACATCCTGGCTTTCATCGACCTCGAGCAGGATATGGGCGGTAGCTCCGACCACATTTGCTGAGTTATCAGCGCTGAGGAAGATCTGGCGCGCCTTCCCCAGCCGCACTATGTAGCCATGCTCCGGGATCCAAAAGCCGGAGAAACCGGCATCATTGAGCCTCTCCTTAAGCCGCATCATGCTGATGATAGTCTGCGGCTTGAATGTTGGGGCGCACTTTATGGCATTGCCGCCCAGACCCATGAACAGGGTGAGCAGCAGCACCTCAAGCTGTGCCGAGAGCTCGTTCTTGCCCCCCTGCCGCGCCAGCTCCACCGAGAAGGTTAATCCCTTGCCGCTGAATACGCTCTCCAAGACCGCTTTCCCGACCTCAACCTGATATGGCCTCAGCTGATGTCGAATTGCCATTTCCCTTAGCCCCAAAAATGCGTTAGCACCTCTGGCAACATAGCGCCACCGACCCCTTTGAGCACCCCGGTGATGGCATCAGTCAGGTTATCCTTGGCATCTTTAGACAGCCGATATCTTGCGCCCACAGCCTTCACCAGAAGCTCTATCGCCCGCAACAGCAAGGGCATATTCTCCGGGTGCTCGCGCAGCATCTGCTTAAGCCTGAGCCGGAGCAGAGCAATCTCCTCATCCAGGCCCTCGACATCCCACGCCTGGCGAAGCTCCACCTGTTCCGCCTGGCTCAGTGCCTGAGCATAAAACGCCTCGGCGGCTTTTTTCTTAGCCTTTCTTGCCATCAAGGACCTCGATTATCCCTTCCACTGCATCGGGAGAGAGCTGGGAGATGACCTCAACCATGCCCAGAAGCAGGCACAGCGCCGCCAGCTCCCAGTGACCCTCTCCCAGAGCCCACGATAAGACGGACATAATCTCCTCCTTAGTCGTTTCCCCTGCGCCTTAGTTGCCGTAAGATCAAAATGGTGATCAGCAGCGAGCTCAAGCAAAGGAAAAGATGGGCCAGAAACCAGTGCTCTGGCGCCAAGAAAAAGCGATAAGCCCAGACCTCGCCCTGAAACAGAGCGAAGGTGCCGAAATAAGAGCTTTCGATGAAAAGGGCCAGGCTTAGGATGGCTAATACCGCAGCCCCAACACGGTGCTTTCTCTCATCAGAGCGATAAGTCAAAAAATAGCCGGCATTAAAGCCACTGCTCACTGCGGTGAGCAGATATTGAGCGATAACCAACCCGTTGAGCATCTCAGCCAGATAGTAGCACATATGTTCTAACAATGTCAATGGCAAGATGTCACTATTGAAAAAGAGGAGATTCTACGATAGGTCAATGGCAGGATATCACCATTGACAGGGAGGAAATTCTACGATAGTTTGAGTCATACATGATACTCTCATTCGTATATGTAAATTGTGATCGAAAGGGCGTGATACGGAGATGATGAAGGGAAAGCTGCTCAGAATAGTCTCGCCAGTCTTAGTTCTTGCCTTGGTCTTCTCGCTGGCGGCAGTGTTCCTTATGCCAAAACCAGCAGCGGCAGCCCCTGCTGAAGTTTGGGTAGATGATGACTGGGCAGGTTCTAACCCCGGCGACCCAGTGGATGGACACATCTTTGGCACCGATGCCTTCGCCAACATCCAGGACGGCATTGATGCTGTGGCATCACCGGGGATAGTGCACGTCGCCGCTGGCTACTACACGGAGAACATCGTCCTGAAGGACGGGGTGCAGGTCTTGGGAGCTGGTGCTGATGTGACCACCATTGATGGCGGAGGAGCGGGCTCCGTGGTT
>CAZMKJ010000043.1:0-5345 GCA_964567075.1 uncultured Dehalococcoidia bacterium
GTGTCCGAGCAAGACGCTCACGGTGAAAGACCCAGATTATCTGGCCTCAAAATGGAAGGCTGAGATCCGGGTCTATGGAATGGGGAAATACATAGGCTTCAACATCTGGGAGGACACTCGTTGGGTGCCATGCAAGGCAGCGCCAGGGAAGCATAATGCCATGGTGGAGGATTATGCTTGCCCGGCTCGATTTTTCACCGAGAAGCAATGGCTGGAGGCGAAGACCAAGTGGAGTGAGGAGATGATCAGGCAGTGGCAGTGGTATGCACCCAATATGACCCAGGACAAGATCATCGCCATCTTCGATCATACCCCGTATGATGTGGAGAGAAGAAATCTGAATATGCGGGAGGGGAACTGGGCGGTGGGGGATCACATTGCATCTCAAGCAGGCCGATTCCGTCCCATCCCCGAGCTCTCAGGCTACAGGATGCCGGTGCAGAACATGTATTATTCCTCAGCGGGAGCACACGATGGAGGTGGCGTCCGCGGCTGTCCTGGCTACAACTGCTATAAGGTGATTGCCGAGGATTTCGGGCTGAGAAAGGTTTGGCAGGAGAAGGGTCGTTCCTATTGAGGGTCATCCCGACTGCCGCCTTGCCGGGCGAGGCACTAAATTATACTGCCTTCAAGCAAAGCCCGCAATCGAGCAATTAAAAAGTCGAGAATAGCTTGCCTTTTTGTGCCAAATAATGCCCTGGTATCAATCCCTGCGCCCCAGGATAATGACGGCAGCGGTAGCGCCCTCAACCGGGGTGCCACCCAGAGTGTTGGCCAGCCCTATCTTGGCATCCTTCACCTGACGTGGACCGGCCTTGCCCTGAAGCTGCTTGTATATTTCATACATCATCCGGAGTCCGCTGGCGCCAACAGGGTGGCCGAAGCATTTAAGCCCTCCGTCGGTATTGACCGGGAGCTCACCCTCTAAGGTGAAGGTGCCTGCTTCGATATCCTCCTTAGCCCTGCCCCGGGGGCTGAAGCCAAGGTCTTCATAGATTACAAGTTCGGTAATGGTGAAGCAATCGTGTACTATGGCCAGGTCTATCTCCTGGCGAGGGTCCTTTATTCCTGCTTCCTGGTAGGCCATTCTGGACGCCCGAACATTCTCCTCGAGGGAGATTAAGGGCAAGTCATCCTCGACCTGGGCCTGATAATAATAGGCACAGCTCATCCCTGCTCCCTTTACCAGAATGTAGTCGTCGCGGAAATTTCGAGCCAGTTCCGCCCGAGTGATGATCGCCGCCGCTGACCCATCACTTATGCCACAGCAGTCGAGAAGGCCCAGGGGTGGGGAGACCATGGGGGCATTTATCGCCTGCTCCAGGGTGATCTCTTGTCGGAACTGGGCTTTGGGGGTGAGGCTGCCATTGTGATGATTTTTCACTGCGATCATGGACAGAAGCCTCTTGCCTTCTTCGTAACTTATACCATAGTGGTGGAAGTATCGTCTGGCTAGCTGAGCAAAAGCTGTCGGCGGCACGTACAGTGGTTCCACCCGAGTGCCGTAGAGGATAGTGGGGTCCATTCCGGCAACAGCTACCCCTGTGTCTTTCAATTTCTCGGCACCACAGACGAGGACGAGGTCGAAAGCACCCGCCGCCACCGCATAACAGGCATTGATGAAGGCATCGTGAGCTCCGGCACACCTGTTTTCTACCCTGGTGATAGGAATGTATTTCAGCTTGAGAGGATAGGCCAGGCTGCGTCCCAGATGACCTGACTGCATAGTTGACCACCAGGCGGCCTGAATATCCCTGGGCTCAATCCCAGCATCCTCAAAGGCCTCGTAACAAGCCTCTACTATTAGGTCTTTGACATCCTTATCCCAGTGCTCCCCAAAGTTGGTACAGCCCATACCAATTATGGCTACTTTATCCTTAATCCCCGGCATTTTCGGCCTCCTTGGCGGTTAAGCTCTCACTGGAATGGCTTTCCAGAAATAGACCGGAATGCCATCACTGCGAAGCAGCTCCAGCTTCCTAAAACTCATCTCCACCGGCTGCCCTATTTCCAATTCCTCGAATCCAGCGTCGCTTAGGTAGCAGGCTATTCTCCCCCCATCTTCAAAATTGACCAGGCCCTGGAGCGAGCCAGTCAGAGGGTCTTGGGAGAAGGAGAAAATGCGGCCTTTCTTATCGGAGAGCCTGACCTCTTCAAAGTTGTCCTTGGTCTGGCATTTAGCACATATCCGTTGTGGAGGATACTGAACTGTGCCACAAGTCTTGCATTTAGCTCCGTGCAGGGCGAAGATGCGATTGCGCTCTCTCCAGATCGAGGGGGCGGAGGGATAGGTTATAGTATGGGTAACACGAGGTTCTGCCATCTTCACCAGCCCCCGCCATTTGAGGTAAGTGGCGTAGTCTGAAATCACTCTCTTCGGCTCCAGATGGTCTGTTATCCCGCGATGGCCTCTAACCTTCTCTATCTCCTCGGTCACTTGAAGGATAAAGACATCGCTTCCGTTTCCATAGCTGGCGAGCAGAAATCGCTCCCCTGGCTTTGCCTGCTCCAGAGCGGCTACCAGCAACATCAGTGGATAAGCCGCTCCTGTGTTGCCCATAACATCAAAAAGAAGGGGCTGAAGCTGAGTGGAGGGGTCAAAGCCCAGTGCTCTGGCCAGTTCGGTGGCCCTTCTTGGATCGGGAGCAGAGAGGATCAGCCGAGCGAAGTCCTTGGGAGTCAAGCTATTTCTTTGCATTACCGTGGAGATGGCCTCCCGGACAACTTTGAGATATCCCTCTGTTTGTGCAAAGCGGCTTTCCCAGGAACGGATGAAGAGGTCATCCTCCAGTCGCCAGGTGTCAAATATTTCATTAGAGAAGGAATGGCTGGCCTCTATATGCACAGCAACGTTTTCCTGCCCAATGAGGAGTGCAGCGGCGCCGTCACCGCAGCTTTGCTCGAATTCGGAGCCAGGAGCCCCCAGGCGGCAGTCCGCCGCTGTCACCAGCGCTTGTTTTGCCGAACCAGCTTTGATGGCATCAAGAGCTAATTTCAAGGCAGCTGTTCCCGCTTTAAGGGAATTGGCGACATCGGCGGTGAAGATGTCCTGACGCAGGTCAGCGGCAGCGGCTACGGTGGTGGAAAGCTGCTTTTCTTTGAAGGGAGCACTGGTCGAGGCGAAGAGAAGGGCATCGACCTCCTCCCGATTCAGGCCATTCAGGCAGTCCAACGTGGCAGCCACGGCCATGGTCAGACTATCCTCATCTGGACCGGCAATAGCCTTCTCGCCCCGCAATCCTGGGGCGATCGCCTGCCGGGCCAGCCTCCAACGGGGAACATATGCACCATAGGAAACAATGCCAGACATTTATT
The DNA here is from genome assembly GCA_964567075.1 of uncultured Dehalococcoidia bacterium. Taxonomy (GTDB): domain Bacteria; phylum Chloroflexota; class Dehalococcoidia; order SZUA-161; family JAUWZY01; genus JAUWZY01. The sequence continues at coordinate 3,316 of CAZMKJ010000043.1, forward strand.
CTACTCCTTTGTTAACAAGGGACACATCGTGGGAAAGAGCCTGCCAATCCGCTGAGCAATGGTTGCTGAGGGTATGAACACCATATCCTTGCCAAGCTCATGGCTCTCGAAGACCTCGATCACCGCTCCAGCTTGGGCATCCTGCTGGGCACCATGGGAGAGAAACATCTCCCTAAAGGCCCAAGCGAATTTGAGCATACTCCCTTTTCCGCCCCTTGTCAACCCTTATCGTCTTTCTTCATTTCCTTTTGCCGCAGAACCCACCATCTCTCATGCTTCTTTCCGCACGCTTAACTCACCGCCAGAGAGAAAAGTACCGATAATATTGCCTCCGGTAATTGGCAGGAGCAAATATGAGGGGCGGTCGGCATCGTGGTATATCGTGACTGTGGTAGGCGTCTGGCTCCAGAGATGACCCAAATGAAACACCTCTCTGGGGGTCTTCGGCTCCTCATCGTCCGCGCAGCTGATTTTAAGGCAAATGCGATGGCCTCTCTTGAACAGGTTGGCTGTGGGCATGACCTCGATGGCGAACTGATAAACTTGACCCGGGATCAGAGGCTGTGGGTTAGTATGGGGGTGGAATGGCTGCCACGGTTTAGACCGTTTCGGGTCTACCTCCCGATGTGAACCCTTGAGCCAGCCTCTGGTCAGGAAGGCCTCATTGCCCTCCGGGTCCACGTCCCATAGGCTGATGAAGAAATTTGCCTCCGTGGTCCTAGCGGAGGCATAAAGGTGCAACGCTATTGGGCCGACGACCTCCGTGTTCTCCACCAGAGGCGGAGAAAAATACTTGAGGCTCTCGCGTTTGCTTGGGGAATAATTGAATGAATCACTGGGCGCATCAGGCCAGGGCTCTATCTCGCATAGGATACCGTTATGGTGAAGGAAGAAGGGTATCCATCTTGTGCCCGGCACCGGCCAGTCAGCGGCGAATTTCCACTCGTTGGCGCCCATGACCCAGATCTTGACCGCCGGCTCATCCATAATGCCAGTATCTATTCCTTTGAGCCAATAGTCATACCAGCGCAGTATCTCCCAGTGGTACTGGTAGAAAGGTCGATCAAAGGGAATAGGGGGCCCGATGACCATCTTTTTGGGCACCTTCAGGTTAGCCCAGCTACGGAATGCCCCAGGCAAATGTAGATAATAGGTGTACCAACCAGCACCAACATAGGCGGGTATGGCAATGGCATCATAGTCAACTACTGAACGCTGCCACCAGTAAGGGCCATCTGTAGGATGAAGGAGGACGTCCACTCTACTCCCATTTCCAAGCCCGTCAGGATTTGTCAGAGCGTCAACAAACTCTGGGTTGGCGCAAATATCCCTATCTGCCAAGGCCCTGGCGATTGCTTCCTCGAATGCCTCATCACCGAGTTCCCCCCGAGCCACGATTTCCTGTGCGTTAAGATCAAGCGCACGCAGAGACAATAGGAAATTGAAGAAGACCGTGTTCAAGATCCCGCCGTGATACCACGCATCTCTGTAGAAATCAGTTGCTGCGAAAATGGGGCAGATGGCCTTAAGGTGTGGTGGCTGCAGTGCCGCGGCCGGCTGCTGATTCCAGGCAAAGTAGGAGACCCCCAGCATGCCCACATTTCCATTGCACCAAGGTTGAGCAGCGGCCCATTCCACAATCTCATATATGTCCCTAATCTCCTTGGGGCACATAAACCGATATGCGCCCCCTGATTTCCCTGTGCCGCGGGCAGAGCCAATGATATGCACGTAACCCCGGCGGACAAAGAAATCCGTGTTTCCCGCCTCTATGAGGGTATTAATTGCCCCACGGACAAAGGTTGCCGAGCTGCTACTTGGCCAGATGCGATCCGATTGAACCTCTTTGGAGTAAGGGGACATCGACAGCAAGGCCGGAAATTTCCCATCACCATCCGGGCGAAACACATCTACGTTTATACTAACGCCATCGCTCATGGGCACAAATACATCGCGCTCGGCAACAATACCATACTGCCTCTTAGATAGATCACCGGTACCGATTATAGCGTCCATTAATCACCTCCTAT
>CAZMKJ010000043.1:5445-8015 GCA_964567075.1 uncultured Dehalococcoidia bacterium
TTTACGGTTATTGCCTCCTGGCACAATGCCTTTTAATCCACTGTGAACCTCCTACTAGTTAATAGGCAAATGCATGCCTCTTTTTTTCGCTTACCTCCTCCTTCATCATAGCTACAATAAGAGGTAACCCAATTCCTTATAAGACACCATGCAGAGCACTATGTGTTGGCTCTGAGCCTCCGTCCAGCCAAGTTATAGAAAATACCCCAATAGCTCCCCCCACCAAATCAAGGTGATTACAGCGCCTAAGGAAAGGAAGGGACCAAAGGGGATAGCCTCTCTCCTCCCCTTCCTTTTGCTCACCAGCAAAGCCAGGGCGACCACACCACCCAAAACAATCCCTATCAATAGAGCGATAAAGACGAGGGGGAAGCCGACGGCTAAGCCAATCAAAGCACATAGCTTAACATCCCCCCATCCCATCCCTCCTCTGGAGATGATGGCGATGAGGAGAAAAATGGCAAAACCAATGCCTCCTCCGACTAAAGAAGAGATGATTCCGGGTTGCCCCCACTCAAGCAACCACGGTTGAGGCGTAACGCCGGCGATGAGCAAAGCCAGCGCCATCCCGGGGTAAACCACCCTGTTCAAAATAAGCCTTCGCTCCACATCTATCACAAAGACGATGAGGAATAGACAAACATAGAAAGCCAGAACCCCAAATTCTGAGGTTAAGCCATAGCTCAGGTAAAGAAGAGGGAATATAGCCGCGGTGGCGAGCTCCACCAAGAACAACCTTCTGGGTATCGGTTTGTGGCAATACCGGCAGCGTCCTTTCAGCCAGAGATAGCTAAATATGGGGACAAGGTCTTTTGCCCCCAGTCTATGATGGCAAGCCTCGCAATGAGATGGCGGATTTAGAATTGATTCCTCGCGGGGCAACCTATCAATGCACACATTGAAGAAGCTGCCCAATGCCATGCCCAGGATGGTAAAACCAATTATATACAAAACTTCCATGAGCATTTGGCTGGTGGATATTTGACTTGACATTATTATATCAGTTTGAGTTAATATAAGGAAAAAAGGGGGAAGCAAGAGGGGGGGCAAGATGCGAGACAAAATGGCAGCTAAGCTCTTGGAGGCGATGCTCGAAGGACATATCCCTGAGGTAATACCACGGTTTGACTCTGTTTCTGAGCTGGGCTTCTCCTTTCCCACTGCCTGCCAATTTCTTGGCATCTCCGATAAGGAAGTGCTATCGCTACTGGACTCCTTATCTGATGAAGGCGTGCTGGAGAGAAAATTCTTCGATAAGCTCCTTCGTTGTCCTCACTGCCATTCAGTGAGCGTGAGACCCATTTATTGCTGCATCAATTGTGGCTCAGCGGACATCGTTAGAGGTAGGATGTTAGAGCACTCGCTGTGCAAATATACTGGCACAGATGAGGAATTTCTGCTCATCAAAAGGAGGCTGATGTGCCCCAATTGCAAGCAGGAGCTACACACCCTGGGTGAGGATTACCGCAGTTTGGGGATCTTGTGCAAGTGTCGCGATTGTGGCGATATATTTGCCCAGCCAGCAGTAAGGTGGAAATGCCTTGCCTGCTCCGTGGTCACCCCTGGAGATAAAATCGCCGAGCTAAATGTTTATTCCTACGCCCTTAGAGAGGCGCAGAGAGGCAGGCTGCAATTTGAACTCAAGCCGAAACAACAGCTGATCCAATTTCTCCGCGACCGCGGCTATGAGGTGACTGAAAACGCCAGAGTGAAAGGAAGTTCGGGGGCAGCGCATACCTTCGACCTCCTGGCTACCAGGAACGATGGTATAGTCACCCATCAAATTGCCATTGGCATTAGGGTGGCGGACACCAAACCTGTAGGTTTGGAGGAGGTATTTGACTTCGATGATAAGACCTATGATGCCGGGATCCATGACAAGGTATTGATTGCCATTTCCGAGGTGACAGGAGAGGCGAGCCAATTGGCCCACAGGCAGAGGATAAGAATAATGCAACCGGCGGCTGTGGAGAGCTTGTTAGTTAGAGCCGTTTCTCCCCAGCCAGCGCCACAAGCTGAGGCAAAGCGAGGGCCTCCTCAGTTCAAGTCGAGGTCAGAGCTCGTCCAGTATCTCCAGAGCTACGGATATGAAGTAAAGGAGAAGGCAAAGGTGAGGGGGAGGTCGGGGGTGGAGCATAGCTTCGACCTCTTGGCTACCAGAGACGATGTCATCCTGGTGCAGAGGATCGCCATTGGCATCGAGGTTTCCGACGAGCCAATAGGGTTGGGAAAGGTGTTCGACTTCGATGACAAAGCCTATGATTGCGGCATTCCCGACAGGGTTCTGCTTGCCGTCCCCGCTTTAACCGAGGAGGCTGCCCGCTTTGCCTATCACCAGCGCATCAAGGTGTTTGAAGTCCGAGAATTGGCACCAGATGTATAGTAAAGATGCGCAGGGGAAGCGCCAAAAAGCTTGTGACCATTTCCCCAGATAGCTTGGGACTAAAGTCCTATTGACAGAAGCTTAATTTTGTGTTATATAATAAACTCGGAGCAATAGTGGGCAAGAAAGGAGGTGAGAATTGCCGAAGATAAAAGCACCCTTACTCCGGAGAGCGCACCGAGGCCAG
>CAZMKJ010000044.1:0-8009 GCA_964567075.1 uncultured Dehalococcoidia bacterium
GGGCTTCGCTCCCCGGTCCCAGCCAAGCCACTTTGCCATCGCGGATGAGAAGGTCAGCGACGAGGTCGATTCCCTGAGAGGGGTCGATGATACGCCCGCCATGGATCAGCAAGCTCGCCATCACTTCCGCGCTCTGTTAGCAGATACAACAACGTACTGGCCAGGGCTAAACCCCCGGGCCTCTGCTTCGATTTCTGAATCGAAAATGATCAAATGCTCCGGTTTAATTTGCTTTAGGACGAAACTGGTGGCGCTATGATATTTCTTATGCTTTTCTGAGCTGGCGATATACTGGGGCTGGGTCTCATGCTCACAGTAAACACATCTTAGCGTCAACGGGTCGCGGCCCACTATTTTGAACTCAGGCTTAATATACCGCGTTTCAGTTTCTTGCACCGACACGCAGTTTGGGTTTTGGCACCTGACCCCAAAATTGCGTTTATAAACAGGATAGTCAATACTCTTAGCAAAGGTTGATCCTTCCTTCTCAACAATATCGACCTCCTTAGCCCCTAAAAGGAGGCTTATCAGGGCCATTCTAATCGGCACTCCCCGTGCCGCCTGTTTGAAGTACATACTTCGCGGGTCAGCATCCATCTCATAGGCAAGCTCATCGACACGGGGCAGTGGGTGCATAACAAGTGTTGTTTCCTTAAACTCCTTTTCTTTGAGGAGTTTTTTATCGACCACTGGGTAGTCCTTCCTCAACTCTTGTCCTTCTGCCGTAGGTGCATGTCTTTCCTTCTGAAGCCTGGTAACATAAAGGGCATCTACCCCCGTCTTGAAGTCGACTCGAATACTGATATCAGGTATCAGCGTAGGTTGATGTGGGCTACTTGGCGTTATGTATATAGCGTCCAGGGGGAAAAGTCCTTGTCTTATTTCATCGCTCAGATCCTCATAGCTTTTCAGACTACCTTGATATTCTGTAGCTAGTTTCCTTTTAACATGCTCCGGTAGCTCAAGACCTGAGCCAGAACGGAAATGGATGGTTGCACCGAGCCTAGCCAGCGCGTAGGCTAGTGAATGTATCGTTCGCCCGTATTTCAAGTCCCCCCATAGAGCAATCTTCAGCCCCTTGATGGTTTGCCTCTCCTTCTCCAGGGTGTAAAGGTCGCACAACGTTTGGGTTGGATGTTCATGACCCCCGTCGCCAGCATTTATTACAGGGACGCCAGCGTAGTCGGCAACTACCTTGGCAGCTCCTTCCCAAGGATGCCTGATGGCGATGATATCCGCATAGTGTCCCACTACCCTTGCCATATCAGCGATGCTCTCGCCCTTGGACAGCGAGGTCACCCCCATCTCTACCGCAGATATTACGCTACCCCCTAACCTGTGCATCGCAGCCTCAAAGGACAATCTCGTCCGCGTGCTTGGCTCAAAGAACAAGGTCGCCAGAATCTTGCCCTTACAAATGCCACTCTGCGCATCTATTCTCTCAGACATTTCATCAGCTATGGAAAATACCGCCTCGATTTCCTCGTTTGACAGATCATCTATTGTGACCAGGCTTCTATTAAGCAAACTCATGTTGCCTCCTTTGGGGCCGGGGCTTTGGTTGTTGCGCTTAAGTTTTCACCCTGTAAATCGATAACGACCACCTCATCGCGGCCATCGATCTCTTTGAGCCGCACTTGAACCCTCTCTTTCCTCGATGACGGCATGTTCTTGCCCACATAATCGGGTCTAATTGGCAGCTCACGATGACCGCGGTCGATGAGCACCAGAAGCTGGATGCGCTCTGGGCGCCCGAAGTCCACGATGGCGTCCATGGCCGCTCGGGTGCTACGTCCGGTGTAAAGGACATCGTCGACCAGGATCACCCTTTTGCCCTCGATGTCCGTGGGGATATCGCTGGGTTGGAGCACCGTCTTAGCTCCCAGAGACGAGAGATCATCTCGATAGAGGCTGATATCGAGGGCGCCCACTGGGATATCCTCCTGCCCGAATTCCTTTATCGCCGCCGCTATGCGCTGGGCCAGAGGAACCCCCCTGGTGCGCAGCCCGACGAACAAAAGCCCCCTGGCACGTTTATTTTTCTCCATGACCTCATGGGCGAGGCGGGTAAGCGCCCGGGTTATCTCTTGCTCCGACATTATCTTTTTTTCAGGCATAAAAAAACCTCCGCCCTTAAGGCTAGAGGATTTCGCTCGACTTTAGATTTGACATTCAGCCTCTCCTTGCCAGCCTCTCCGGGCTTGCTTAAAGGTTCGACCTTTCCCTTATTATAACATCTTCCCCCACCCTGTCAACAATTTTGTTGACAACGGCCTTCACGCTGCCTACACTTAAAGCCAAGGAGGAAAAGCCATGAAGATCAGGCTCCCCAAAGACGATTGGCAGATCGAGCCAGGCAAAACGGCGGTTCTGGTCATTGATATACAGCGGGCATATTTCGACCCCGGCGCTCCTCGCCCGGTTGCCGGGGGCAGGGAGATAGTGCCCAAGATAAACGAGCTCACCGCTATGTGCCGCAGATTGAATATACCTGTGATCTTTATCCGCCAGACCAGTCGCCCAGACGGCTCCGATGACGGATTGAAGCGCGATTTTCGCCCCCCGGGGGAACATGAATTGCGGGCCGTAGAGGGCAAGATCGGGGTTGATTTCTATCCAGAGCTCGATGTCGCCCAGAGCGATTACGTGGTGCCCAAGATCAGATACAGCGCTTTAGTCCCCGGCTCATCAATCCTGGAACGCTTGTTGCGTGGGTTGGGCCGAGATAGCATTATCGCTTGCGGCGCGGCCACCGATGTCTGCGTTGCTACAACCATTGCCCATGCCATGATGCTCGATTTCAAGGTCTTCCTCATCTCCGACCTCACCGCCACTTTCACAGAGGAGCGCCAGAAGGCAGCGCTAAATGTGATAGATCAACACTTTGCCAAGGTGATGACTTTCGAAGAGGTGAGGAAAGAATTGAAGCGATCGGCCACCAGGGCAGCGACTTAGCCCCATGATCTCCCCGGCATCTTGACACCAAAATGACGCCTACTTATACTTGGTTTTGCCCTGATGTTCAAGCAATGGGAGTTAGAGAAGGGAGTTAGCTGTGAGCAGCCTACACATTGTGTATCTGGCCCTTTCCTTCGTCTTCCTTTTGATCTCTGCCTTCTTCGCCAGCGCTGAGATCGCCTTCGTTAATTTACAGAAGTTCCGGCTTAAGCATTTGGAGAGCACTGGCGCACCTGGAGCCAAGCGCGTGGCCAAGATCATGGAGCACCCGGAGAGATTCCTGTCCACGGTATTGACCGGGGTCAGCTTCACCGAGACCGTTGTCGTTTTCCTGGGCGGTATCCTGTTTGTGGCCTTCTTAGGCGATATCATAGGAACACCGGTCGGGATTGTCGCCATCGCGTTCATACTGCTGATCTTCGCCAAGGTGGTCCCCAAAACATTTGCCGCAAGCCACCCTGAGAGATTAGCCCTAGTTTACAGCAGGCCTGTAGATTGGATCTCTAAGTTGCTATCACCTCTGGTAACGGTGCTGAGCTGGATTGCGATCATATTCTCCCGGGTTACCGGCAGCCATCCCATGCCCCGAGCATTGCTGAGCAGGGAGGAGCTCAGCACCATCATCGCAATGGGGGAAGAGGAAGGGGTGGTGGCAGAAGAGGAAGCCAACATGCTGCGCAAAGTGATCAAATTCAGTGAGCGCCAAGTCCGAGCGGTGATGACGCCTCGCTCTGACGTCGTCTTTATTGAGCGAGAGGCAACGCTGGCCGATTTCTTCGCCCAATATACCCAGGCTCCGGCCCTCCGCTACCCGATGTATGAAGGAACCTTCGACAACATTGTTGGCTTGATCTCGCTCCGCGACGTGGTGCTGGCCCAGGCCCAGGGCAGGCTGGAACTCAACAGCACCCTTGACGAACTTTACCGCCCCATCTATTTTGTTCCCGGCAGCAAGAAAGTGGGCGAGCTCTTCGCCGAGATGCGGGATGGCGGCTACTTGATGGCGGTAGTGGTTGATGAATATGGCGGCACCGCAGGAATTGTAAATAGGGAGCAGTTAATTGAGGAGATCGTGGGCGAGATCAGTGAGGAGCTGGTCGAGGCTGAAGCCGAGTTTGAGGTGGTCTCTGAGCATGCGTTCCAAGTTGACGGGAGTATGCGCGTCGATGAGGCCAACGAGCAGCTTGGCCTGGAAATACCGCCAGGGGACTATGAGACCGTGGCTGGCTTCGCCTTAAGCCTTCTGGGTCATCTCCCCGAGGAGGGTGAGCGGGTGAAGCATGGTGATTTGCACTTGGTGATCACCGAGGTCCGAGGCAGCAAAATCGTAAAGCTCACCATTAGTAGAGAGCCAAGGCACGATGTTGAGCCCACATCTGAAAATCACGTGTGACCGTATTTGTCATAGAATACGATCTCCGATAGCTCCTTCCTCGATGTAACTTCAGGCTCTTCCGCGGCATAGCCCAAGGGGACAATTTCCACCACCACGAAGTTCTCCGGGAGTTCGAGGATGTCTGCTGCCATTTCAGCATCAAACCGCCCCACATGCACCGTGCCCAGCCCTAAGGAATGAGCCATCAGCACCATATTCTGGAGGGCAAGAGCGGTGTCAAACATATACCACCACTCCCCTTTATTTGTCACCTGTTGTCCCTTCTTGGAATAACCCGATTTCCCCAGCTCGGCACAGGCTACTATCACCAGGGGCGCTTGCTCCTTAATCGCAGGCAGACACCGATTAGTCTCGGGGAGTGTTTCGGCAAGCCTGGCTCTGATCTCCGGGTCTCGAACCAAAATGAATCGCCAGCACTGGCTATTAGCCCAAGATGGTGCCCAGCGTGCAGCTTCAAGAACGGCGTTGAGATCCTCGTCCTTTATCGGCGTCGGCTTATACTTGCGAATGCTCCTGCGCCCTTTTATCAGCTCTAACATCCCCATTTCTCCTCCTGATGCCTATCTGACCTCTTGTGCGCTTTTGCCAGTTAGAATGTCTCCCACCTGAGGAAAGTATACCCTGCAGCTCGCTCATACCACCACTAACTATTTGAGCCCGCCAGGCGGAGGAAGAAGACGCCTGTTTTCAGCTATTATATTTTCTTTACCCTGCAGAGCACGGCATTGCGTTCTGGATATCCTGTTATCGGCTCGCGGAGATCTAAATCGGTCAGAATATTGACGTTTGCCTGGGCCCAGCCATGGGGGATGCTAACAACCTGAGGCATGATATCCTCGGTGACCTTAGCCTTGACTTTTATGCTTCCCTTCTTCGTTTCTATGGCCACTATTTCACCATCTGTAATATCAAATTTCCTTGCCGTGCTGGGATGGATCTCCACCAGAGGGTCAGGAGCCAAGCGGCGCAAGCCGACTACATTGCGCAACTGGCTATGAGTATAGGGCAGCATCCTGGCCCCGCTGATCAGGATCAGCGGGTATTCCTTTGCCAGCTCAGGACTGCTGATCGGGCTCTGGGTGGGCTCATGGTGAGTGGGCAACGGATCATGGCCATACTGCTCCAATGTCTCGGAGTAGATCTCCACCTTCTTAGACGGTGTGCCAAAGCCGATCCTTTGGTAGGCATCATACTCCAGGGCGCCGTAATACGCGCCCTCAGGTTTTTCCTTGAGCTGCTCAATGCTGACCTGGCAAGGCTCCAGCAAATGGGCGACCACTTCCTCCTCCGTGTTCCAGGGGAAATACTCACCATACCCCATTCTTCGCGCCAACTCGGTGAGAATCTTCCAGTCAGGCCAGCTTTCCCAAAGGGGCTCGATGACCCTCTTGCGCAGCAAGACATAGGGCAAAGTACTGGTAACCCCATAAACATAGCCCACCCCGCTCTTTTCCAGGAAGGTGCATGCCGGAAGCGCAATATGGGCCAGCTCAGCGGTCTCAGTCATGAAAGGGTCTATGACCACCAGCAATTCCAGTTTCTCCAGAGCTTCCCTCACCTTCCCCACCTCGGGAAGGGTATTCAGCGGGTTCCCTCCTACCACTATCAAAGCCTTGATGGGATATGGTTTCTCGGTGAGCACCACCTCGGGGAAGAGCATCGCCTGACCATAGGGTGAGACCCTCTTCCCCAGCTTATAGAACAGAGGGTATTCCTTGGCACCTATCGGCTCCTCCACCTCAGGGACTCTGAGGTCGCTGAGCCGGATGAAGGGCACGGTCACCCAGCCACCGGGGACGTCTAAATTCCCGGTCACCGCCTGTAAGATGGAGAGTATACGGTTATTCTGGAGCCCGTTTATCTGCATATCGAGAGAGCAGATGCCCTGGATGATAGACGCTGGCTTGGCGGTGGCATATATGCGCGCCGCATTTCTGATATCAGCCGCCGGGATACCGGTTATCTCCTCCACTTCGTCCGGTGGATAGTTCTTGACATGCTCCCTGAGTTTATCGAAGCCAGCGGTATATTCGTCCACAAATTGGCTATCCCAGAGGCCCTCTGCTATGATAACGTTCAGCATCGCCAGTGCCAGGGCACAATCGGTACCCGGCCTGATTTGAAGATGCAGTCCCTCTTTAGCCAAGGGGATGCGCCTGGGATCGATAACTATGAGCTTGGTCCCGTTAGCTACAGCTTCACGGATGCGCTCGCCTACCATCCACCGCGAGTTATCGGGGTTATGCCCCCAGAGGATAATGCAGCGCGACCTTTCCCTTTCCGGCTCCTCGGCGATATAGCGGCCAAATGTCATCTGGCGCGCCAAAATGCGGGAACGGAAGCAATTGCTCTCCACAGAGATGAAGTTAGGGGTGCCATAGACGCCACGGAACCTCTGGGTAAAGGCGGCCAGCTCTATATTCTCCACGCCAATCGAACCACAATAGGTGGCCAAGGCATGTGCCCCGTATTTCTCCTTGATCTCGGTTAATTTACTGGCTATAGTATCCAGAGCCTGATCCCAAGAGAGCCGCTTCCATGCCCCATTCTCCCTTTTCATCGGGTATTTAAGCCGGTCCGGGGAATAGACATATTCCACCAGGTGCTCGCCTCGGGGGCACAAACCGCCTCGACTTAGAGGGTGCTCAGCCATGCCCTCAACCTTGACCAGTCTGCCATCCTCAACGTAGGCATTTATGCCACAGCCCCAAACACACAATATGCAATCTGTTTTGACCGCCTGACTGCTATCTGGCATGTTAACTCCTTGTTGATAATAACCAGTAGGATTTTAGTACAGGGCTTGTTTTGTGTCAACTTTGTCCCCGGGTATTGACAAACTCTTGACAAGGTTGGCGAAAATGTTATAATATCTATAGCCTGTTATTCAGGAAAGGTACCTTAACAACTGGATAGTGGAAGGAAGAACGGCGAGTTTGATCCTAGCTCAGGATAAACGCTAGCGGTGTGCTTAATGCATGCAAGTCGTACGGGGATGGGGCTTCGGCTTCATCTCAGTGGCAGACGGGTGAGTAACGCGTAGGTGACCTATTCTCAAGTGGGGAATAACCAGAAGAAATTCTGGCTAATACCGCATGATGTGCCCGGGTAACGCCTGGGCATCAAAGCCTTTGGCGCTTGAGGCTGGGCTTGCGTTCTATCAGGTAGTTGGTGGGGTAATGGCCTACCAAGCCGGTGACGGATAGCTGGTCTGAGAGGACGGCCAGCCACACTGGGACTGAGATACGGCCCAGACTCCTACGGGAGGCAGCAGCAGGGAATATTGCGCAATGGGCGAAAGCCTGACGCAGCAACACCGCGTGGGGGAAGAAGGCTCTTGGGTTGTAAACCCCTTTTCTCGGGGAAGAATGATGACGGTACCCGAGGAATAAGCCTTGGCTAACTACGTGCCAGCAGCCGCGGTAACACGTAGGAGGCGAGCGTTATCCGGATTTATTGGGCGTAAAGGGCGTGTAGGCGGCCCGGAAAGTCCCCTGTGAAATCTCCGCACTCAATGGGGAGGGGACAGGGGAAACTTCCGGGCTTGAGGGCAGCAGAGGAAGGTGGAATTCCCGGTGTAGCGGTGAAATGTGTAGATATCGGGAGGAACACCAGTGGCGAAGGCGACCTTCTGGGCTGTTTCTGACGCTGAGGC
>CAZMKJ010000045.1:0-1822 GCA_964567075.1 uncultured Dehalococcoidia bacterium
CCTCGCCTTCCCCTAGATTCTAAGAGAATATCCTCCCGCAATCACAGCACTCAAAGCGATTGGAGTAAGTGCCGCGAACATAGGGGCTACCGCAGTTTGGACAGCGAACTGTGGGATGAGGTCGGCGGCTTTTCCTCCCCCCCGATAGCCAAGCTTTGACCTTAGAGAAAAGTCCCATCCCTTAAATCTCCTCAAGATATGTCTAAATCTTCCGCTCCGCCTCTGAGTATAGCATTTGCAGAAATAGCGTTTATGAGAATTTATCACAGCTTGGGCTCGAGGTCAAGCTCGACCAAGACAGCTTAGGTTGACAAGTTGGGGCTATTGCGGTAAACTTGCGTTAACTATCTCGGGAAGTGAATGTGGAAGTTATCATCCCTTGACGGAGGAATAGAGATAGGGTCACGCTTTCATGGCGTGGCTCTTTAGCTTGAGGAAATGGACATTGTAACAGGTATCGATCCCGAGGTGTCTGTTGCCATTGCTGAGGAAGGGAAGCGGCAGCGACTTCAAATCAACCTCATTGCCGCTGAGAACTATGCCAGCAAGGCAGTGCTTGAAGCTCAAGGCTCGGCGCTCACTAACAAATATGCCGAGGGTTACCCCCGGAATCGCTACTACGCTGGCTGTGGTGTGATTGACATAGTAGAGGAGCTGGCCATTGACCGGGCAAAGAGGCTTTTTGCCGCCGAACATGCCAACGTCCAGGCCCATAGCGGCTCTCAGGCTAACATGGCAGCATACTTCGCCCTGCTGCAATACGGTGACACCATTATGGGCATGAGCTTGGACCAGGGGGGACATCTCAGCCATGGCAGCAAAGCCAACTTCTCGAGCAAATTCTACCGTTTTGTCCATTACGGCGTTGATAGAGCCACAGAGCAGCTGGATTACGATGACATAGAACGGCTGGCATTAGCCCATAAGCCCAAGCTCATCGTAGCCGGTGCCAGCTCCTACCCCAGAGTCATCGATTTTGCCCGCTTTCGCCAGATCGCCGATAAAGTTGGCGCCAAGCTCATGGTGGATATGGCTCATATCGCCGGCCTGGTCGCCGCAGGGCTCCATCCCAACCCGACCCCCCATGCCGAGGTGGTTACCTCCAGCAGCCATAAGACATTGCGCGGACCAAGGGGAGGATTTGCCCTCTGTCAAGCAAAATTGGCCTCCTCCTTAGACCGGGCTATATTCCCCGGGCTTCAGGGAGGCCCCCTAATGCACACTATAGCAGCCAAGGCAGTAGCCTTTCAGGAGGCAATGCAACCTGAATTCCTCGGCTATCAAAGGAAAGTGCTGGAAAACGCCAGGGTCCTCGGCGCAGAGCTCCACGGAATGGGATTGCGTCTTGTTTCCGGCGGCACCGATAACCATCTTATCCTGGTGGACCTCTCAGCAATGGGGATCAGCGGCAAAGCAGCTGAAGAAGCCCTGGAAGCGGTGGGCATAATCGTCAACAGGAACTCAATCCCCTTTGACCGACATCCCCCTCAACTCACCAGCGGCATCAGGTTAGGCTCTCCGGCAGTGACCACGCGCGGGTTTGGTGCCGAGGAGATGAAGCGCCTCGCCAGGCTCATCGTCAGGGTGCTGTCCCACCTCGGTGATGACAAGGTGTATCAGGAGGTGGCTGCGGAGGTGGCAGAGCTGAGCTCCCGCTTTCCCGTCCCCGGTCTCGATGAATAGCTTTCACCATTCGGTTTTACATGTTATAATGCAACCTGTAGAATTAGTTTAAAGAAGGACATTGATGCAGCGCTACGAACTGGCAGTGATCATCAACCCAGATGTCACTGAGGAGGATTTTCCTGGCGTCCTCGACAAG
>CAZMKJ010000045.1:1922-7858 GCA_964567075.1 uncultured Dehalococcoidia bacterium
AAAGGAGATGGAAATGGCATGGCTGAATAAGGTGATGATCATTGGCAATGTGGGCACAGACCCTGAGATGCGTTTCACCCCTAATGGGACTCCAGTGACCTCCTTCCGCCTGGCCACCAATCGGCTGTTCACTACCTCCGATGGGGAGCGAAGGAAGGAAACGGAATGGTTTGATGTAGTCACCTGGAGGAGGCAGGCTGAGAGTTGCAACCAGTTTCTGAGTAAAGGACAACGGGTTTATGTCGAGGGCAGGCTGAGAACCCGCTCCTGGGAGGCGCAAGATGGAAGGACCCAATTTCGCATTGAAATCCAAGCTGATCGAGTCATCTTCCTCGACCGCAGACCTGTTGCCCCCTCCGAGTTAGGCCCAGAAGAGGAAGTGGTGGAGCCAGTGGAGCCAGAAGAGCTGCCTTTCTAAACGATATTCGGCGAGTAACATGATGAAGAGCGACAGAAGGAGATATGTCCCCAAACCGAAGGTTTGCTATTTTTGCATTAATAGAATCGATGATATAGATTACAAGGACGTAGTCACACTGCGTCGCTTCATCTCTGATCGGGGGAAGATTGAGCCCCGACACAGAACCGGAACCTGTTCCGGGCATCAGCGGCCGCTGACCCTGGCGATAAAGAGGGCTCGTTATCTTGCACTATTGCCCTATACGCCAGGCCATATCCGCGGGAGCGGGGGTGTTGGGCTCAAGGATTAGCGGTGAAGGAAACAATTGGCATCGGCTTACTGGGTTTAGGAGTGGTGGGAGGCGGGGTGGCTAAGGCCCTGAGAGGGAAGGGAGAAACCATTGCCAGGCAGGCTGGCTCTCGCTTAGAGATCAAAGGGATCTTAGAGCGGGATCCCGCCAAAGGACCGCGGCTCAACATTGAGCCCGAGCTCCTGACTACAGAGGCACAGAAAATCATCAACAACCCCGAGATCGATATTGTCATCGAAGCCCTGGGTGGTGAGAGCCCGGCTTGGGAATACATCAGGGATGCTATGTTAACGGGCAAGCATGTCGTTACCGCCAATAAAGAGGTTATGGCCAAACATGGTGTTGAGCTTTTGACCTTAGCCGCTGAGCATGAGGTCAACCTCCTTTATGAAGCAAGCGTAGGTGGCGGAATCCCCTTGATCTCCCCATTAAAACAGGACCTCCTGGCTAATGACATCTCAGCGATTTATGCCATTATCAACGGCACCACCAACTATGTCCTGACCAGAATGGGCAAGGAGGGGCTGGACTTTGCCACCGCCATAAAGCAAGCCCAAGAGCTTGGCTATGCCGAAGCCGACCCGTCAAACGATGTCAATGGCACCGATGCTGCCTATAAGCTGGCCATCTTAGCCACCTTGGCTTTTCATATCGAGGTCCGCCCCGAGGACGTCTATTATGAGGGTATCTCTCGCCTTGCTCCTCGTGATTTCCGCTACGCCAAGGAGCTGGGATATGCCATCAAGCTTTTAGCCATCGCTAAGAAGGAGGAGCATTCGCTTCAGGTGCGGGTGCACCCGGTCTTCCTGCCGGAGGATATTCTGCTGGCCAAAGTAGATGGCGTTTTCAATGCAGTGCAAATAGAGGGCGACCTGATCGGCAAGGTGCTCTTCTATGGGGAGGGGGCTGGCGCTCTCCCCACCTCAAGCGCTATCATCGCCGACGTGATTTACTTAGCCCAGAGCATCAATCTGGGGCTCTCGCCCAGCCTCGAGCTCTGGCTGGACCCAAATAAGGTGGTCAAGCCCGTCTCCGAGATCGAGACCAGATATTATCTGCGCATGACGGTGGCTGACCGCCCTGGGGTCTTGGCTCAGATCGCTAAGACCTTGGGCGAGCACCTGATCAGCATTTCCTCGGTGATCCAGAAGGAAACCGATAGGATGGCAAACACCGCGGAGATCGTGATCATGACCCATCCCGCCAAGGAGGCGGCGGTGCAGAAAGCACTAAGCGAGATGGCAGCGCTTGAGGTGGTCAAAGAGATCAGCAACTTCATCAGAGTCGAGGATTAGCACAGAGATGAGGGCTTGCCTGCTGGAGAAATATCGTGACTTCCTCCCGCTAACGCCCGAGACCCCGATCATTACCCTGGGCGAAGGAGACACCCCGCTGGTTCGCTCGCGGCGGCTGGAGAGGGAGCTCGGCATTGGCGAACTCTGTTTCAAATTGGAGGGCTGCAACCCTACCGGTTCGTTTAAGGACCGGGGCATGGTTGTTGCCGTGGCTAAAGCGCTGGAGGCGGGGAGCAGGGCTCTGATCTGCGCCTCTACGGGGAACACCAGCGCCTCGGCAGCAGCTTATGGAGCTCACTGCGGATTAAAGGTGTTTGTTATCGTGCCTGGGGGCTATATCGCCCTGGGCAAGCTCAGCCAAGCTATGACCTTCGGCGCTGAGGTCTTGGCTATCGATGGCAACTTCGATAAGGCCCTGGGGATGGTGCGAGCCTTGGTGCAAAAACATCCCATAACTCTGGTCAATTCCCTAAACCCTCATCGCATCGAGGGGCAGAAGACCGCTGCCTTTGAAATCACCGATAGCTTGGGCGATGCCCCAGATTATCTTTTCATCCCGGTGGGCAATGCGGGAAATATCACCGCTTACTGGAGGGGATTTGTCCAATATCAAAAGGCGGACAAGAGGCCAAGGATGATGGGCTTTCAAGCGGAAGGAGCAGCCCCCATTGTCAGGGGGGAAGTGGTAGCAGAGCCCAAGACCATAGCCACTGCGATACGCATCGGAAACCCGGCGAGCTGGCAGGGCGCGCTGGCTG
Organism: uncultured Dehalococcoidia bacterium; assembly: GCA_964567075.1. Classification (GTDB taxonomy): domain Bacteria; phylum Chloroflexota; class Dehalococcoidia; order SZUA-161; family JAUWZY01; genus JAUWZY01. The sequence continues at coordinate 4,686 of CAZMKJ010000045.1, forward strand.
CCAGGGATGAGTCCGCGGGCATCATCGACTGTATCAGCGATGAGGAAATCCTCACCGCCTATAAGCTATTGGCCAGCGAGGAGGGCATCTTTGGCGAGCCGGCTTCAGCTGCTTCCTTGGCCGGGGTGATCAAGATGATAAAAGGAGGGCTGAACCTCGGCATGGCCAGGGTTGTCTGTGTGATCACGGGGACAGGGCTTAAGGACCCTGATACGGCACTGAAATCGGCTCCGACTCTCGCTGAGCTCCCCGCCCAGCTTGACGCTGTGGAGCAGGCCATCGTCTCCAAGCTATGAAGGAGTGGTTACATGATCGATGAGGGAAAGATCGAAAAGGCCATGGTTTCCATAATCGAGGCCATCGGGGAGAATCCAAAGCGAGTGGGATTGGTTGACACCCCGAGGCGCATCGCCGAGATGTATGCCGAGCTCTTCCACGGGCTGAGCATGGACCCCAAAGAGGAGCTTGTGGTCGGCTTCGAGGAGGAGCACCAAGAGATGGTGGTGGCCAGGAACATTCCGTTCTACTCCATGTGTGAGCATCACCTCCTCCCCTTCTACGGTGCGGTTCATATCGGCTATATTCCCCGTGGTCGTGTCGCCGGGGTGAGCAAACTGGCCAGGGTGGTCGAGATCTTGGCCCGCAGACCCCAGATACAGGAGCGGCTCACCACCCAGATCGCCGACACCATTGTCCAGGCCTTGAATCCGCAAGGTGTTGGCGTGGTGGTGCAGGCAGAGCACCTGTGCATGATTATGCGTGGCGTGGAGAAGCCGGGGAGCAATATCGTCACCTCAGCGATGAGGGGGCTTTTCCGCAGGAGCGTTGCCACCCGCTCAGAGTTTCTATCCCTGGTCCAAGGAAGATAAGATGGAACTGTATACCGCACGGGATATCCAGGTATTGGGCGAGCTTGAGGCGGTGCGGCTCCGCCCTGGCATGTACATCGGCGGCGTTGACCAGCGGGGGCTGCATCACTTAGTCAATGAGATCGTGGATAACAGCATCGATGAAGCCATGGCCGGCTATTGCGACCGGATCGAGGTCACCATCCACAAAGACCGCCGGGTCGCGGTGGCTGACAACGGCAGGGGCATCCCTACCGAGATACACCCCAGCACCAAGGTCTCAGCTGTAGAAACAGTGATGACCACCCTGCACTCCGGGGCTAAGTTCGGCGGCCAAAGCTACAAGGTCTGTGGCGGCTTACATGGGGTGGGCGCTGCGGTAGTCAATGCCCTTTCCTCTTGGTTCAGGGTGGATGTCAGGCGGGAGGGCAAGCTTTATCGTCAAGAATATCAGCGTGGGGTCCCCCTGAGCCCGGTCACGGTCATCGGCGACGCTGATGGCAACGGCACCAGCATTACCTTCCTCCCCGATAAGGAGATCTTCGGCAAGCTGGACTATGATTTCGACTCCTTGGCCCAATCCCTCCGCGAGATGGCCTATTTAAACAGGGGGGTGGAGATAAGCTTTCACGATGAGCAGCACGACCGCGAGCTAACCTTCTACTTCGAGGGCGGCATCGTTAGCTTCGTCCGCCATCTCAATAGGAAAAGGGCGAAGCTGCATCCCAGACCGATTTATATTTCCAAAATGGTGGATAGCACCTTGGTTGAGGCCGCCATTCAGTATAACGAGGGCTTTGCCGAATCAACCTTCAGCTTCGCCAACTGCGTTAACACCAGCGACGGCGGCACTCACCTCACTGGCTTCAGAGCGGCGCTGACCCGAGCGCTCAATGACTACGCCCGAAAGTATAAGCTGCTCAAGGAGAATGAGCCCAATCTCAGCGGCGACGATGTCAGAGAGGGACTTACCGCTATCATCAGCGTCAGGCTCACCGAGCCCCAGTTCGAGGGTCAGACCAAAAGGAGGCTGGGCAACGCCGATGTGAAGAATCAGGTCGAATCTATAGCCACAGAGGGGATGATGCGCTACCTTGAGGAGCATCCTCAAGAGGCCAAGGCGATTGTGGAGAAGTGTCTTAACGCCGCTCAGGCCCGCGAGGCAGCGAGAAAGGCGCGAGAGCTGGCGATAAAGAAGGCCACCATCGATAGCGAGACCCTCCCCGGCAAGCTGGCCGATTGCTCGGAGAAAAATCCAGCCCTCCGCGAACTATATATTGTTGAAGGCCCCTCCGCAGGTGGCTCGGCCAAGCAGGGGCGGGAGCGACGCTTCCAGGCGATCCTGCCACTTCGAGGCAAGATACTGAATGTGGAAAAGGCCGCTCCCAGTAAAATGCTGGCCCATGATGAGATCAGAGCTATCATCGCCGCCCTTGGCGTTGGCACTGGCTCCGAGTTAAACCTATCTAAGCTTCGCTACCATCGAGTCATCATCATGACCGACGCTGATGTCGATGGCTCCCATATCAGAACCTTGCTCCTGACCTTCTTCTTCCGCCACATGGCCGGGCTGATCGAAAATGGGCACCTTTACATCGCCCAGCCACCTCTGTACCGCATTAAAAAGGGCAAGGAGCAGTTCTGGGTCTACTCCGAGAAGGAAAAGGAGGAATTGGTCGCCAAGCTTGGGGACAAGAATCTGGAGCTCCAGCGCTATAAGGGGCTGGGGGAGATGAACCCCGAGCAGCTGTGGGAGACCACCATGAACCCAGAGTCGCGAAAAACGCTCCAGGTCACCATCGAGGATGCGATGAAAGCGGGAGAGATTGTGGAGATGCTCATGGGCGATGCCGTGCCCCCGAGAAAGGCTTTCATCCAGGCCCACGCCAGGCAAGCGAAGAATTTAGATGTGTAGCCAATTAAAGTCAGGAGCAGCGCAGTGAGCAGGATGCTGGTGCCCCTGTTGGTTTCAGCTCTGGCGCTCTTCCTGGCGTTGGCACTGCCTACCGCCCCCGCCATGGCACAAGAGGAGGCAACCGGCGATTACTACACTATAAAATACAATGAGAATGGCAGCGAGATATGGCACAAAGTCTATGACGGTGGGAATTGGGATTATGCTTATGGCGTGGCCGTGGATTCCCAAGGCAATGTAATAGTCACAGGCGCAACTGAGAGGTTGCATGAGGAGGCGTTAAATTACGATTACTACACCATAAAATACAACCCCAATGGCATTAAGATATGGGATGCAACCTATGATGGAGGGGATCGTGATGAGGCTTTCGCCGTGGCTGTGGATTCAGAGGGCAATGTAATAGTCAC
>CAZMKJ010000046.1:0-7726 GCA_964567075.1 uncultured Dehalococcoidia bacterium
AGAAAATGATCATAACGCCAGCGGCGTTCTTAGACCGGCCATGGTACCAATACCACGATCTGATCCTGAGGTGGTTTGACTATTGGCTTAAGGGGATAGATACGGGGATCATGGATGAGCCACCGATAAAGGTCTTCGTTATGGGGGCTAATGAATGGCGTTACGAAAATGAGTGGCCCCTGGCAAGAACACAATGGACGAAATTCTATCTCCGCAGCTGGGAACGCCTCTCCCCGGAGCCGGAGACCTTTTACACCGAGCCCGATTGCTATGTGCAGCAGCCACTTTCCATGACCACTAATATAAATTCGGTCAAATACATAACCCCGCCCCTCACTGAGGATGTGGAGGTCACGGGACCTATCGCCCTTTACCTACATGCAGCCATCGATCAGGATGATACCAACTGGATTGTAGCCCTCAGAGATGTCGCTCCGGATGGAAGCGAGATCGAGCTGACCCGGGGCTGGCTCAAGGCATCACATAGGGCTGCCGACAAAAGTAAATCGGAGCCGTGGAGACCCTGGCACCCACACACAAATCCAGAGCCTGTTGTGCCTGGGGAAATATATGAGTATCCTATAGAGATCATCTCCACTTCAAATGTATTCAAATTCGGCCACCGCATTAAGCTGGAAATCATGTCCCTGGACTATCCTGGATCAACTCCGCTGCGCCCCGGGCTTTACCCCAGGATATTCCCCAACCACATGTGCAGCAGCAAAACGACGCTGCACAAGATCTATCGTGATACAGAGCACCGGTCGTATCTGCTCTTGCCCATCATTCCCAAAACATGATCCTGAGCCACTTTCATGTTTGAGGGAGACAAAGAAGCGAGAAAGAGTAAACCTGTAAAGGAGGTGGAAAGGGCTGAAAGAGGAGAAAATGAAGCAGCATCTCTTAAACTATAACAAGGAGGGAACAGGTGAGCTATTATGGCTGGACAACCTTTACCTTCGATGAGAAGGTAGACCTGGAAGTTACCAAGTGTTGGATGATGGCAGTGCCCTACGCTATACCGGTGAGGAAGCCATTTCACCATTGGGCCATTTTGTTTTACGATGTGCGCTCCTTCGCCTGGGCTGCTGACCAGTTAATGGTGCCAACCAGCAAGGGAGTGACCTGGAGGTCAATAGAGGGGCTTTACTACTTGGGGTTAAGGGTGACCACCCCAGAGGAGGAAAAACAGCGTGAGCCGATATACAGGGAGAGGATAAAGCCCTGGATTGAGGACTTCGGTGCGATATGGCGGGGGAAACTTGTCCCTGAGATGATGGGGCACTTTGAAAAGCTGAGGAAGACCGATTTAGAGAAGCTGGGCAACATTCAACTCATGGAGGAGTTTGAATACTATCTCTCGGTTAAGCAGAGGGTCTGGGAGATACATTTCCTGCCCATGTATGCCTCGTATCTGGCCTATCGGGATTTTGGGCTGATGTGCCAGGAGCTAATCGGAATAAATGAAGACCATCTGCAGTTCAAGAAGTTGCTGACCGGCTTTACGACCAAGATTTACGAGGTCGATAGAGGGCTGTGGCGACTTGGCGATCGCGCCAGTGAACTGGGGCTTAAGTCGGTGTTCGAAGCTACACCTAATGATGAGGCGCTCCTGAAAAAGCTTGAGGAAAGCGAAGCAGGGAGGAAATGGCTTCAGGAGCTTCATGAATTTCTGAATGAGTACGGCTGGCGAACTGAAATACTCCTCGACTGTTGCACGCCCACCTGGATAGAGAAGCCAGCATTGGCATTGCCAAGCATAAGGGGCGATATGGCTAAGGGGGGAGCCTTCCTCATGGATCAGGAGCATGATCGCATGGTTAAGGAAAGAGAGGAGGCAGAAAGGGACGTAATCTCCCGTGTCCCTGAAGATCAGAGGGGCTGGTTTGAGAAGCTGCTGAGAGCTGCCCAGTGGTCCGGTGTTTACAGTGAGGAACACAATTACACTGTCGATTGTTACATGCCTGCCGTCGGTCGGCGCGTACTCGTGGAAATTGGGAACAGGGGTTTCAAGGCTGGTCTGCTCGATGACCCGGATGATGTCAATTTCCTGTTGCCTGAGGAGATAATAAGGTTACTGGCAAATATGGAAACAGGAGCAGCCCGCAAGGTGGCCCGAATACGAAGAGAGGAATGGCAGAAATTTGTTGACCTCGCGCCGAAAATGATGGCGGAGAAGCTTATGATCGGCGACCCGGATTGGTTCTTCCAGAATTTAGGCCGAGAGCCTCTAATGTGGGTATTTGCTGGAGCACAGAAGGTAAAGCCTGAGTTGGAAGCCGATCTTTATGGCATGGCTTCGGCGCCAGGGGTTGCCGAAGGCATAGCCCGCGTGCTCATGGATCCGGCGCAGATAGCCGAGCTCCAGCCCGGAGAGATCCTGGTTGTGCCATCTACAAATCCAACTTGGCATCCTGCCTTTAATTTCATCAAAGCGGTGGTTACCGATGCTGGTGGCTCTCTATCCCATGCCGTGATTGTAGCCCGAGACTATGGTCTGCCTTGTGTTGCTGGCACTCGTGAAGCAACGGCTAAGATTAAGACTGGGGATCGGATCAGGGTCGACGGCGATAATTATGCAGTTTACATCTTGGGGAAGGCAGCCTGAGCCAGCAGGCGATGTGATAGAAGGTGGCGCCGCAAATTCAGCGGCGCCATCTTTGCCTAAAGGAGGTGAGCGACGAGCGAGGAGATTAAGAAGGCGATCTGTTTTTTCTGCAAGCCTCGCTGCACCGTCAACGTCCACGTCGAGGACGGCAGGCTGGTCAGGGTGGAGCCCAGTCGCTATAAAGGATGTCGTGCCCCGGCAGCCCGCGAATGGTTCTATCATCCCGATCGGCTCAACTTCCCGCTTAAGAGGGCGGGCGACCGAGGTGAAGGCAAATGGGAACGGATTTCTTGGGACCAGGCATTGGATGAAGTGGCCGAAAGATTAAAGGAGATAAGGGAAAAGTATGGGGCTGAGGCCGTAGCTGAAAGCGCGGGTACCAGCAGGACCTATGAGGAATTCAGGACGCGATTTATGCACCTCTTTGGCAGCCCTAATATGACAGCAATCGACCCTATTTGCCATGGAAATTCAGCCGTAGTCGCCATGACCATATATGGTTGGTTCCCCTACTGGATGTCCACTGAGAAGCTGGAGGCGACCAAATGCATCCTGATGATGGGCCGTAACCCGCTCCCGAGCCACCAAACCGTATGGGAGGGCATGGTTAAAGCTAAGAAGGCGGGGGCCAAGATAATAGCGGTCGACCCCCGAGCTACGGAAACCACGGAGATAGCTGACTTATGGCTGCAGCTAAGGCCGGGCACCGATTGTGCTCTGTTGATGTCTATGATAAAGGTGATCATAGAAGAGGGGCTTTATGATAAGGATTTTGTCGCCAATTGGTGTCATGGCTTCGATGAGCTTGCCCAGCGAGCTGAGGATTATCCCCCCGAGAAGGTAGCGGATATCACCTGGATCCCGGCGGAGAAGATAAGAGAAGCGGCAAGGATGTTTGCCCTGAATAGACCTTCTTGTGCTCTGGAGGGAATGGGGTTGGCACACCAAGCCTACTCACGCCATGTTCTGCAAGCCAAGTACATCATATCAGCGATCGTGGGCAATATGGATGTCGAAGGCGGCGAGGAGCTACTTGGGCCCGCCCCATTCATCACCGAGCATGAGATCGAGTTGCCTGATAGGCTACCTCCGGAGCAGCGGAAAAAGTCTGCAAGTGGCGATAGATTTAAGCTTTTCGGCTGGCCGGGATATGAGCTGATCCAACAGAGTGTAGAGAGGGTCTGGGGTAAGCGAGGTGACCTCTTTCATTATACTGCTATCCTTCCGCCGCCGGTTGCTGTCCGCGCCATGGCTTACGGCGAACCATATCCACTGAGAGCCCTTATCACTCTGGCCAATAACCCCATGGTTACCTGGGCCAATACCAAACTGGTATATAAAGCGCTGAGGAATCTGGATCTCTACGTAGTCGTGGATTACTTCATGACGCCCAGCGCTGAGCTTGCCGATTATGTGTTCCCCGCGGCATCATGGCTGGAAAGACCATTCCTCTGGAACTACCATAATACCACGCCGGTGATTACGGCTGGGGAGCAAGCAGTGCCCAATACTATGCCCGGTGAGTATGATCGCAGAAACGACTACGATTTCTGGCGCGGCTTGGGGTTGAGGCTGGGGCAGGAGGCAGACTGGCCATGGGAGACCGTAGAGGAGCATTACGATTATAGGCTTAAGCCCCTCGGCTATACCTTCAACGAATTGTTGCAGGTGGGGAAGTACGAGCCGCCGAGGAGGTTTAAGAAGTATGAGCAGATCGGGTTTGGCACGCCCACAGGCAAGGTTGAACTGTATTCCACCATACTGGAAAAGCTGGGCTATGATCCCTTGCCTTTCTACAGGGAGCCGCCGGAGAGCCCGGTCAGTAAAAAGGAGCTGGCACAGGAGTATCCGCTGATACTCACCACCGGCGCCAGATTCTTCCCCTTCTTCCATTCTGAGCACCGTCAGGTGGAATCCCTGCGCCGCCGGTATCCATATCCTATTTTTGAAATACATCCTGAAACAGCGAAAAAACTCGACATAAAGGACGGTGACTGGGTTTGGATCGAAACGCCCCGGGGAAGGATTATGCAGAAGTGCCGCTATTTTGACGGCATAGACCCCAGGGTGGTTCACGCCCAGCATGGCTGGTGGTTCCCCGAGCTGCCGGGAGAGGAACCTTGGTTGCACGGGGTATGGATATCAAACGTGAATGTGCTCACCGAAGAGAACCTCGACGATATGGATGAGGCTATCGGATCATGGTCGTTCAAAAACTTTCTCTGTAAGGTATATAAGGTCAAAAAATACGAGGAACGAGCCCCTATACCCTGATACGGGGAGTGTCAGGGGCAAGATAATGGCAACGTCGTTCAAATTCGGTACCGAGGGCTGGCGCGGCATCATAGCCCGGGATTTCACCTTCGACAATGTGCGGGCTTGCGCTCAGGGCGTAGCCAGCTATCTTATCAGCTCGGACGTGGCGCACCGTGGTCTGATAATAGGTTATGATAACCGCTTTGCTTCCGAGGACTTCGCCGCCGCCGTAGCTGAGGTCATCGCTGGAAATGGCATCAAGGCATATCTCTGCCCCAAGGCAACGCCAACCCCGGTGGTAAGTTATGGGGTCATAGCCAACAAAGCAGCCGGAGCCGTGATCATCACTGCCAGTCATAATCCTGCTATCTGGAATGGAATCAAATATAAGGCGGAATTTGGTGGCAGTGCCCCTTTCGAGGTCCTGGATGAGATACAAAAGCGCACCCCTTCATCAGCAGCTGCTGTGAAACACATCCCCTTAGCTGAAGGCATAAAGCAAGGGCTTATTGAGTATTTAGACCTGGCCCCTCCTTACCTCAAGCACATAGCTGAACTGATAGACCTGGAGAAACTACGACAAGCCGGGCTCAAAGTCGTGATCGACCCCATGTACGGGGCTGCAATCGGTTACCTGAAGACGATATTAGCCGGCGGCAGCACCGAAGCGGTCGAAATCAATGGCGAGCGGAACCCTCTGTTTCCGGGAATTAACCCCGAACCCATTGCCAAAAACTTGACCAAGCTCTCGGCAACGGTTCGTGAGCTGGGGGCCGACGTCGGCCTGGCTACAGATGGCGATAGCGACCGCATCGCAGTCATGGATGAGAATGGGACATTGCTCACTCCTCATCAGGTCTATCCCCTTCTCGCCCTTTATCTTCTCGAGGTCCGGGGGCAGAGTGGCGCAATCATCAAAGCGCTAAACGCTTCCGACATGCTTTATCGCCTGGGCGAGCTATTCTCAGTCCCTGTCTATGAGAGCCTTGTCGGCTTCAGACATGTCTGTCAGCTGATGTGCGAACAAAATGCTCTCATCGCCGGGGATGGGAGCGGCGGCCATGCCTTCTGCGGGCATGCCCCAGAGCGAGATGGCATCTTAGGCGGGCTTTATTTCCTCGACTTCATGACCCAAACGGGGAAGAAACCATCGCAACTTTTGGACTACCTCTATAGCAAGGTGGGACCACATTACTGTGAGCGGGCTGACGTTCAATGTCCAGTAGGGGAGTGGAACGCGATTGCCGGGCGTATTGCTGAAAGCAAGCCAAGCGAGCTTGGGGGTCTCAAGGTAACTCGGTTTGATACTTCAGATGGCATCCGTTTCCGGCTGGCAGATGGGAGCTGGCTCCTCATCCGCTTCTCAATCAGTGATTCAATGCTCCGCTTTTATGCTGAAGCCTCAAGTCTTTCTCATGCGGAGATGCTGCTAAAAGTGGCGCGGGATTTAAGCCAGATCTAAATGATTGCCGGAGACAGGCAAGGGGCCTTCCGCCACCAGGAACGACACATGGAACAAAGCAATGAGCGGGGTTATCACGCATATCGAGAAGCTCACAAGGTGAACCATTAAGCCTGGCAGGTTGAGTTTCAAGCGCTTGCAGCCCTATCCTCGGCGGTGGCGAGCAGTGAGCCAGGCTTTAGTTTTGCTCAGGAAATCTCTCACTGCTTCGTCCGTCCTGAACTTGGTCTTGTCATAATAGTCATAGTGGATCATTTCTTCCTTGTCGCGCATAAAGCGAGGAGTCGGCTCCGCAGCAGGATAGCCCACTGCCAGCATATCATAGAGCACCAGTTCCCTTGGTATTCCCAAGAGGTCTTTGATTAGAGATTGGGCAAAGGGGTTTCCGATGCTGGAGACCCATTGCGAACCAAGCCCCAGGGTAGTAGCCGCCATATGCATGAAGAGGAAAGCGTTGGCCAAGCTGGAGAGGAACATTGATTCGCCCCTCTGGAGCACGATATTCAGTGGGAAGGCCTCCTTGGCCCTTGGGTCACCACACAGGATTATGAAAACCGGCGCGTCCCTATAGTGCAATTGCTCTGGCGGACCAGCCTGACCATAAAATCTCTGCTCTGGCTCTCTGGTGAGTTCCATCTTGGCGCTGAAGACATTCTGCTCCATGATAATTTTAACTATGCTGTCCCTGAGCTCTTCCTTTTTGACCACAATGAATTCCCAGGGTTGCGAGTTGCCCGCTGAGGGAGCCCAGCGGCCAGCTTCAATAATCTTGTCCACATACTCATCAGGTATAGGCTCTGGCTTAAACCTGCGGATGCTCCTCGTGTTTTTGATTAATTCCATAAGGGCTTCGTAATCCACCATAACCTCCTCGCTTTCATGCTTACCAGGATTATACCAACGCCGGTGTAAAGTCTCAACCAATACTTGTGCCTTTAGAGCCAATGCTCTACAATGTCGGGTAATTGCAGAGTATTCTTGGAGGCGCAGTTCATGATTATCGGGGTAGTAGGCGGGGACAAATGCTCGGCTGAGATGGCAAGGATTGCCGAGGAGGTAGGCGCTGAGCTGGCACGGCGAAACTGCATCGTGATTTGCGGCGGTAGAGGTGGGGTAATGGAGGCAGCCTGCAAGGGAGCGCGGGAGGCGGGTGGCTTCACTATTGGCGTCCTCCCTGGCCCAGACCGAAGTGAGGCGAACAAATATGTATCAGTGCCGATAGTGACTAACATGGGGGAGGCACGAAACGCTATCATCGTGCTATCCTCCCAGGGCATCATAGCGCTTGACGGCGGATATGGGACGCTATCGGAAATTGCTCTCGCCCTGAAAAGGGGGATACCCGTTGTTGGGATTAAGACCTGGTCCTTGGCCCTAGATGAGACCAAGGAGGAGTCTGT
>CAZMKJ010000047.1:0-7413 GCA_964567075.1 uncultured Dehalococcoidia bacterium
AGCCTGGTTGTAGAGAAAAAAGACTAATACGATTTGCGATACCATCAAGACTGTCATGACGGAGGTCAAGACCCACATTTTCCATTCTTTCATTCTCACTATCCCTCTCGCTGAAAATGGCAACCAACAACCAATAGCCGAGCTCAGACTTCACCCGATCCGCTATCCTGGTCAGCCTAGTTGCCCTCTGGAAACAGGCTCCCTTATCTCCTCCCAGATGACTTCCCCGAGCTCAAACACAGGTCCGTCCTTACACACATACTTCATGCCTTGCTTTGTCTCTATAGCACAGCCACGGCAGGCGCCAAGGCCACAGCCCATCACCTGCTCCAAAAGCACCTGAACAGGCTTGGCAAGCTCCATAGCGGCCATATTTCGATACATCGGGATCGGACCGCAGGCGAAGATCTGGTCGGCCCAGTCGATGAAGCGGGGCAAAAGGTTGGTTACCAGCCCTTGTTCACCCATTGAGCCATCAGCGGTAATGATAATAAGTTCCACACCATCCGGCAGCAAATGTCGAGGATAGATTTGGGACGCGGTCTCAGCCCCCAAAGCAAGTCTCACCGAGCACCCGGCAGCAAGTGCTCTTTCGGCAAGGTAAATTAGAGGGGCAATGCCAATCCCTCCCGCAAGCAAGAGGAGGTTTCGCGAGCCGGGTTCGACAACAAAGCCCCGACCTAAGGGACCAAAGAGGTCGATGCTCTCTCCTTGTTTGCGCTGGGATAGCCACCTCGTCCCTCGCCCCACTACGGCGAAGAGGAGGGCGAGCTTTGAGCCATCTTGAGATATACCATGAATGCTTAACGGACGCCTTAACAAGAGGTCGTAACCCTCTGCACAGCGCACCGTGACAAACTGCCCCGGCTGAGATGAGGCAGCGATCTCAGCAGCCTGAGCCCAGAGGAGATAGACCCCGGGAATGACCTCGCTGCTGGCGAGGATTTGAGCCCGAATTTGCTTCATTTGCGATTTTGCGCTCCGGCCAGATAACCACTCATTCGCTGGACACTGAACACCTGGCTGCCGTTGACCAATGCTTCTATGGCGACTCGGGCGGTATCAAGGGAAGTGAAGCAAGGAATATGGCGCTCGGTGGCGGCGCGCCGAATCTCAAAGCCATCACGAAGCGGAACCCGACCCCCGGTCATGGTATTGACCACCCCGTGGACAACGCCACCGCTGATGATGTCCACTACGTTGGGATGCCCCTCGCTGAGCTTCTTACTGATCATGGTGACTTCCAGCCCCATAGCCTGAATCATGGCTGAGGTTCCCTCAGTGGCATAGAGGTTATAGCCGATCTGAGAGAGCCTCTTAACCAAGGGGGTGGCCTGGGGCTTATCCTTATCGGCAATGCTGAGCAGGATCGAACCTTGGGCCGGGAGCATCAGGCCCGCAGCCAGCAGTGCTTTAGCCAGCGCGGTGCCAAAGGTATAATCGATGCCCATCACCTCCCCCGTGGACTTCATCTCGGGACCCAAATAGGTGTCGACACCGGGAAGCTTGGACATCGAGAACACCGGCGCTTTGATGCCCACCAGCTTCTGCCTTTTCCACAGCCCCCCTTCATATCCTTGCTCCTTGAGGCTTTGTCCCAGCATGACCTTGGTCGCCACCCGGACCATGGGCACCCCGGTGACCTTGGAGATGAAGGGGATGGTTCTCGAAGCTCTGGGGTTGACCTCGAAGACATACACAGTAGAGCCGCTTTCGGTGGGCATGATCACATACTGGATATTCATCAGCCCCTTGACCCCCAGAGCCAAGCCGATTTTAGTGGCATAGTCGACGATGGTTTCCACCTCCTGCTCGGTGAGATTTAAGCCCGGGTACATAGCCATAGAATCGCCGCTGTGGACCCCAGCTCGTTCGATGTGCTCCATAATCCCGGGAATTAGAACCTGCTCGCCATCGCAGACGGCATCGACCTCGACCTCTTTGCCCTCGATGTATTTATCGATGAGCACCACCCGCTTCTGTTCCAGCTCCAGGGCCATGTTCATATAACGGATGAGCTCGCTGGAGCTATGAACGATCTCCATGGCCCGACCGCCGAGGACATAGCTGGGGCGAACCAAAACGGGATAGCCAATGAGTTCGGCCACGGTCAGGCCTTGCTCCACAGATTCTACTGCTGCCCCAGGCGGCTGCGGGATGCCGAGACGGTTGAGAAAGTCCTCAAAGCGTCCCCGATCTTCGGCGAGATCGATGGTGTCAACGCTGGAGCCAATCAGGGGCATGCCGCCTCTGGTCAAGGGCAGCGCCAGGTTTATCGCCGTCTGCCCCCCGAATTGCACGATCGATGGCGGCGGGGCTTGGCCAGCCTCGTTTTCCAGGATATCACGCATGCTCTCCTCATCCAGGGGTTCAAAATAGAGACGGTTGCTGGTGTCGAAATCAGTGGAGACCGTCTCCGGATTGGAATTGACCATGATGCTGTCTACTCCAGCTTCCTGAAGAGCCCAGGCCGAGTGCACGCTGCAATAGTCGAACTCTATGCCCTGGCCGATGCGAATGGGGCCACTGCCGATGACTACCGCTTTGCCGCCAGCCAAGGGCTCAGCTTCGTTCTCCTTCTCATAGGTGCTATAGAAGTAAGGAGTCTCGGCGGCAAACTCAGCGGCACAGGTATCGACCATCTTATATACGGGACGGATTTGCCACTGGCGGCGTAGCTGCCGCACCTGCTCCGGGAGTCGGTCAGCTAAGGTGCCAATTTGCTCATCGGAGAAGCCCAACCTCTTCGCCTGCCACAGGAGCTCTGGAGTCAGCGGCTCGGCGAGGAGGCGCTTTTCCATATCCACCATGTTCTGGAATTTGTCCACAAACCAGGGGTCGACCCCGGTCTGGCGGGCAAGCTCGGCGACGGTTTGCCCGCGCCTGAGCGCAGCCATAATGGCCCACAGCCTGAGGTCATTGGGCCACAGGGGATAGAAGCCTTCCTTCCAGGAGGGGTCTTCCCAGAGCAGCGATCTGCCGCCAAATTCCAGGGAGCGCACTGCCTTCTGCAGCGCAGCCTCAAAACAGCGGTCGATGGCCATGGCTTCGCCGGTGGCCTTCATCTGAGAGCCAACGATGCGGTCACCGAGGGCAAACTTATCGAAAGGCCAGCGCGGGATCTTGACCACGCAGTAATCGAGGGCTGGCTCGAAGGCAGCGGTAGTCTTCCCCGTGACCCTGTTAGCGATCTCATCAAGCCTTCTGCCCACGGCGATCTTGGCCGCCACCCGGGCAATGGGATAGCCGGTGGCCTTGCTGGCTAAAGCTGAGCTCCGGCTGACCCGGGGGTTAACCTCGATGACATAGTAGGGGCTATCATCTTCGCTTATCGGCGCGATGACAGGATGTGGCGGCAGGGCAAACTGGATATTGCAGCCGCCCTCGACGCCCAGAGCTCTAATGATCCTGATGCTCGCCGACCTCAGCATCTGGTGCTCTTTATCGGTCAGTGTCTGGCTGGGGGCGATGACGACGCTATCCCCGGTATGGACTCCCATAGGGTCGATGTTCTCCATATTGCAGACGGTGATGCAGTTATCGGCGGCATCGCGCATCACCTCGTATTCGATCTCCTTCCAGTTCAGGACGCATTTCTCGATAAGCACCTGATGCACCAGGCTCACCGCCAGGCCGCCGGCTACGATTCGCTCCAGCTCCCCGACATTATGGGCGATGCCGCCACCACTCCCGCCCAGGGTATAGGAAGGACGGATGATCACCGGGAAGCCGATGGCCTCAGCCACCTGTCTCGCCTGCTCGATGCTGGTCACGGTGGCCCCTTCAGGCAGCGGCTCGCCGATATCGATGAGCAACCGCTTGAACAGCTCCCGATCCTCGGCCTTGCGGATGGTGTCGATGGGCGTGCCCAGGGAGCGGACGCCGTATTTATCGAGGACACCGGCGTCGGCAAGCTCCACGGCTAAGTTCAAGCCCGTCTGACCGCCCATAGTGGGCAGCAGCCCATCGGGGCGCTCTTGTTCGATGATGCGTGCCAGGACGTCGACGGTGAGCGGCTCGATGTAGACGATATCGGCGATGCCCTCGTCGGTCATGATGGTGGCCGGGTTGGAGTTGACCAGGACCGAGGTCACCTTCTCCTCCCTGAGCGCGCGACACGCCTGAGTGCCGGAGTAGTCGAACTCCGCCGCCTGCCCGATGATTATCGGCCCCGAGCCTATGACCAGAACTTTGGAGACTTTATAACCTTTCGAGGGGGATAACATATTCGACTTTCTTGCGTACCATATTCATAGCATATAAAGAAACGGAACACTCGATTCGTGTTACACCCTGGCTTACCGCCACCACAGCGCCGTGACAATAAATGGTTTCGTCCAAATGCACGATGGTTTCGTCCAACTGTATAGTAGGGCTGCCTTCTCTAAGATGGCTAATATCTTTCCATGTACCGGTGCGTTTCACAATTTGCTTAATATTGTTAAATTGCACAATTGCTCGAGCGAAAGCACCGGACACATGTCCAGTATTTCGAAGGATAAATTGAAGATTTACCTCTGCCCAATTATCCACGACCCTGCGGTCTAGGATCTTGTGCGAAAGCTGCAAGTCCACTTTACTATACATTTGGTCCAAGTCCGGCCGCCGCGCGCCCTCATTTTTGCTCACATTTCTAACAAAAACCGTGCCACGCTCGATAAAGAATTGCTTCTGGGGAGTAGCTGAAAGGGGACCACCAAGCCTATCGGGAACTGCAACAATGTAAGGGGGATTATCTCCCTGGATTTCAACTATCCCAAGTTTGTAATGGAGGACGTCTCTTTCTGCGTATTCCACACGCAAGGGTGGGTCACATCTGTCTTCGAGAACCTCGTTTAGTTCCTCTGTGGTATGATGTGTCACAATGCCTTTGAGCTTCCACGTTTCCTCCTCGATCCCGATGATAAGATGCGCTGTCTGCCCGCTATTTGCCAAAGCTAACACATCCTTCACAAATTCAGCCTTATCCCCGTCAGTTTTCAGAAGCAAGTCCCCTTTAAAATGGAGCGTCGGCGTTTCTGGCCCTCCCTTGATAAGCTGTGCAACCACTTCTTCAGTAATCATGTTTTCACCTCCTTATCATCTCTAAAAACCTCTCGAAGAGGTAGAAGCTGTCCTGAGGTCCCGGGGAGGCCTCGGAGTGATACTGGATGGAGAGCATGGGCAGCTCGCGGTGGCGGATGCCCTCCACTGTGCCATCGTTCAAATTTATATGGCTCACTTCAAGCCCCCCTCTTACCGTGCCCTCAGAGACCGCAAATCCGTGATTCTGGGCAGTTATATGCACCTGACCAGTGTCTAAGTCCTTAACGGGATGATTGGCCCCTCTATGGCCAAATTTCAACTTGAAAGTCGTGGCGCCAAAGGCTCTGCCGATAATCTGGTGGCCGAGGCAGATGGCGATCACCGGCTTGGCCTCGACCAACCTCCTTATGGTGTCATCCAGATAGCCTAAAAGAGCAGGGTCACCTGGCCCCGGGGAGAGAACGATGCCATCCGGCCTCAACCTCAAAATCTCCTCGGCGCCCATGGTGCAGGGAACTACGGTCAGCGAGCAGCCGAGGCGCTGAAACTGGCGCAATATGCTGTATTTCACGCCGAGGTCGAGGACTACAAGGTGAGGATTTCCCCCCTCCCCCCAGCGATAAGCTGCCTCGGTGGTCACCCGCGGCACAAAGTCGATGCTGTCGTAGCGGGGCAGGCTCTTGAGCCGCTCAAATGCCTGGCCCGGGTCTTCATCCGAGGTTATGGTGCCCATCATCACCCCCACCGAGCGCAGCCGGCGCACCAGGGCTCTGGTGTCCACGCCGCCAAGCCCAGGGATGCCACCGGCCCTGAGAAACTCGTCCAGGGTGCTGGTGGACTGCCAGTGGCTCGGCTTCAGGCAGTCCTCACGAACAACAAAGCCAGCCACCTGAATTTTCTCGGATTCGAAATCCTCGGCGTTTACCCCGTAGTTCCCGATCAGGGGATAGGCTGGAACGACGATCTGTCCGGCGTACGAGGGGTCGGTGAGCATCTCCTGATAGCCGGTCATCGAGGTGTTGAAAACCACCTCGCCGGAGGCACGCCCTTCGGCGCCGAAGCAATAGCCTTGGTAAACCGAGCCATCTTCCAACACTAAAACAGCTTTCTTAGTCACCTGCTGACCTCACCCTCTACCCCTTGCTTCATTCCAACCTCGACTTGCTCCTCTTTGTACACCACCTCGCCGCCAGCAACAGCAGCCAGCACCTTGCCCTTGAGGACACAGCCAGCAAGAGGTGTATTCTTTCCCTTAGAGACAAAATCTTGAGGATCCACCCTCCACTCCGCCTCAGGGTCGAAGATGGCGACGTCACCCGCCATCCCGACCTTCAAACTCCCCAGCTCGCCTCGGCCCAACACCCGCGCCGGCTCCATGGTCAGCTTGGCGATGAGCGTGGTGAGGTCGATTTCGCCTCGATGAAACAAGAGCATAAGGCTGCCCAGGGCGGTCTCAAAAACGCTAATGCCGAAGGCGGCGGCATCGAATTCGCACATCTTATCCTGAGTGGCATGAGGGGAATGGTCAGTAGCAATGGCATCGATGACCCCTTCCCTCAAGCCGAGGAGCAAAGCCTCGGTGTCCCTCTCCGTTCGTAGCGGCGGGTTCACCTTGGCGTTGGTGTCGTAAGGAGGCGAAAGCAGTCGCTCCTCAGTCAGGGTCAAATGATGCGGCGTGACCTCAGCAGTAACAGGGACGCCCCGCTCCTTAGCCCGACGAATGAGGTCCACCGAGCCCGCGGTGCTGACATGGGCGATGTGAAGCCGAGCGCCAGTGAGCTCGGCCAGAATTAAGTCTCTGGCAACCATAATCTCTTCGGCAGCAGAGGGGATTCCCCCCAAGCCCAACTTGGTCGAGATTGCGCCCTCGTTCATGACCCCACCCTGAGCCAGGGAGAGTTCCTCGGCATGGCTGATAACGGGCAAGCCGAAGGCAAGGCTATACTCCAGGGCATGGCGCATCAGCCGGGCATCCGCTACTGGATTTCCGTCATCGCTGAAGCCAGCTACGCCAGCAGCGGCGAGCTCCCCCATTTCCGCCAGCTCCTCGCCTTTGCGTCCTTTGGTGATGCAGCCGATGGGCAGGACACGGATTGAAGCCTCAGCTTGGGCTATATTTAGGATGTATTCAACCACACCAGCACTGTCTATCGGCGGATTGGTATTGGCCATGCAGCAAACAGTGGTAAATCCTCCCTTGGCCGCAGCCTTGGTCCCGGTGGCAATGGTCTCCTTCTCCTCGAAGCCAGGCTGGCGCAGATGACAGTGGAGGTCAACGAAGCCCGGGCAAACCACCAGCCCCTGAGCCTCAAGCACAGAATAGCCAGTCACCGGGGCTTCGCTCCCCGGTCCCAGCCAAGCCACTTTGCCATCGCGGATGAGAAGGTC
>CAZMKJ010000048.1:0-7377 GCA_964567075.1 uncultured Dehalococcoidia bacterium
CAGGCACGGATGATGGCACCTCGCAGCTATGAACTGAGCCCGGCGCCCAGATAAGTGATACAGGTAGCTCTGCCGGCGAATATATTGTGTCATCAACGGTTAAAGATGCAATTTGGGGGTTGATGTCGAATATAGCCCTGATAAGCAGTGGCAGTTCTGGCTCGTAGCGATCGGAAATCTGTGGATGCTGGTCTCCACCGGTAAAATGTACGACCTCCGGCTCTGCGTAGTAAAAGAGCTCCTCGGCTGAGACTTCATGGTCGCTATTGGCACTAACGTCCTCCAAAAAATTGTCCAAGCCCTCCAGAATATAATAGCTGAAGACGCCGTGTCTGAGCCAAGAGGACTCCCAAGCACTTTCGTCCTTTTTACAAGCGGTGAGGATTACACGCCCGTTCTGCTCAAGCTCATCGATGAAACCACCGCTGTGGCAACTATCTAAAATGACAGCCACATTCTCCGATTCCAACTCGTTTAGCCAATTGGCTAATTCATCGTCCCTTATGACACTGGCATAGGTTAGAGTGTCATAAGGGCATAGGTATTCGTGTCCACCATATTGACCACCGTGTCCGGCAAAGAACAGCAGCACTATATCGTCCTCATTTTCCTCTTCGTCTAACCAACCGGTTATGGCATCCTCGATATCGGCTTTAGCGGCATCGTCATCAATCAAGAGCCTGAGATGGTCTTCACCCCAGAAAGGGCTCAATTTGTCGTAGAGGTCTTGGGCATCATCATCTGTCCAGTCCAAATTAGGAATTACACCATCGCCATACAAATAATCTGCGACGCCGATAATAACAGCCCAGCAGTCCACATCGGATGCTTGGGCATATGCCACCGCATGGGGTTGAACCGGCAGCGATGGGAAGAGCAAAAGCAAAGCAAAAAGGGATGCAAAAATAACCTTGAACATATCTTCGCCTTTATTCTTGCAGCTCAGCCAGTATGGCCTGGGCCTCGGCTAAAAATCCCTCGCGGACCATAACGCGACAGGGCATGGTGGAGACACCGAGGAAGGAGATAGCATCTCTGGGCGCGATCACAGTGGGAATACCTTTACTTTGCAATAGTTCCCGCAATATCTCAGCGGTGAGCTGATCCGGGGCTGTGGTCAGGTATTCCCACTTCATGAGCTTAGTCCATCTCTGCTTTCACGGTCAATCCCTGTTCGCCAACTAAATGAACCAGCTGCTGATGAAGCTTGGGGCAATATCCCGTGGTTAGCTTTGGCACATCGAGCTTGGTAACCCCAGCGCTATCAATGATGGCGAGGTGCACGCTATCCTCACCGGGAAACACCTTAAGCACATCGAAGACCTCTCTTAGCCTGGCGATGTCAGCCTCGGCGTCCTCGGTTTGGGCTATGGTGATATAGAGCGCTTTAAGGGAAGGTTGCTCAACTTCCCGCTCCGATACCTGTGGGTAAGGGGTGACGCTCTGGCACACCAGCTGCACTCGCTCGCCACGGACTTTCACTTTGCCCCTCACCACAAGGCTATTTCCCTCAAGCCAAAGCTCCTTTGTTCGCTCATAGACCTCGGCCCAGGCTGTGACTTCAATGCTGCCATCGACATCTCCGAGGACAGCGCTGACAAAGGGGCGCCCGTTCTTGGTGAATGATTGCCGCACCGAGATGACCTGACCAGCAGTGACCACCGCCTGCCCTGCCATCTCCTCATCGATCTGACCGCAGAAGGTATCAACCTCGGCAGGTAGTTGCCCAAGCCCGAGACCAAAAGGCCGTTCCGAGAAGGCGACACCCAAAAGCTCCCGTTCCCAGACCGATTTTTCCCTGAGCGAGATATCGATGGCTGGCAGTTCCAGTCCAGGCATGGTCACGGCTACACTGCCTCCCCAGAGATCGAACATAGTGGCTTGCCCCATCTCCTTAAGACGCCGCCCCCGCTGTGCCAACAGTAAAATGCGGTCGATCCCGCCGAGAAGGGCACCACGATCGGCCAAGCAGTCCAGAGCTCCAGCTTTGATCAGGCTCTCCAAGGCTCGCTTATTAACCCCCTGGAGCTCAGCGCGGTGGCAGAAATCGTCGATCGATTTGAAGGAGCCATTCCTCTCCCGAACGGCAATGATGGGGCGGATGGCGGCAATGCCCACGTTCTTTATCGCCCCAAGCCCAAAGCGGATGGCCGGCGAATCCTCCTCTTTCTCGATAGCGAAGTGCTCAGCGCTTTTATTGATGTCCGGTGGCAGCACGGGGATGCCCAGGCGATGGCATTCAGCTACGGCTGAGGCGATCTTGTCCTGATGCTCCATATTTATGGTGAGCAGGGCAGTCATGAATTCCACAGGATAGTTAGCCTTGAGATAAGCGGTCTTATAAGCGAGCATGGCATAGCTCACAGCATGGGCTTTGTTGAAGGCATAGCCAGCGAAGGGTGCGATGAGCCCGAATATCTCCTCAGCCAATTCCCGGGGAAAGCCATTGTTCTCGGCTCCGGCGAGGAATCGCTCCCTCTCCTCGGCCATGATCTCAGGGATCTTCTTGCCCATGGCCTTGCGCACCACATCAGCCTGCCCCAGACCGTAGCCAGCAAAGGCTTGGACGATCAAGAGCACCTGATCCTGATAGACGATAACCCCATAAGTCTCCTCCAGGATGTCGGCCAGGGCGGGATGGGGGAAGTGAATGGGCATAAGCCCGTGTTTCGCCTTGATAAAGACAGGCAGATGTTGCTTTGGCCCCGGTCGATAAAGAGCCACCATAGCAGCGACGTCCTGGAACGAGCTCGGCCTAAGCTCCCTAATATAGCGGCGCATGCCGGGACCCTCAAATTGGAAGACGCCGGTGGTTTCTCCTGAGGAAAGGAGAGCAATGGCCTTGGGATCATCGAGTGGGATCTTATCCAAGTCGATGTCGATGCCTTGGGTTTGGGCTACCATCTCCTTGGCTTTGTTGACAATGGTGAGATTAGCCAGCCCCAAGAAATCCATCTTCAATAGCCCAATCCTGGCGATATCCTCCATAGCGAACTGGGTGGTAGTGAGGCCCGGCTCACTGTCCCGGCTCGACCGCGCCAATGGCAAATGACGGGTCAGGGGCTCTCTGGATATGACCACGCCGGCGGCATGGGTTGAGGCATGACGAGTTATGCCCTCCAGCTTGGATGCGGTGTCGATGAGATGCTTTATGGTCTCGTCACCGTCATATAGGCCTCTGAGTTCAGAGCTTTGCCCTAACGCCCCCTCTATGGTATTGAGCGCTGGTGGCACCAGCCTTGCTACCCGGTCAACCTGAGAGTAGGGCAGACCCAGAGCCCGTCCCACATCACGCAGTGCTGCCCGAGCCCCCAGGGTGCCAAAGGTGATGATCTGAGCCACCCGTTCCGAGCCATATCTCTGAGCGAGATAGGAGATCACCTCATCGCGGCGATCATCCTGAAAGTCAAGGTCGATATCCGGCATCTCCTTACGCTCCACATTGAGGAAGCGCTCGAAGATGAGATTATGAGCTAAGGGGTCGATATCAGTAACACCGAGGCAATAGAGGACCAAGCTGGCGGCAGCGCTGCCGCGAACACCAAAGAGAATCCCTTGCCTCCGGGCGTAGGAGGTAACATCCCAGACAACGAGGAAATAATTGGCAAACTGGGTTTGCCTTATGACCTCAAGTTCATATCTGAGGCGCTGCTCAGCTTCTGGGGTCAGCTCAGCATAGCGAGAAGGGAGCTTTTGCCAGCAGAGCTGGGCCAGATATTCATCAGCGTTTTTCCCCGGCGGCAGCTCCACCTCAGGGAGGTGGAGGCGGCCAAACTCAAGGTCAAGCTGACACATCTCGGCGATGCGCTCAGTGTTCTCCAGGGCTTCGGGGAACTCGGGGAAAAGCTCTGCCATCTCCTGCTCACTCTTGAGATAAAAGGAATCATCAGGCAGCCTGAACCGCTGCTTATCATAGATAATGGAGTTGGTCTGGATACAGAGCAGGATGTCGTGGATCGAGGCATCCTCCCTGTTGACATAGTGAGCATCATTGGTAGCTACGATGGGGATGCCCAATTTGCGAGCTATGGCTACTTGTTGCCTATTGATCTCGTCGAATGTGGGCAGATCGTCCTCACCGAGCTGGATGCCCATCCTGGCTCCCATGGCGACGAGCAGCTCCCTATCGGCTTTGCTCAGTCCCGCAGTAGCATGCTTCTGGAGCTCGATGTAATAGTCGGCGAAAGCCTCTTTATACCAGCAGGCTGCTCGCTCAGCATCATCAAAGCGCCCCTGTAAAAGCAGGCGCTCTAACTCACCCAAGAGGCAGCCGGAGAGGGCGATCAAGCCCCCGCTATGTTGAGCCAAGAGCTCCTTATCCACCCTTGGTCGATAGTAAAAGCCCTCAACATGGGCTTTGGTGCTGAGCTGGATCAGATTGTGATAGCCGACCTCGTTTTTGGCCAGCAGGATGAGGTGATAGGGGCTTTTATCGGCTGGGGTTCTGCTGGAGCGATGCTCTGGCGCCACATAGACCTCGCAGCCGAGAATGGGCTTTATCCCAGCTTCCTTAGCCTGGAGATAAAAGTCGAGGATCCCATATAGAGCGCCATGGTCAGTGATAGCCAGGGCCTCCATGCCCAGCTCCTTAGCCCTGGAGATTAAATGGGGAATGCGGCACAAGCCATCGAGGAGGCTGTATTCAGTGTGGACGTGGAGATGGGCAAACATTGATCCTGACCCAATATTATAGCACGGCTCTCCTGCTATGGCTAATTATCGGCGCTTGACATCTTGACCCGGTGAAAGTTATAATGAGCGCCGTATGCTTCAATAGGAGGACTTCATGAAATGACAGAGATAATAATCAAAGACAACGAATCTATAGACAGTGCTCTCAGGCGTTTTAATAAGAAGGTGCACCAAGACGGTATCCTTGCCGAAATTCGGCGCAAAGAATATTACGAAAAGCCATTTATGAAGCGCAAGAAAAAGGAAGCGACCAAAAGGCGCAAAAGCATAAGAAGCTCGCTCCGAGCCCTTTTGTAGGGGGCTTCAAGGTGCAGGATAGATTGTTCTCCGACCTCAAACAGGCGATGAAGAAGGGTGACAAGATGCGCCAATCGGTGATCAGATTGACGCGGGCTGAAATTCAGAATGCGGAGAAGGCTCAAGGCAAGCCCTTAGATGACCCAGGCGTGATCGATGTCCTTTCCAAGGAGGCCAAAAAAAGACGAGAGAGCATCGCCGAATTCAGCAAGGCAGATCGCCAAGACCTGGTGGCTAAAGAGGAGGCTGAGCTTGCCATCCTGCTTGAATATCTGCCGCCACAGATGTCCCGAGAGGAGATTGTGGCTGCCGCCCGCAGCGTAATCGAGGAGCTGGGTGCTCAAGGCCCTGGCGATAAAGGAAGGGTCATGGGAAAGCTCATGCCCCAGCTCAAAGGTAAAGCGGAGGGACGCCTGGTCAGCGAGGTGGTCGCTGAGCTTTTAGCCGGCTCTTAAGCCTGGTATAATATAATAAGGTGAGGACAAGGAACAAGCGTTAAGCTTGTTCCTTTTTCCAATGTTTAACCACTAAGTAAAAAGCGATGAGGTTTGGTGTCATCGTCTTCCCGGGAACTTGGAGCGACCGAGATTGCTATCATGCCCTGGGCGAGGTCTTGGGGCAAGAGGTAAACTATATCTGGCACAAGGATACCGACCTGTCCGGCTACGATTGCGTCATCCTCCCCGGAGGCTTCTCCTATGGGGATTACCTCCGCCCCGGAGCCATCGCCCGCTTTTCCCCGGTGACGGCCGCCATAGAGCGCTTCGCCCAGGAGGGGAGGCTGGTCCTCGGCATCTGCAACGGCTTTCAGATATTATGTGAAGCAGGGCTGCTCCCCGGCGCCCTGATCAGAAACAACCACCTGCAATATCGCTGCCAGTGGACATATCTCCGCGTTGAGAACCTTTTTTTACCTTTCACATCCAAGGTTGAAAAAGGGCGAGTTTTGAAAATGCCGATCTCGCACTACGAGGGGAGCTACTTCGCCGATGAGGAGACGCTGCGCCAGCTTGAGCAGAATACCCAGATCGTCTTCCGCTACTCCACACCTGCGGGCGAGATAACCGAGGACGCCAATCCCAATGGCTCGCTGAGTAACATCGCCGGGATCGTGAGCCAGGCGGGAAACGTGCTGGGGATGATGCCCCACCCCGAGCGCTGCTGCGAGGCTATCCTGGGCGGGGAGGATGGCAGGCTTATCTTTGAGTCAATTATAAGGACTTGATATTTTAGAACGCTTGTGCTAATATTAGCTCGAAGCTGAAAAAACGTCGGGAGGTAAGCATGCTGACTGATGCCGAAATTCAAGAGATTATTCTGAGCACAGCACGCCAAGAGCAGCAACTTAGTCCTCACAGTGTCTACGAGTCTGAAATTAGAGCAAAAGGAATTGAAGCTGACAAAGCACTTGTGTTTGATGTGTTTCACCGCCTAATTTCAAAAGGCTGGCTTCGGCCAACGGATCCGTATATGCAGTGGCATCGCTTAACTGCGTATGGTCGTGCTACCTTAGGGGAGGAGATAGAGCTGCTCTTCCTTGATCCCCGAAGATACATAGCAAGAATCGAAGAAGCCATTCCAAATATGGATAACATCACCATCAGCTACTTGAGAGAAAGCGTCGAGGCTTTCAGTCAGGACCTTTTGTTGTCGGCCACTGTCACCTTAGGGGCTGCCTCGGAACGTGCTATTCTTGAATTGGTGGACTCCTACTGCAATTTCAAAAATGACCCTCAGCTCACCCAGCGCTTTGAACAAGCTTGGAGCATTAAGGGAAAATATGAGTTGCTAAAGGACCAGTTCAAGATGGAAAGTCTAAGGAAAACACTGCCTGAGATGCTCACCGCGAAAGGCATTGTTATAAGCGACCTTGATAGGCATTTTATCGAGTTTGAAACCATAGTAGATAATTTATTCCACATATATAGCATCAATAGGAATGACGCCGGCCATCCCATAGGCGTGGAGATGGACAAGGATTCCCTGAGATGTAATATAGCTGCTTTCAGGCGCTATGCCGAAACGATATTCGCGCTGAAGGATGCTTTGGATAAAGCGAGCTAGCCTAGCAGGACAGCCGGATGCCAGTCTCCAAAAAAGCCTTAGAGGATGTCGCCCTCTCGGAGGAGGAATACCAGCTCATTGTGCAGCGGCTGGGGCGGGAGCCGAACTTGGTCGAGCTGGGGATGTTCGGCTCGCTGTGGAGTGAGCACTGCGGCTATAAGCACTCCAAGCCGCTTTTGAAGCTCCTCCCCACCCAAAGCCCCCGGGTGCTGGTGAGCGTGGGGGAGGAGAACGCCGGGGTGGTGGATATCGGCGATGGCTTGGCAATTGTGATGAAGATGGAGTCCCACAACCACCCCTCGGCCATCGAGCCCTATCAGGGGG
>CAZMKJ010000049.1:0-6783 GCA_964567075.1 uncultured Dehalococcoidia bacterium
CTTTACAAATACAACATAATCGCGTATGATAAGTCATACAAAATATACATCTGAGTAAATCGTATATTAGCCTCGGAGACGACTAATGTCAAGATCAATTATGTTCCCTTTACTTAACCTTTCCTCCAATATAGAAGATTATTCCATAACATCGATCCTTGCCTTTTGCGGCAAAAGATGTACAAATGGTGTGTGGAGGGGAGAAGAGGTAACTCCGCTAAGCAGGTAAAAGGATATGCAGAATAGGACACCTTCCTCCCTGCTCACAGTGAAAGAAGCTGCTCGCCTGCTCCATGTCCACCCCAATACAGTCAGGCGCTGGCATGATATGGGACTGCTGCCAGGGTATCGAGTTGGTCCCCGCGGCGACCGCAGATTTAAGCTGGAAGACATCGAGCGCTTCCTGACAGGGCGAACCGAGGGCGGCGACCAAGGCGCAGCTCACGTCATCCTCTAGTGTTGACACCCCTTTGTGCACTTAGTATGATGCCAATGAAAAGGAGGACGTGTGGCTGAACAGACCCTGGAGCAGCAGATTGATGAGCTGGCTGAGCTTATCGTGAAATCGCGGCGCATTGTGGTGTTCACCGGAGCCGGTATCAGCACCGAGTCGGGCATCCCTGATTTCAGGAGCCCGGGGGGCATCTGGTCCAGATTCGACCCCAATGAGTTTACTTACCAGCAGTTCCTGCATACAGAGGAAGGGAGGAAGAGGCACTGGCAACTGCTCAAGGAAATGGGGGAGATGATGGCTGTGACCAAGCCCAACCCGGCTCACGATGCCATCGCCGAGCTTGAAAAATTGGGCAAGCTCGATTGCGTCATCACCCAGAATGTAGATGGAATGCATCAAAGGGCGGGCAATTCCGAGGATAGGGTGATTCAGCTCCACGGAAACATAACTCGGGTCTACTGCATGAGCTGCGGCAAGCGCTATCCCATGGACGAGATTCTGGAGTGGCTAAAACAGGGCATCGAAGTGCCCCAGTGTGTGGAATGCCGGGGTATCCTCAAGCCGGAGGTGATCTTCTTCGGGGAAGCGATGCCGGTATGGGAGACCATGGAGGCAGAGCAGCGCTCCCGGAATTGTGACCTGTGTATTGTCGTTGGCTCTTCCTTGGTGGTTTATCCGGCGGCGTTCATGCCCATGTATGCTCTGCAATCGGGGGCTAAGCTGGCGATTATAAATCAGGGGGCTACTGACATGGATGGCATGGCCCATGTCCGCATCTATGGCAAAGGGGGCGAGGTGCTATCTCAGGTAATGCCTCGGGTGCGAGAGCAGCTCAGACAGGGCGAATGATGCAGTATTCGTTAGCTATTTCGGCCAAGTCCATGGCTTTGAGCGATTCCTCGGCCTCTTTGGCTTTTATCGCGTCCTCAAACATGATCAGGCAAAGGGGACAGGCAGTGGCCAGTATCTGAGCCTGAGCCTGCAGCGCCTCTTCGATGCGCAAATGGCTGATTCTGACGCCGATCGTTTCCTCCATCCAGCACCTGCCGCCGCCAGCACCGCAGCAGAAGCCCTCTCTTAGGTTGCGCACCATCTCTACCGGCGTGAGCTCGGGGATGGCACTCAGGATTCGTCGCGGCGGCTCATAGATATCGTTATGGCGACCCAAATAGCAGGAATCGTGATAGGTGACAATGCCGTGCTCCCCCCGGGTAATCTGCAGCCTGCCACTCCATAGGAGTTCGGCGAGAAGCTCGCTATGGTGAATGACCTCAAAGTTGCCGCCAAACTGGGGGTATTCGTTCTTGAGGGTGTTGAAACCGTGGGGGCAGGCGGTTACGATCTTGCGCACATTATATTTGGTCAGAGTCTCGATATTCTGCAGCGCTTGGAGCTGAAACAGATACTCATTCCCCATCCTGCGTGCCGGGTCGCCGCAGCAACTCTCCTCGTCCCCCAGTATGGCGAATTTGATCCCTGCAGCCTTCAATAGCTTGCTTAAGGCAATGGCTACCTTCTGGTTTCTGTCGTCAAGGGCTGCGGTGCAGCCCACCCAGTAGAGGAATTCGGCATCGGGAGCCTCGGAGATGTGTTTGATTTCCAAGCCCTCAGTCCAATCCATCCTCGTAGCCATAGTCCCCCGCCACGGATGTCCCCTGGTCTCAATGCTGCGCAGCGTCCCGGTGACCGTTTCCGGCATTTGCGCCTGCTCCATCACCAGATTACGTCTCATATCGATCAGCTTGTCGAGGTGCTCAATAAACACCGGGCAATGCTCTTGGCAGGAGCGGCAGGCAGTGCAGGACCAAATCTCATCCTCGGTCACTACCTCGCCGATCAAGGCACGGGCATTATTGTCCGAGCTTTTAGCCTTGCTCCTTTCCAGCAGCAGTGCTTTGAGGTCCAGAATCACCTTCTTCGGCGACAGTGGTTTCTGACTGAGGTAGGCGGGGCAGCTATCCTGGCAGCGACCGCAGCGGGTACAGGCATCGAGGTCCAGGAGTTGCTTCCAGGTGAAGTCCTCGATCTTGCTCACGCCGAATGCCTCGGCCTCTTCGATATCGACGATTGGCACCAGAGCGCCCTTGGGACGCAAAGACCTGAAGAATACATTCAGCGGCGAGATCAGGATATGGCTTAGCTTGGTGAAAAGGAGGCCGATATAGACAACAGCCCCAATGGTGAACACGGCATGGAACCACCACAGCGCTTGGTACAAGGCAAGCTGTGTTCCTGGAGCTAAGCCAGTGAAAGCCTTGGAAAAGGCGAAGCCGAAAAAGCTCCATCTTGCCCACTCGGACGGTGGCGCAGCAGCCGCAATGCGAGATCCCTCCAGAATGAAGCCAGTGAGGACGACGATGACGATCAAGGCTAAGGCGATGGCATCGTCTGGAGTATTATCCAATCGGCTTGGCCTTTGTATATACCTTCTGACAAAGGCTAAGGCTATCCCGATGAGGAGGAGCACCCCACCGAGGTCGCTGAGGAAGGAGAAGGCTAAATAGGTATTTCCATGCACATACTCAACAATGTAATGGGAAAAGACATCCATGAGGGTAACGATCAGAAGCAAACCAGCGCCGACGACGATGAGGAGATGCATGATCCCAGCCAGGGGCTCTTTGGGGACAAGAGACTTGATTGTGGGGCCGCCGATGGCTAAAAAGCGCCGATGAGCTAAACCATCGATAATCCCGATTTTGAGGAACGACTTTATCCGCTGCCCCAGATTGTCCAGCCTGTTTTCCGGCTTGCCTAAGCGCCAGAGGCGGACTCGTTTATATATGGCATAAGCAACAACAGCGACAGCAAGCGCTGCCAGGATATAGATGATCCAGCCATAATCTATATTCCAGAATATCTCCCTCTGCGCTTGATCCATAATCCCTCCGCCTGACCAAAACGCATTTTAGCAGCGTTGTTCAAGTCTTGTCAACACTTGCGTTCAACGCCAAACTGCAATATACTGCCTTTAGTATGGGCTATGACATCGCCTTGGAACAGGCATTGCAAGAGATGAAAGGGATCAACCCCTATGCTGTGGCTTCCAAAAGCGGTGCTGAATACGATAAAGGGCAATTCAAGCTCCCTTTCTTCAATCGCACTTTTATCATCCACTTCCCCGAGGTCAGGGTAGAGGAGTCAGGCGTTGCCACCCCCCCTGCGCAATGGATTCAGGTGCTCCTGCTCCATTATCTGCTGCGGGCCAAGGGCATTCCCGTTGCCGATGAGTGGGTTGCCTATCGTAACCTCCCCGGTGCGTACTTATTCGAGCGCAGGTTTATAAGCATGGCCATAACCCCCCTGCAACGTGCCTTTGGCGACGATGTTGAGTCTTTCCAAAAAGCGGGTCTGGCTCTTGGTGGCACGCCGATGACCCGTACTGGTGATGCTGCCTTTAGGTTCCTCGCCTTTCCCAAAATCCCAGTAGCTTGCATCTTCTATCTCGGTGAAGAGGAGATGCCATCCAGGATCAACATGCTGTTCGATGCCGCAGCCCACACCTATCTTCATACCGAAGACATCTCCCTGGTTGGCACCTATTTGAGCACCGCCCTGCAAAAATCTAAATCCCCGCCTGTTATCCCTCCCGAGCCTTTCGGCTGATCACGGGAGGCACTAAGGCAGCCCCTCTGCCAGCCTCCTCAGGATGTCCCAGAAAGCCCCTCGGTAGCCTGCCTCGATGGCGTTGACCAGGATTGTGTTTTCGTTGTAGTTGTAGTTCTGGTCGGCATCGCCGGTAGCACCGAAGAAGAAACGCTCATCACCGGTGATGAGCTCACTGAGATAACCCTGGGCATCAGGTCCCAGGGCGGAGGATAGGTAGAAGACGGGGGCAAAGAAGTTATCATTTCTCTCCACTGTGCCGTGCAGATTTGGGTTCTTGGTCAAAGAACCTTGCCTGCGGACCAATGCCGCCAGCTTTGTCTGGGCGAAGATGCGAATGCCCATGGCAGCACCGACCCTGCTCGGCGAAAGTCGCTTCATCAGCTCTATGGTTTCCTGCAGCGACTTTTTGCTTTCACCAGGTCCGCCGAGGAGCAGGTCATACATGAAGACGATGCCCTGGCGGTGGCAGGCATCGGCGGTGCGCCTCAGGTCATCCCCGGTGAAGTCGCGGCCCAGAGTGCGCAGCATATGGTCGTTGCCGCTATCTACCCCGAAATCGATCCCGGCACATCCCGCCCTTTGGCACAAGTTAGCTAATTCATGGGAGAAAGGCGCTGGGCTGCAATAGGCGTACCATCTCAACTTGCTGCCCAGCCCTCGCTCTATCAGTTTGAGACAAACCTCGCGGGCATGGGCTTCAGGTATGTTGAACTCGCCATCGCAGAAATGGAAGTGATCGATCCCCAGCTCCAGTAGTTTTTCTATCTCGTCGGCTACCCTGTCCGGGGGGCGGAGGCGGACTCGCCTCCCTTTGCCCAAAGGATCAACGCAATAGATGCATCCTTGGGCGCAGCCCCGCTTGTCCTCCACACTGCCCATGCCCCCTTCTACAAAGTAGCGGCGATTATCGACTGCGTCTCTCTCCGGGGCGAACTCGCTTAGCTTGAGATACTTTGGCGGGTTACGGTGAAATCCCTGATCGCTGCGATATACAAGACCGGGCACATCCCTCCACTCCTGGTTTGAGGCAATCTTAGCTACGAGCAGGGGTAGGGAATATTCGCCCTCACCCCAGAGCCCCAGATCGACATCGCAGTAGCTCAGAATGGCTTCGGGCATGACGGAAAATCCTGAGCCGCCCAGGATCAATGGAGCAGAAGTCCGCATCCGGAGACGATCGACGACCTCCTTGAGTTCGGGGATAAAGAAGTCCTGGCTGGCAATGAAGGTGTCGTCGATATTGCGCACAGTGATCCCTATCGCCACCGGGCTATTATGGGCCAAGTAGTCATCGATTGCTTGGGCTGAGTCAGCCGCGAAGCACAAGTCGAGGATGTCAACGTCAAAGTGATTTTGTGTTAAGGCGTGAGCTAAATAGTCCAAGGCGAGAGGGGCTACTGGGGGCTTCATTTGGTTGGGGTTGATCAGAAGCACCTTTTTGGCATCTGGGATAACTGGGTTCAACTTGAACCTCCCTGGCATCCCAAGCTGCTCGCCGGGATGTTATTTACTTTTTTCAGCCAGCTTAAGGCCGCGCTCACCGCCATCTCGTTGGTGCGCAGCTTATGGCCGGCGCCCTGGATTAGCAGAAGCTCCTTAGGCTCACCTGCCCTGTGATAAAGACTCAGGGCCTGGCTTGGCTCGATGAGATCATCGCTATCGCCATGCACAATCAAGATCGGTCTGGGCGCGATTCCATGCACCCAGTTTATCGGGCTGACGATTTCAAAGCCTCGGGCCCACTCCTCTAAAGAGGGCGGGAAGTTGCTATCTCTGATGGTGCCGGTACGCCGCGATTGCTCGATCATGGCGTCACGCCCCTCGGGGCTCGTGAATCTGGAGAATTCAGCGGGGCAGGCACAGGTGACGATGGAGGAGACCCTGTTATCCCTGGCGGCGACATAAACAGCGACCGCAGCACCGCCGCTGAATCCCATCAGTGAGAGGCGGGATTTATCCACCTCCTCGAGTTGATACAGGTAATCCAAGGCGGCGGCTAAATCACGGGTCCAGCCAAGGATGTCGAAGTTGCCCTGGCTTGCCCCGGTGCCTCGGAAATTGAAGATGAGGACGATAAAGCCCTGGGCGCAGAACCTCTCGGCGAGTGCGGGATAGCCTGCGTCACTTGGGTCTGGGGGCCCCGCCGGGATGCCATGGCAGAGACAGAGTGCGGGATAGGTTTCTCCCCTTTTCGGCTGGGGCTGATATAAGCGCCCGGCAAGCTCCAAGCCATCTGCTTTTAGCGGAATCCTGTTCATGACCGATTTATTATAAACCTATGTTCACGCAGAAGTCGAGCTTGCCACTTTGCTAAGCTATCGCTGATGTGTTATTATTTCGCTTGTGTGCTCTTAATATGCTATGATTACACGATGACCTTACCTTTAGGAGCCTCAATTTTTGGTTTGGCTGAAGTTTCTCCTTTGTCTGGCGATCATCTTAGTCTCGGGGATCAAGCTATCGCGGTATGGGGACGCCATTGCAGAGAAGACGGGTTTGGGTGGGATATGGATCGGGCTTATCCTCATTGCCGCCATAACCTCGATGCCGGAGCTGGTCACCGGAGTCAGCGCTGCTGCTTTGGTCGGGAGTGCCGATTTAGCCTTGGGCACTCTCTTTGGCAGCAATATGCTCAATCTTGCCGTCATCGCCTTATTGGATGTCCTATCTCATCCTGTCCCGGTGCTGACCAGAGCAAGCCCGGGACATATTGCATCGGC
>CAZMKJ010000050.1:0-6774 GCA_964567075.1 uncultured Dehalococcoidia bacterium
AACTAAAAGGCAACTTCAACGCTGCTGAGACTCAACTCTTGGTCGGTGACCGTCCTCAACGGAGGGAGTTCACTTACTTCCATCCCAGGCTCATACCTAAATACGCGAGCCAGTTCCCTATTGAGCAGGAATATCAGGCGAGAGAGCGGCAGCCCCATGGTGCAGGCCCATCTGGGGCCGGGTGCACTTTGGCGATGTTACTTGAAAGGAAACGGCCGCCGAAAAGGCTTGGCAATGAGGACAGACATGTGGTTGACTTTCGAGATCCGGGAATATGCCCGAAGCTGCGGGCTGAGATATTTGGGGTAGTTGACCCCGCAGAGATGAACGGTTAACATACGAAGTGGCATAACCTTGTTGATTTGGTTGGGCCGCTTAGAAGTTGGTTAATAGGAGAACTCCCTTGACCTATAGTAATCTACAACCATGAAGGGGTGGCCCTATTGAATCTAGGGAGGAGCGATGACGGTATTAGATGCTTTTAAGCTTGATGGTCAGGTGGCATTGGTCACCGGTGGCGGCAGCGGTCTCGGCTGGGCTATGGCTCAGGGTATGGCTGAGGCTGGTGCTGATGTTGTGTGCGCCGATTGGTATGAGAATAGAGCCAAAGAGGCAGCAGAAATGATCCGAGGGGTGGGGCGTCGCGGGTTGGCCATCACTGCCGATGTGTCCAAGGAGGCCGATGCAAAGAGAATGGTGGAACGGACTGTGGCTGAATTTGGACGGTTAGATATTGTCATTGCCAACGCTGGCGTGGCGGGGGAGCCCGAGCCACTCTTGGAAGAGCCAGTGGAGAGCTGGCAGCAGGCTATTGACATCGATCTCACCAGCGTCTTTCTCACCGCCAGAGAGGCAGCCAGGGTCATGATCCCGCGGAGGCGGGGCAAAATCATCACTATCTCCTCCATTACTGGTGCATTTGTGGGAAGAGGGCTTAGGCCCGGTTATTCTGCCGCTAAGGGCGGTGTCGTCGGCCTGACGTGGACATTGGCTCTTATTTTGGCACCCTATGGAATTCAGGTCAACTGCATTGCGCCAGGGTATTTCAGGACAGCCCTCGGCCGGGGTCGCTTCTTGCAAAAGGAACTTGATGAGGAGACTAGGCGCTCGATTGCCGAGGAACTAAAGAATATCCCCCTCGGCCGAATAGCCGAACCATCGGAGATCAAAGGGTTAGCGCTCCTCTTGGCATCGTCTGCCTCCGATTATATGACAGGGTGTGTTATCCCAATTGATGGTGGCTATGTTGCCCGGTAGAGCTTTCCCTTTTTGTCTTCGGCTGCGGACTCAGCCCAACCCGTAGAGAAGGTGAATAATAGACTTGCACGAGAGGAAAAAGGAGGAGAGCGATGGCGATGGAAGTAAATAGATATCACAAGGAGTTGCGCGAATGTTTGAAGCCCTGGTGGGAGTATCCGAAGCCGGAACCGCCACCGAAGTTGATAATCTTCGTGGCGCCTACGGGCATAAGCATTCGCAGGGAACAAAATCCCGCTCAACCCTATGCCCCAGAAGAGATCGCTGAGGAAACGTATCGGGCTTACAAAGCTGGCGCCGTAGGGGTACATATCCACGCCAGGCGAGACGATGGCGCAGCAACTTCAGATCCTGAACTATTTGGGAAAATCATAGATTTGATCCGGGAGAGGTGCCCCGACATAATTATCGAGTGCTCCTGCCTTACTGGAGAAACATTAGAGGCAACGCTTAAGCCATTTGAGGACAAACGAGTAGAGATGACTGCTCTGGAGCTCGGCTCCTTTAACAGCAGGGAACATGTTTATATAATCAGCAACACGGAAATAATGGCGCGCGGCGATTATTTTAAGGAACAGGGCGTAAGACCGTGGCTTGTTGTTATGCAGAGTGGTTGGCCGAAACAAGCTAAAGACTTATTGATTGAACCGGGATTAGTTGACAAGCCTTATCTTTGGGACCTCTGTTTCGGGATGCAAGATTGCACGCCTTTTTCAGTGGCAAATTATGTCCATCTAAGACAGGCTCTGCCACCCGATTCCTTGGCGATGGCCCTGGGGTGTGGCCGCTGTGCGCTTGACGTGACTGTGACAGGAATCGTATTGGGAGACCATGTAAGAGTAGGAATGGAAGACGCGCTGTATAGGGTTGGTCATAAAGATGTAAAAGTAAAAAGTAACGAGGAACTGGTGAAAAGAGCGGTCGAAGTGGCTAATATACTGGAAAGAGAAATTGCAACACCCGACGAGGCGAGGAGGATGCTTGGCATAGAACCCCGTCGATAAATGCAATGGCTATATCCAACCCAGCTCAGCCGTGTTCAGCTTGTGTCCCATCGTGACTGGTAAACAATCTCGAGCCTGAGCCGGCGGGGACGAAGAGAGACAAAAGCTGCACTATCCCCAAGAAGCCTCTTGGGGATAGTGCAGCTTACTATAACTTGAGCCCGCCCCTCAACAATCCCAAGGAGCAAGCTAAGCCATAAAGATCGGCCTGTAACTCCGGCTTTACCTTAGGGAATGGCCCCCACCCAGACCTTGTCGGCAATGGGATCCATTGCCGGTAGTATGTCTTCGGCCAACGCCTTCTCAAAACCGCCAGGCCGAGTTGTAAATACAATCATACGCTGGTTTTGCCGGTGCCTATTGTTCCAGGATATAAACCGTGCCCTCGGTTCCATTGACCCTTATCTTCATGCCGCTCTTGATCTTCCTTGTCCCCTCAAAGGTGTTTATCACCACCGGTATGCCAAACTCGCGACCGACAATGCAAGCATGGCTCAAGGTGCCGCCGCGGTCAACAACCGCACCACTGATTCGGGCGAAGACCGGGGTCCAGCTTGGATAAGTAGCGGGGGCAACAAGGATATCCCCTATTTGAACCTGACCTAGTTCCTCATAGCTCATCACCACTCTCGCCGTCCCCTCAGAAACCCCCTGAGATCCAGACACGCCATAGAGGTCGGCCTTTAACTCCGGCCGCACCTTAGGCATGGCCCCGACCACGACCTTTATGGCAATAGGGTCATATGCCGGTATCAGGTCCTGCATCACCGCCTCTTCCATGCTTGCCCGAGTGGTCAATACAGGCGGAGCCCGGCCTTCAAGGGTCTCCTTGACCCATTCCTCCCAGTCCCTGCGGCGCCGGCTGACGAGGTGTTGTAACTTGTGGTATTCCGGAACATCTATCACCCTCTCGATTTCATCCGGGATCAGGTAGAAGATATCTTCAGGCTTATCGATGGTGCCAGCTTGCACCAGCCTTCTGCCAATCCCGAGGCAGCAGCGGCGGACGAGGGCATTGATATAAAACTCACAATACAGGGTGTGCTCCTCGCTATAGGAGCCTGCCTTTTGCGCCAGTCTGATCAGCGCCAGGAACCATTCCTTTTTGTCCTCGGGCACCCGTGCCATGATCTCCGCTACCGCTTTCTCCCTCTCTTCGGCCAGCCTCTGTCGTGTCACCTCGAGGTCGAAGCCGCCGCCCTTTTCCACATAGCCCTTTATGTACATTATGGCAGGAGAGGGATCCTCGATCCAGGTTGGCTCGTTGAT
Organism: uncultured Dehalococcoidia bacterium; assembly: GCA_964567075.1. Taxonomy (GTDB): domain Bacteria; phylum Chloroflexota; class Dehalococcoidia; order SZUA-161; family JAUWZY01; genus JAUWZY01. The sequence goes on from CAZMKJ010000050.1 coordinate 3,531, forward strand.
CTCGGCCAGTCGCTGACTGCGCCAGCCGTGCTCATTTAACCATTCGCGGAGCTTTTTGACCCATTCCCTCCCGGCATCGGTCTGCTCCAGCTTCGGGATCACGATATCGGCTTTGGGCTCGCTGGTGAGGAAGATATCGCCCAGCCCGGCTTTCATCGCGTCCTGAGCAAATTGCCATAAGTCCCTATCACTGCGGAACATCTCATTGTCGAAGCCGATCATGAGCTTTTGGAACTCCGCGCTCTGATCATCGATGCCAAACATCTCCTCGCACAGTTGCTCCAGCAGCAGCCAGGCAGTCTCTGAAGTGATCATGCCCAGAAAATGTATTTCAAACTGCCTGATGTACGCCTTGATCGTATCATGCAGGATCCAAAATAGCTCGTAATTTTCCGCCTTCTCATAATCAAACTCTTTGAGCGGCTTGTAGAGGGCCATAAGCTCCTGCTTATGCTTCTCCCAAATCCCGTCATAATCCTCAATATAGGGGCGCATTGCCTCCCTGAATTTGACCTCGCGCCGCTTGATCTCCTCTGGGTCTCTCACCACATAAAATGAAGGGTAATCATGGCCGTGATAGGTTCTTATCGGCCAGCCTTTGTTACAAGGGAGGCTTATCACGGCGCAATAATAGTGCATGCCATGTCCACAGTACTTGTTCCAAAGCCAGGAGAAGAACGGCGTAAACGGCGGCACCGAGTGTGTCCCATCCATAAACCAGGATGATAACTCTTTGAAGTCGACGTCGGGGTCAAAATCATATCCCGGGGTAATATCCCACACCGGCTTTGTTACCTCTCTTGGCATTTCCTGTGTCATTTTCCCTCCTTTGTGTTTTATTATAGCCAAGACTTCAGGTCAATCCTGTAAACCGGCATTCCCACCCCCTCTCGTTTGCAGTTTTATGGCAATAAGTTATATCATCATAGCAGATTTTGTCAAGACCATTTTTCAATATGGGCGCCCTTTCTTCTCCCAGATTCTCTCCAAGCCAAAATCCTCTGCTATCACCTTGAAGCAATTATAGCTTGAGCTGCGCCCCACGCCTCCCCCGTAATGCATATTCGCCGAGCATATATACAGGTTCTTTATCGGCGTCCTATATTGAGCGATCTCAGCGAAGGGCCGGAAGCGACCCATCTGAGAGGCGATCATCTGCCCTACCGCCCAGGAACCCTCAGGCATATTTATATTTCTCTTCTCGATATCATATGGGGTTTGAACATCGATGGCGATCACATTGTCCCATGTCATGTTGGGTGCATACCACTGCCATTGCCGTACTATCTCGTCTGGATATTCCTGTTTCACTTTGAGCCATTCCTTTTCGGTAAGAAAGTGGGTTGGTGCGCCATATGTCTCATTTAGAGCCATATGCTTACCTTTGGGAGCGCGCGTCTTGTCCCACAATGAGTCCACTGCTGTATTCATGTATATTATGCTGGGGTATCCATAAAGGTACATCTCCGCCTCCCACCTCCGCAGCATATACTCGGGGTCCTTGTAAATGAGCCATGTCCGGGGGAGATATTGACAGTCGGGGTTGGAGTCAGCTGCCTTATATTCGGGGGGCTCATGCATGGTCACATTCGACCAAAGGCCAGCCGTTCGAGAATACCAGATATTCTTCGCCCTGTGGGCAATCTTGGGGCTCAGATGCTCCTCTCCAACCAGCCGGATGAAAGTCTGGGCGACATCAACATCACTGGCGACTAATTTCCTCGCCTCTATCTCCGTGCCATCCGCCAAGCGGATGCCCTTTGCTTCCCCATTCCCGATGAGTATCTTGTCAACCTCGCTGGAGACGAAGAATTTTCCTCCCATGGAGGAAAAGACTCTCTGCAGAGCGTGAGCTATGGCATGGGTGCCACCATGGGCTATGGCAGTGGGGCTTATCGAGAGCATCAGGCTGAGGACAAGCATATAATGGTCCATGCCGACGACATCATGAGGAAGCATCCCAGTAGTGCCCAGACACGATCTCATGAACCAAGTTCTCATCTCATCGCTTTCCCAGAGGTCATAGGCTGCGTGATAGATGGGCGTAAGCTGGTAAACAGGATCGACTCCAGATTCGGGGTCATCCATTAGCTTCTCAATGGGGTTCTTGACACCCCATGGCTGCGGTGGATTCCAGTGATATTCCGCATATGCATCTCTCCACTTTTGCTGCCATTTATCGATGATGAACCGAGCAGTCTCGGCATCCCTTTGCGAGAACTTGGCGATCTCAGCACAAGACTTATCCGCAGCCTGGGGCGAGAATTCAGTTCGCCCTGTATGTGGATCGACGACCTTGTTACATGTATAGCCCACTATACAGGTTCCGTCGTGAAATAGGGCTCCGCACCCGCCTTCGGGGAAGATATACTGCAGCCCATATTCCCTGAGATTGAAGTCGGCATAGGCAGGGTGGCCATAGAAGCGAGTCCAGTGAGCACATGGATTGGCCACAAACCCAGGGATGGGTATTTCCTCACCGCATATGCCACCGCCGAGTTCATGGTGCCTCTCGAAGATGACTGTGCTCATACCCGCGTTTTGTAGATAGCAGCCCATGATCAAGCCGTGCTGCCCGCCGCCAACGATTACCGCATCATAACTTGCGTCAGCCATTTGGCAAGGCCTCCTTTTTTATGATTCGGAACCTGTTACCAAACTCCCGAAGGACAGTCTACCACCTTTTTGAAGTAAGGGTCAAGGAGGTAAAGATGGAAATTCATTCGAAACTCCTTTTTTGCCCTTCATGCAAGAAGGGGATGACAAACGCCCCATGCGGTTTTGGGCAAGTTAGCGGCCTTGACGGCCAGGCTCAAAAGCCCTATAATCGGCACAATCGTGCTAAAGCGCCGCGCATGGCCTGATCACGAGTTGAAATGGGAAATCCAGGAGACAAAAATGGTAGGTTGCACGATCGAAGTAAGCCAGCCAAGGGCATCAAGCGATGTCCCCTTGGACATCAGTGTAAAGGGATGTGAGCCGGGTAAGAGTATTCAGCTCAGGCTGCGGGGCAAAGACCAGGCAGGCGCTGATTTCGAGTCCTGGGGAATCTTTGTGGCCGACAGCGAAGGTGTGGTTGACCTGAAGGCCCACGCTCCTCAAAGCGGTACTTACTCAGGTGTCGATCCTATGGGGCTGTTCTGGTCTATGAACCCGGTTAGCAAAAAGACCACTCGCTTTGTCGGCAGCGACATCGGACCTCTCACCTTTACTCTAACCGTGGAAGCCTCCGGCGAGCAATTGG
>CAZMKJ010000051.1:0-6442 GCA_964567075.1 uncultured Dehalococcoidia bacterium
AATATTCTACACCATGTTTGGCGCCACTGTCAAGAAAATTTACGCAAGAATGCCGAGGAGCTATTGAGTTAAAAGCGGCCCGCTCACCCCGGAATCCGAGGTTGGTAAACACAAGACCTCTTGCTTGGTCAAAAAAGCAACCGATGACCAGAAAGCGAGATTGCGCCCGATCAGGGAGGAAAAAAGTAGACAATAATGAGTCAGTGCTTTAAAATGAAGCTGGGGAAGACATTTGTCCAGCGAGGCGGATTTGGGGAGGCAGAAATGGAAGCAGAGCAGAAGGTGCCAATTGATAAATACAGTTTGAAAAGGTTTGATATCCAAAAAGAGGATGTCATCGACGTAAATATCTTGGAAGCCATCCCTTTTGATTACCCTGGTTCTGGAACAGAGGTGAGCTATGAGACGGATGAATTCACCTCTGTTTGCCCTTGGACCGGGCTGCCTGACTTCGCTCTACTGATAATAAGATATGTGCCAGACCGCTACGTAGTGGAGCTCAAATCCCTGAAATATTACTTAACCTCCTACCGTAATGTAGGCATACTGCAAGAACATGCGGTGAACCGTATCCTGTCTGATTTAGTGCAACTATTACAACCTGCTTCCATGGCAGTAGAAGCCTACTTCCGGGAGAGAGGTGGGATGAGCACTCAGGCGATTGCTAAATACGAAAAAGAAAAGGGCGCTATCTGACAATCCCAGTGAACGAGCAACGAGAGGGGGTTAAGGACATGGACAAGAAGGCAATCAAGAAGAAGCCGCAAAAGAAAAAAGGACAGAAGAAAGAGAAAAAGTAGGCCAAGCCGGGAGCAAACCGCAAGCGAAAGACCCCTTCTGCGGTAATGACCTCTACGGCGTGCCATTCGATATCCTGAGCGAAGGCAGGAGTTCGAGTTCCAGGCCGTCGAGCGGTGGGAGTGGGGGTGGAAGTGAGCAATGAGTAGCATGCCTCCTCAAGAGTCTCAAAGCTTTCAAACTGAGGGAAATCATGAGATGCTATATATGTGGTAGGGAATTAGAGCCTGAGGATATGGTCTTGATAGACTTTTCCCCTTCGTCTGAGATCGTTTATTTTTGCTCCAAGCCATGTCGGGATGAATTCAGGGAAAAGAGGAGTATTGAACACATACTTGACCTGATGCTTGAGCGCCTCTATAAGCATTCAACAGCTGAAGACAGGGATATCCTTTCGGAGAAGCTGCGCACAGAGATAGAAAATATCCTGGAAAAGATGGAAGGAGACAGTTAGCAGAGGCTGGGGCTGCAATGGTGAGCTCCAACCTTCGAGGCCACGAAATAGCGGGTTGTGATGAGTTTCATTTTAGCTGGGCTCTGTTCTAGATGAAGGCTATATATCATCCCGGCTACAGCCACATAATTGCTCGCATCCCCGAACCGTGGGAAAACGAAGGCAAAGGGGTGATTACCTTGGAATGCTCCACCTGTGGGGAGATGGTTATTCTGCAAGGCATTGCTACCCTTGGCAAGCACTACGGCTTCTGGATGGCGGTTATCCCGTTTGCCAAAAGGCATCGGCATTGCCCCGAGCAATGGCATCCTGTCATAGGGTCAGCAGCCCCTCAGTAACCCCGGCAACAGGGCTCCCCAGTTGCCGTGAGATTTGCTGAGACTAAGATCCCTTTGATTCTGGGTCGAAAGTACTATTGACGAAGCTGTAAGGGTATCTGATAAAATGCTAATACGGTTGACCTAAGTCGGTCAATGTCAATGCCCGAATGGGCTAGTAACATTGCTCGCTGGAGTAAATGAAGATGCTCCGAACATTCTTAATCGATAGCCAAGTGCTTTACCGAGAAGGGCTATACGCAAGGCTTAGTCAGGAAGACGATATGGAGGTGACCGGCGAGGCCAAAGATGCCGAAGAGGCTTTTCCCAAGCTCCATGTTCTGCTGCCTGATGTGGTGCTCTTGGCTTGCAAACCACCCTCTGTTGACGCCTTCAAAGTGGTGCGGCAAATAAAGCAGCACTTTCCCAGGATAGGCATCATTGTACTGGCAGAACGTGAAACCGATGAGCTGCTCTTTCTCGCAATCAAAGCTGGGGCGGCCGCATATTTCACTAAGGAGGTCTCCCCTGAGGAACTTATCGACGCCGTCAGGAGGGTATTCCAAGGGGAATATTTAATAAATGAAAGCCTCGTCACCAGGCCGAACGTTGCCTCACGCATCCTCAAGCAATTCCAAGAGCTCCCCGACTTATCCTTAATTGCAATGGAAGTCGAGCCATTCCTGTCACCACTTACCCCTCGAGAGATTGAGATCCTTAATTGCATCGCCGAGGGCAATTCAAATAAAGAGATTGCTCATATGCTTGTCATCAGCGAGCAAACGGTGAAGAATCACATCGGCTCCATTATGCGCAAGCTTGTTGCCAATGATCGCACTCACGCCGTAGTTCTGGCTCTACGCCAAGGCTTGATTAGGTTAGATTAGCGGCATCTGCATGAGCTAGAAAAGATCACCCCCGAGGATCAGGCAGTGGTACTGAGCATTCAACTGAACATCCCCATCATCTTCTGCTCATCTTGAACAATAAAATCGTGCCTGAATAGGTCATCGCAAATAGCGGATTTTGTCCCCTTTTCACTGATATAATAGTGCTGCGGCCAGTTTTCCGCTCAGGCTCAGCTTAAGAGGCTCGTTGACAGTTTTCTGAGAAAGCTTATAATTTAAGAGGTGTGGGAAAAGATGGGGTGAAGAGCAATGGATAAGATAAAAGTAGAGTTGGAATTTGATATTAGCGATTACAACATCCTGGAGCGATTGTCCCAGGAGCAAGGATTAACGGTAGCGGAACGTCTTAAGATGCTGGCTTACGAGCTTGTTGCCGGGAATATCCTTAGGGCGACTCAGCCCGAACTGATCAAAGAAAAGCAGACGATTATGCGGGAAATATTTGGCACCCCTGAAACTTTGCAGATAATGAAAAAGATAAAAGAAAGGGTGATCAAAGAAAGCAGGGAAGCATGATTGGCATAACATCCTATGGCGGTTATATCCCATTCTATAGGTTAAGCCGAGACGAGTTAGCGCGAGCCTGGGGCAGACCTGTATTAGGAGGGGAGAAAGCTGTAGCCAATTTCGATGAGGACAGCATAACTATGGCTGTAGCTGCTGCCTTGGACTGCATAGATGGCTTCGCCCGTGACCAGATCGGTGGTCTATTTTTTGCCACCACCACCTCTCCCTACCAGGAAAAGGGATGTGCCAGCATAATTGCCGCCGCAGCCGATTTGCCCAGGGATACGCGAATTGCTGATTTCTGCAACTCGCTGCGATCCGGGACCATTGCCCTGAGCTCGGCACTAGATGCCGTTAACGCGGGGTCAGCCGATAATGTCATTGTGACTGCGGCTGATTGCAGGCTGGGCGCTGCTGGAGGAGAATCTGAGCAGTTATTTGGCGATGGCGCAGCCGCTGTTATGCTAGGCAACTCAGAGGTTATTGCCAGCATCGAAGGTAGCTTCTCCATCGCAAATGAATTCATGGATCGCTGGAGATCGGGTGACGATGTCTCCGTTCGCTCCTGGGAAGCCCGCTTTGTTATCTCCGAAGGCTATCTGGCCACAATGCAAGAGGCAATTTCCGGGATACTGAAGAAACATGGCTTATCTGCCAAGGATATCAACAAGGCAGTTTTCTATGCCCCAGACCCCAGGAGTCATACCACACTGGCCAGAAGCATAGGGTTCGAGCCACGTAATCAGGTTCAAGATCCGCTTCATACCACGGTAGGCAATGCCGGCGCGGCCTCGGCTTTAATGATGTTGGTCGCCGCTTTGGAGGAGTCAAAAGCGGGGGATAAGATTCTCTTTGCCAACTATAGCGACGGTGCCGATGCCTTTATCTTGCAGGTGACAGAGCAAATAGATAAACTCGGCAAGAGAAGAGGTGTCAAGGGTCATCTGGGAATGAAGATGATGCTGCCCAGCTATGAGCTGTATCTGAAATTTCGTGAATTAATCGAGACCGAGCCGCCAAATTTTCCCGAGCCCATCTCACCATCGCCGGTGGTGATGTGGAGAGAGCGCAAGAAGAACTTAGCACTTTATGGGGTTAAATGTAAACAGTGTGGCATGGTTCAGTATCCGCCGCAGAGGGTGTGTATTAACTGTCAGGCCAAAGATGATTTTGAAGACTACAGATTCTCGGATAAGACGGGGAAGCTATTTACCTATGGTGCCAGCTACCTTTTGACCCGCGACCCCAATCCGCCAGAGTTCTATTCCTATGTTGATATGGATGGAGGAGGCAGGATGGTGTTATTAATGACCGACCGCGACCCTGGGGAAGTTAAGATAGGAATGCCGGTAGAGATGACATTCCGCAGGATATACAAATTGGGAGGGATAAATAATTACTACTGGAAGTGTAAGCCGGTGAGATAGGGAGGGCTATATGGAGAGCATCAAAGATAAAGTCGCCATAATTGGCATGGGCTGCACTAAGTTCGGCGAGCTTTGGGATAAAAGCCCCCAAGACTTGATAATCGATGCTTGCTATGAGGCTTTTGAAGACGCTGGCATCGCGCCCAAGGATATCCAAGCAGCTTGGATCGGGACTCGCTACTCTGGCGCCACTGCGATTACCCTTTCCTATCCGTTAAAGCTGCAGTATATCCCCGTTAGCCGTGTGGAGAACCTGTGTGCTACCGGGACAGAGGCAATCAGAGCCGCTGCTTATGCGGTGATAGCCGGTGCCTGCGATATCGCGCTGGCGGTAGGAATGGAAAAGCTGAAGGATACCGGTTACGGACTTATTCCCTCGCCTTTGGGTGACTCCGACATCAGTGATACCGGTGTCGATCCGCTGCGGATGATACCTCCTCCGGCCTCTTTTGGCGCACAGGGTATTCGATACTTTCACCATTATGGCTTGAGCGAGGAGGAGGGGAAGAGGACCATAGCCAAGATTGCGGTGAAGAATCACCATAATGGGAGCCTAAACCCCAAAGCCCAATACCAGAGGGAGGTAACCCTGGAGCAGGTCATCAATGCCCCTATCGTCTCCTGGCCTCTGGGGGTCTTAGATTGCTGCGGTGTAAGCGATGGTGCTGCCGCGGCGATTGTAACTCGTGCCGATATGGCCAAGAATTTCAGGGATGATCCCGTCTATATCAAATCATTCGCCATCTCGGTAGGCGCTCGCCAGGCTACCTTGAGACAGGACTACGATTTTGTGCACTTTGAAGAGAATGTGCGAGCTGCTAAGACAGCCTACGCTGAAGTCGGAATAAAGGATCCATTTAAAGAATTGGATCTGGGCATAGTGCATGATTGCTTCACCATCACCGAGCTTTTGATCTATGAAGACTTAGGCTGGTGCCCCAGAGGGGGGGCTAAGGAATATATCGATAGTGGAGCTTTCGAGCTCGGGGGTGAGCTCCCGGTCAATACTGACGGTGGGCTGAAGTGCTTCGGTCACCCGCTGGGGGCGAGTGGCTTGAGGATGATCTACGAGGTATATAAGCAAGTTCAGGGAAAGGCCGGTCCCCGTCAGGTGCAGAATGCCAGATTGGGATTGACCCATAACCTGGCATCGTTAGTGGGGCAAAATGTTGCCAGCATAGCGATTTTGGGCAGTGAAGTGGTATGATATCGGCGATAATATTGGCCGCCGGGGAATCGAAACGAATGGGTCAGCCGAAGCAACTCCTGCCCTTCCGGGGGAGCACACTCTTAGGGCAAATAATGGAAAACCTGCTCCAATCCCAAGCGGCTGAGATAATTGTAGTCCTTGGTTATCAGGCAGAAAAGATCATCCCCCAGATAGCCCGTGAGCCGGTCAAAATAGTGGTAAACCCGGATTTCGACCAGGGTATGAGCTCGTCGATAAAATGTGGCTTAAGCCACATATCTGAGGCAGCAGACGGAGTTATGATCGTCCTCGGGGATCAGCCACTGATCGAAAAGGAGACCATCGACCTGCTTATCAAAAAACATCGCCAGAGCGAGCGTGGCATCATCCTGCCAGTTTATAAAGGCATAAGGGGACATCCTGTTATCTTCAAAATGAAATACAAAGATGAATTATTGCGACTAACCGGTGACATCGGTGGCAAGCAGATAGTCGAGCGGCATCCCAGCGATGTCCTTGAGGTAGAGGTCGATTACGAAAGCGTGGTCATAAGTATTGATGCCGAGAGTGATTATCAGTCCCTCGTCGGGAAGTAGATTTGAAGCTGTTGCTTTCTGGTTAACTCGCATTTTGGGGAGGTTAGGCTAACTTAGAAAGGAGGTCAGATGACGGCAGGTGTAAAAAGGCGGCTCGGCAATTGGTCGAATATAGCGCCTATTGTGATCGGTATTTTGGTCTTTGGCTCTATCTGGGGGCTCCTTGACGCTATATCGGTGGGGGCTTTATTTTCACACATAGCCCCCTCTCTTCGCAGCCATCAGATTTGCATTTGCCCCCTGACA
>CAZMKJ010000052.1:0-6158 GCA_964567075.1 uncultured Dehalococcoidia bacterium
GTTCTTTCCTTGGTATCTTCCAAGGTGACCCCAAGCTCAGCCAGCTTACTTCGTATTTCATCAGCCCGTTGCCATTTCTCCTCTTTCCGGCATTTCACGCGCTCCTCAATAAGACGGTTAACACGAGCTTTAACGGTATCAGGTATGAGTTCACCAGGTATGAGTTTACCAGGTATGACTGTAGCGTCTACGGTCGCCCTTATTGAAATTTTGTCTGAGACTTCTACATAGATTATGCGCGGAAGCTTTAGCCCCAACACTTGTCGTGCCAGCGATAGGAGAGTGATTTGAGCCTTGTCAATACTAATACCCGTATCGCCAGCTTGGTTTATTTCCCGAGCTAAATCAAAAAGAACCCCCAGCGCCTGCGGGGTATTAAAATCATCGTCCATCGCTTCAATAAATTGCTTACGATAAGGCTCGGCATCAAGAGCTTCCCCTTTGCCCCCAGTGGGGTCATCTCTTGAAACCGCTAGGTGTAACCTCTCAACCCCCTCCGCCGCCACCTTGACCACTTCCTCGGAGTAGGTTACGGGGCTTCTATAATGGGAGCTGAGGACGAAAAGCCTTATCGCATCCAGGCTATAGCGGTCAAGAGCATCCTCGACCGTTATCAGCTTCCCTGTAGACTTGCTCATCTTATCTTGTCCCAGTTGCATCAGCCCGTTATGCAGCCAATAGCGGACGAAGGGGACGCCGGTTAGGGACTCCGATTGGGCGATTTCGTTTTCATGGTGGGGGAAGATGAGGTCCTGTCCGCCGCCATGGATGTCCAGGGAGTTTCCCAGATATTTTAGCGACATGGCGCTGCACTCGATATGCCACCCCGGCCGCCCCGGCCCCCAAGGGCTGGGCCAGCTTGGCTCGCCTGGCTTGGCTGCCTTCCACAGGGCGAAGTCCAGGGGATGCTCTTTGGCTTCCTCGACCTCGATGCGAGCCCCCGCCATCATCCCGTCGAGACTGCGATGGCTGAGCTTGCCGTAGTCCGTTTTGCTCTGCACCCGAAAATAAACATCCCCCTTCGCCTCGTAGGCATGGCCCTTTTGCACCAGCCCGCTGATAACCTCGATGATGGCTGCAATCTCCTCGGTGGCTTTGGGATAGATATCAACCCTTTTCACATTCAAGGCATCCATCTGCTCAAAATACTGAGCGATGAACCTCTCCGCCAGCTCCTGAGGAGGGATGCCGAGCTCATTGGCCCGGGCGATGATCTTATCGTCAACGTCGGTGAAGTTCTGCACATGCTTCACCTTATATCCTTTGAATTCCAGATAGCGCCTGACGACATCGAAAACAATATAGCTCATAGCATGACCGATATGGCAGGTATCGTAGGGAGTGATGCCGCAGACATACATCCCGACCTCTTCGCCAAGTGGCTTAAATTCCTCTTTTTGCCCTGAGAGCGTGTTATATAGTTTCATCTGCCTTCTCCACCGAAGCTACAGCGTAGGCGGCGATGCCCTCTCCCTGGCCAATAAAGCCCAGGCCCTCGTTTGTCTTGGCCTTAATCCCTGCATAGCTTTTATCAAGGGCCAAGGCTTCGGCAATATTATCTCTCATTTTCTCGAAAAAAGGGGAAAGCCTGGGCGATTCGGCGACGATGGTGGCATCGATGTTGCCAATGCGCCATCCCTGGGACTTAACCATGTCTCCCACTCGGCTGAGGAGTTCAATGCTGGAGATGCCTTCATAGGCTGGGTCATTGGGCGGGAAATGGCTGCCGATGTCGCCTAAGGCTGCGGCACCGAGCAGGGCATCGATGATAGCGTGAACCAAAACATCGCCGTCGCTCCAGCCAAGAAGCCCCTTTTCAGATGGCACCTCTATGCCGCCGAGAACAAGGCGACGCTCTGCAACCAGCCGATGGACATCGTAGCCAATCCCGACCCGGATCAAGGAGCGGTGTTCCTCTTCCTCAAGATGAACTCAGCCAGGGCTAAGTCTTCGGGCGTGGTCACCTTTATGTTCTGATGCGAGCCCGTATAGACCTTGACCTTATATCCAAGTTGCTCCACTAACATAGCGTCATCGGTGACCTCGCCTGCCGCCTGCCGATGTGCTTTGGCTACTAGATCAAAGCGGAAAACCTGAGGGGTCTGAACGGCCCAGAGATGGTGGCGGTTTGGTGTCTGCTGAACAAAGCCATTTTCGGAGATGAGCTTGATGGTGTCCTTGACTGGCACCGCAGCGATGGCCACTCCGCTGCTTTGGGCCTCATCCAACCCCGTTTCAATGAGGTTGGTGCTGATTAAAGGTCGAGCCCCATCATGGATCACAACCCATTGGCAGTGGGAAAGCCTTTTAATTCCTTCCCAGACCGAATCTTGCCGCCTCGGTCCCCCTTGGCAAACGGCGATCACCTTGGACCAGCCATGCTCCGCTATCAGCCGCTGCCCCCGCTCCAGCTTCCCTTTCCCCAGGACGATGACTACTTCATCGACCGAGGGGCAATCCTGGAACACCTGGACAACCTGAGCTAATAGCGGCTTGCCACACAAAGGGGCGAAAATCTTATCCACCCCTCCCATTCGGCTGCTTTGACCTGCGGCTACAATGATGGCGCCAACCTTATCTCTTCCTCTCATTCCCCAGCTCCCTGGGATGGGCGAAGATCATTCGCCCCGCCGCCGTCTGCAGCACCCTGGTGACCACGATATCGATCTCAGCATTGAGGTGCCGCCGCCCGCCTTCAACTACGACCATGGTGCCGTCGTCAAGGAAGCCGATCCCTTGACCCGCCTCCTTACCCTCCTGAACGATGCGCAGCCTCATCTCTTCACCGGGTAGGATCACAGGTTTTATCGCGTTGGCCAGTTCGTTAATGTTGAGCACCCGGATCCCCTGAAGCTCAGCTACTCGGCTCAGGTTGATGTCGTTGGTGATAATAGGGCAGCGTAGGCTCTTAGCCAATTTTACCAGCTTAGCATCGACCTCTGGGATGTCCTCGAAATCGGTATCCAAGACCTGAATCGGCACATCCGACTCCCGCTGCATCTTGGTCAGGATGCTCAAGCCTCTTCGTCCCCGAGTGCGCCGCATCGGATCTGGGGAATCGGCGATATGCTGTAGCTCATTGAGGACAAACCTGGGGATGAGCAAGGTCTCGCGGATAAAGCCCGTTTGGCTGATATCGGCGATACGGCCATCAATGATGGCGTTAGTATCCAGAATAATCCGCCCATCTCCACGCCGCCTTTCTATGAGCTGGGTTAGTGGAGCCGAGTTGAAGGGCTGAAAGACATCGCGGCTACGATGGACCATAATGGAGATGCCAAGATAGCATAGTAGCACACCGAGGACAAAAGGCAGCACTTTGCCCCATAGGCCAGGCAATAGAGACAGAGGGAGGGCTAAAAGTGCTGAGGCAAGTAGAGCCAGCACAAGACCGATGATGGCGGCAATGAAGATCGGAGCCGGAACCTGTCTGATCTCCTTCTCAACCCAGCGCCAGAAGCGGGTAATAGCACCCGGAGTAAACGCAAACCCCACGGCGGCACCGACGAGCGCCAGAGCAACGATCCAGATAAGCTCTCCCCCTGGGGCCCAATTTGCGATGAATAAGCCCAACCTCCATCCGACAAGGCCCAAGATAATGGCGCCAATAATCCGAAGCAAAACCCCAACAAACATAGATACCACTTCCTCCCCCACTCTAACAGTAAAAAAGGCACAGAATACATCGTAGCCTTCACTTGACAGCTAACCTTAATATAATATCACAAAAATTGCCGAATATCAATTAAACCCACTTTGTCGAGACCCCAACTGACGTTGCTCCGTCAGGGCCACGAGCTGGGCTACGCACTCTGGGGGCACATTCACGCTGCCGGGCTCGCTGCCAATGCCAGCCTTGGCCCCATGATAATCGCTGCCACCGCAAGGGATCAGGCCGTGATCATGGGCCAGACCGTTAAGCCAAGATATGGTCTCTTTAGGGTAGCCATTATAATAGGATTCAAGCCCGACCAGCCCGAATTGTTTAAGCTGGGGAATGAGGGATTCGAGCCCCTCAATATCTGCAGGGTGGGCCAGAGTTGGCAGCCCGCCGGCGCTGAGCACTAATTCAACTGCTTGCAATGGGGTCAATCTTTCCCGTTCCACATAAGCAGGTCCATTGCGTCCGATGTATTTGGTAAAGGCCTCCCTGAGCGATGAGATATAGCCGCGCTCCATCATAGCCTGGGCGATATGGGGGCGGCCCACCGAGGCGCCAGCCGCCAGCTCCAAGACGCGCTGCCAATCGACATCGATGTTGAGCTGAGCTAACTTGGCCACTATCTTTCGCCCTCGTTCCCGCCTCGAGTTGCGCAGCGATTCCAGGCTGCGTTTCAGCCCCTGGTGATGATGGTCTATGAAATAGCCCAGGATATGAACCTCGCCCCCTGGGATATCAGCGCTCAGCTCGACCCCGGGGATAACCAAGAGGCCGGGGAAATCCTCGGCTGCGGCTAAAGCAGGCTCAACCCCTTCCACCGAGTCATGATCGGTGATGGCGATGACGTTCAAGCCCAGCCCTACCGCCTTGCGCACTATTTCAGCCGGGCTCAGCTTTCCATCTGAAGCCGTGGTGTGCAGATGGAGGTCTACTCTCATGTTTCCTCCAGTTCCAGGTCAATGCGGGTGATGCCAGTGGCCTTGCCACTTTCCTCCACCTCTACCAGAACTGAATTGAAGATAACAGGGCCTTTGCCCACCGATAAGCGATGCGGCATGTGGGTGAGGAATCTATTGATTACAGATTCAGCGTCATCTCCGATAACCGAGTCCTTAGGCCCTACCATGCCGACATCGGTAACGAAAGCTGTGCCCTTGGATAGAATCCGGGCGTCGACGGTGCCGATATGGGTGTGAGTGCCCAAAACGGCGCTAACCCGACCATTGAGATACCAGCCCATGGCATTCTTCTCCGATGTCGCCTCACCATGGAAATCCACGATGACAACGGCTGGTTTATCAACTAATTCGCTGAGCAGGCGATCGATTGCCCTAAATGGGCAATCGATCGCCTCCATAAAGACACGCCCCTGGAGATTAACCACCGCTATCTGCCCGTGGGTCAAATATCCCCGCCCGGGCACCTCACGGGGATAATTCAGCGGGCGCAGGATGGGGAGATCGCCATCGAGAGAAGGGATGATCTCTTTGTGATGCCAGATATGGTTTCCTGAAGTGATGATATCAATCCCAGCCTGAAGCAGCTCCTCGGCTGTTTCTGGGGTCAAACCGACTCCCCCGGAGGCATTCTCCCCGTTGGCGATGACCAAGTCGATGCCCTGCTGTTGGCGCAATTTTGGCACCAACACTCGCACTGCCCTTCGCCCCGGCCTCCCGATAACATCGCCTATCATCAGTATTCGCATTTGGCTGCCAAAAGGAATTTTTCCCCCTTACTTAGCGTGATCTACAGCCCGGGTCTCCCTGATCACGGTCACCTTTATCTGGCCGGGATACTCTAAGGTCTCCTCGATCCTCTTCACGATGTCACGGGCTAATCTGAGCGCGCCGAGGTCATCGACCTCATGAGGCTTGACCAGGATGCGAATCTCGCGCCCGGCCTGAATGGCGAAGGATTTCTCCACGCCGGAGAAGCTGTTGGCTATATTCTCCAGAGCCTCAACTCGCTTCAAATACTGCTCCACTGACTCCCTTCTCGCCCCCGGCCTTGAGCTTGAGATGGCATCGGCTGCGGAGACGATGAATCCCTCAATGCTCATGGAATCGGTCTCCCCGTGGTGCTCAGCGATGGCTTGAGCCACTTCGGGGGACTTGCCCAATCTCCTCGCCATGTCAGCGCCGATAAGGGCGTGAGTTCCTTCCACTTCGTGGTCTACTGCCTTGCCAATGTCATGCAAAAGCCCTGCCATCTTAGCCACTGCGACATCGGCTCCGATCTCAGTGGCCAGCATGGCGGCGAGATGGCAGACCTCAATGCTATGTGTGAGCACGTTCTGCCCGTAGCTGAAGCGATATTTGAGCCGGCCCAGAAGTTTGAGCAGCTCAGGATGGAGTCCGGTAACACCTGCCTTATAGGCTGCTTGCTCGCCCTCAGCCTGGAGGCCAGCCTCAACCTCAGCTTTAGCTTTCTCCACCATCTCCTCAATACGGCCGGGATGGATCCGACCATCTAGGATCAGCTTTTCCAAAGCGATCCT
>CAZMKJ010000053.1:0-6056 GCA_964567075.1 uncultured Dehalococcoidia bacterium
AATTGGATACAGATGCAAAGCTACTTCGAGGGTGATTTCTTTATCGGTATCGGCGTGAAGCTCGGTGAAGATGAGGGGATCGTGGTTTTGGGGGTTGTTCCGGACTCCCCTGCTGATGAGGCTGGAATCGAGCCCGGCGATTTGATCCTGGCAATCGATGGTGAATCCACTTCCGGCATGACCCCTGAGCAGGCGGCGCTTACGATGCAGGGTGATGAAGACACAGATGTAACGCTTACCGTCCGGCACCGAGATGGTGAGCAGGTTTCACCAACGCTGACAAGGCAGAAGATCGATATCAGCACCTGGTGGCAAGGGATGGTTGCTGACGATATCGCCTACATCGATATCGATTATTTCTCCGACCAGACGGACGATGAGCTCCGCTCTGCCCTTGAGGGTATTCAAGGTGATGATGTGGCTGGCATTATCCTCGACCTCCGTGATAATCCCGGCGGGGTGATTGATGCCGCCGCTGAGGTCGCAGACCAATTCCTTGAGGAAGATGTCATCATTCTCTCGATAGTATATGGGGATGGGAGTGAGCAGATATTTACCGCAGAGTCGGGAGGGCTGGCTGCTGACCCGGATTTGAGAATAGCGGTTTTGGTAGACGGTCCTCCCTACTCAACCCCTGGCACTGCCAGCGCCGCCGAGATAGTTGCCGGTGCGCTTCAAGATTCTGACGGTTCAGGCTACAGCCGAGTTTGCCTTATCGGCACCGAGACCTATGGTAAGGGATGCATGCAATATATCATCCCGCTGAGCGACGGCTCCGCCGTTTCCATCACCTCCGCCTACTGGTATACGCCACTACATGTCTGCGTTGAGGGAAACGGGCTATCCCCTGATCCTGGTTTTTGGGTAGAGGACGATACCCTAACAGCGGAAGATGAACAGCTTGAGGCAGCTATTGCGTACATTGCTGCTGGGCTTTAGCAAATAAGCGCACTAGCCTCTATTTTATGTCAAATTGGCTTGGCTATTGAGGGATGGCATCATTGAACAAAGCTGGGATAAGAGCCTAAAAGCTTCACAAATGTGGTCTTGTCCTTAAGCTCCGCTAAAGCCTGTTTGCAGACCTCGTCCTCAATATGACCCTCGAAATCCACATAGAATATATATTCCCAGGGTCTATCCTTGGTTGGCCTGGACTCCAGTTTGGTCAGATTTATCCCCCTGGTGGCGAAGGCACCTAAGCAGGCATATAGAGCACCAGGGACATTCTTGGCGGCGAAGATGAGGGAGGTCTTGTTCTTCTGGGCATATGTTGGCTTTTCCTTGGAGATGACAAAGAACTTGGTGTAGTTATTGGGATTCGTTTCGATGTTTTCTGCCAAGATGTTCATTTGATAAATCTGGGATACCCTTCTACCGGCTATGGCAGCACAGTTCTTAAGCCCCTTCTCCTTTATCATCCTGGCACTGCCTGCGGTATCATAGGTTGGCACTATGTCTGCATTCAATTTCCTCAAGAACTCCTCGCATTGGGCTAAAGCCTGAGGATGGGAGTAGACTCTTGTTATGCTCGCCAATGATTCCCCTGGCGACGCCATGAGACAGTGATTTATCCTCAAATCGACCTCGCCAAAGATGCTGAGCTCGTATTTCAGCAGCAAATCATAGCTCTCATTGATGCTTCCCGCTTGGGAGTTTTCCACTGGCACCACGCCAAAGCTGGCCCTATCTGCTGAAACAGCTTCAAAGACATGGTAGAGATAGCGACAGGGGAGAAGTTCCATTGGGCCGAAGAATTTTATCACCGCATCTTCGCTGAATGAACCCCTTTCCCCTTGAAATGCTACCTTCGTCATTCTCTTTCCTCGGACGCTGTTAGCATCATGCGCAGCGCCTCCTCAGTCTCCGGAGGAGTCACTGCGATCACACAATCACCAGCATTTAACACTGTGCCCCAAGAGGGGATTTGGGGTCCTCTTTCCTCGCTTATTATCAGCGTGATAAAGCTTTTCCCGGGCAACATCAGCTCTCTAAGCTCTTTCCCCACCGCTATCGAATCCCCTGGGATCCTTATCTCTACCATCTCAAGTTCCCCTCCCTTTAGCTTGAGCAAGGGGATCAAGGGGTGGAAGGGGAGCTCATGTTCGATATGGGCTAAGATGAGATCGGTGCTGGAGACGGTGACATCGATGCCCAGCTTTTTGAATAGGGTCTCATTCCTGGGATTCTTGATCTTGGCAATGGTTCTCGGCACATTGAATTTGTGTTTAGCCACCTGACAGGCAACAAGATTGTCCTCATCATCGCCGGTGACAGCGATGAGCATGTCGGCTCGACCTGTGCCCACTTCTTCCAGGGTTGCCGCCTCGCAGCCATCGCCCCGGATGACAATGCTCGTGCCCAATTCCTCGGCAATAGCTTCACGCCTTTTGCCATCCTTTTCCAGAAGCAGCACTTCATGCCCATCATTGAGCAATGTCTTGGACAGGTAATAACCTATCGGCCCACCGCCAACCACGATGATATACACTGTCAACCTCCTTAGGCCCCTATTACTTCCTTCAGAAGCCCGGCGCCGATCTTGGTCGGGCTGATGGTCTCCAGCCCCAGATTTCGATACATCTCCTCGCGGATAGGGTCATAGATGCGGCACACCACCTTGGGCACGTTGAAGATATGCTTGGCGATTTGGGCCGCCATCACATTCCGGTTATCCCCTTCAGTCAAGGCGACGAAGACATCGGCTTCCTCGATCCCCGCCTTTCTCAAGGTATCCTCATCAAGCCCATTGCCCACCATCGCCGTGCCCTTGAAGGTCTTAGGCAGCCTCCTGAAGCTATAAGGCTCGACATCTAAGATGGTGACCTCATGTCCCTCGGCATCCATCATCGTCGCCAGCCGAGCCCCAACCCGACCGCAGCCCATGATCACCGCTTTCATATTACTGGCTGACTACCTCCCCCGAAGGGATTGGTTCGCGGCAGACCAAAACACGGCAAGGTGCGTTCTTGAGCACATAGGGTACTGTGCTCCCCAGGCTGAATTCGCCAAAACGCTGCTTATACTCCATGCCAATTATAATCATATCGATGCCACGCTCTATGGCTTCATCAACTAACGCAGGACCGACCTCGCGTGCCTGCAATAGCTCTGTTTCCACCTCACAGTCCTGCTCCTCTGCCAGGCGCTCGGCGTGATTAAGCAGCTCCTCACCCTTTTTTATCTCCGGCTCGAGTTCAGCATCCAGGGGGAGTGACCGTTCCACCTCGATGACATAGACCACGTAGACCTTGCTCTTGTTCTTCTTTGCCAAGCTACAAGCTAGCCTTATCGTCTCCTCATCAGCCTTAGTTCCTTTTACCGAGACCAGAATCTTCACTGCATCCGATCTCATAACCGCTCCCCCTTGTTATATAGCACTAATGTGATAGCACACTGCTGGAAGTCTGTCAATATCATGGCAAGTCCACGGACTGCCTCGTTATTTCGAAGCTATTTGACGCCGTAAACAGTCCCAAAGTCCCATTCGACATCAAGTCCTCTTTGACCTATTTTGGCTCTGATGTTAAAATTAGGCGAGTGTCCCTGTAGCTCAACGGATAGAGCGTCTGCCTTCTAAGCAGAGGGTTGTGGGTTCGAATCCCACCAGGGACGCATATTCTTAAGCTTTTTCATCACGCTCCTTAACAAGGAAGTTTGGAAAAGGTGATGCCAAGGCGCCAAAAGTTGTAACCCGCTCAGGATAAGCCCCCCGTGCCAGTCAAAGGATAAGCGTGGCGAGCGAAGCAAGGTCTCATCGATTCCATTTGCTTGGATGATGCGGAACATCTCATCGATCTGCCGATCGCTGAGCCTTTCATAGAAGCGGCGAGCGAGGTAGCCGATTCTGAGCTCCCTGCCCAGCCTTTTCTTCCACGTCCTCTCATATTGAGAGAATAGCTTGTGCGAAAAATCGCCAGCGGAGAGCGCCTGATGAATGGTTTCAGCGGCGATCTCGGCGCAGAGCAACCCGTAATATATGCCGCCACCGGTGGTAGGCTTGACCTGGCCGGCGGCATCGCCAACCACTATTATCCTCTGGGCATAGGTTTTTGGCAGCGACCTCAACGGGATCCCGTCATAGGTCGCTTTAGCCCCGGCGCAGGCTATCTTGCCTTGGCGCGATAGCAAGGTGAGCAAATTCTCCAGATATAGGCTGGGCTTTTTGCGGGAAAAGAGCCCGGCCAGCGCTTTATCTTGAGAAATAGGGACCAGCCAAGCGAAGAAACCGGGGGCTGTATCCTGGCCAAAATAAACCTCAACCTCATCGACCCCTTTTATGCTGACCTCGGTCTGGGCTCCGATGATGAAGTCGCTTACCTGGCCCAGGCCCAGCCTTTGTGGCAGTTTAGAGGCAAAGCCTGTGGCAATGACTGCCGTTTTGCCTTCCAGCTCAGTCCCATCCTCTTGGCGGTCAATCTCCACCATGACGCCATTAGTCGACACTGCGATATCCTTTACCCTATTAGCCAAGAAATACTCCGCCCCTTCCTTCTTTGCTCTTTGAGCACAAGCGAGGTCAAAACCAGCCCGATCTATGATACAAGCTTGTGGCTGGTCCTGCCACACCCTTAGGAATTCACCCGAAGGGGCGAAGAGCTTAGCTGAGTTAGCCTGTTGCCAAATGAGGTCTTTGGGAATGCCAAACCGCTGCACACAATCCTCGCTGACGATGCCGGTGCAGCATACAGGCCGACCGATCTCTTCGTGCTCTTCAAAAACCGCCACCTTATAGCCCAGGCTAGCTAATTTATAGGCCACATGGCTGCCCACGGGACCGGCGCCAATGACCAAGGCATCGTACAATTTCACTCATCCCATTATGATATCAGCGGTATTTTGGTACAATATGCCGAAATTGTCAATAGACAAACCGTCAACCGAGGGTTTAAAATTAATGAGCCATCATTTCCTGGCAAAAGCAGTGGCATGACAGAGGAAAAGGCGAAAATATTAGTGGTCGATGACGCCCGGCCGAACATCGAGTTAATGCAAGCGATGCTGACCTTAGCCGGCTATGAGGTGCTCGTTGCTGGTGACGGGGAACAAGCACTGCACATCATTTCGCAGCAGCCCCCAGACTTAATCCTTCTCGACGCCATGATGCCCAAATTGGATGGCTATGAGATTTGTGCTCGGCTGAAAGCCAATGACGAGACGAGATTGATCCCAGTGATCTTAATCATCTCCCCGAGGGGAGTCGAGGGCAAGATAAAGGCTATTGAGGCGGGAAGCGACGATTTGCTTGAGAAACCGGTGAGTAGGGTCGAGCTTCTGGCTCGAGTGAAGTCCCTGGTTCAAACCAAGCGTTTAAATGACGAGCTGGTCAGTTTGGGAAACGCTATTTTGGCCTTAGCCAGTGCCATCGAGGCCAAAGACCCCTATACCGAGGGCCACGTAGAGCGGGTTTCCACCTATACCTTGAGCTTGGCACGTGAGATCGGGCTCTCCCAGCGAGAGCAAACACTGCTGCGCAAGGGGAGCATCCTCCATGATGTGGGCAAGATCGGGGTCAAGGAATCGGTGCTGTTAAAGCAAGGGATGCTGAGCCAAGAGGAGTTTGAACACTTGAAAATACACCCTGTTATCGGGGAGAGGATTTGCCAGCCTCTGCGGTCGCGGCTCATTTCCGATCTAGTGCGCCATCATCATGAAAGATATGATGGCAGAGGATACCCAGATGGATTAGCCGGTGAGGAGATCCCCCTTGCTGCCAGGATAATGGCTATAGCAGATGCCTATGATGCCCTCACCACCGAGCGCCCTTACCGACACAGGCTGTCTCTGGAGGAATCCTTAGCTGTGCTTAGGGAGGAGGCGGGGAAGCAATTCGACCCGGGGTTGGTATCGATATTCATAGAGCTGGTGGAGGCCGGCAAGCTATGGCAGCCTCTGCCTTGACTCCAATTGCTTTGGCTGCTAAAATGCCCAATTGGTGGTGGGCGTGGCCAAGGGGTTTAAGGCGCCAGGTTGTGGCCCTGGAGATCGAGGGTTCAAATCCCTCCGCTCACCCTTGCGCCCGTAGCTCAGCGGAAAGAGCATCGGTCTTCGGAACCGAG
>CAZMKJ010000054.1:0-6044 GCA_964567075.1 uncultured Dehalococcoidia bacterium
GGACAGCGGCTTAATCCCGGCAGTAAGGTGCTGGCTCTGATACCGCCGCCCACGCCTCTCTCTTTAGCCCCTGAAGAGATTCCGCTGCACATCATCTATCAGGATAATGACCTGTTGGTGGTGGATAAGCCAGCCGGGATTCCAGTCCATCCCGCCCCCGGCCACCCAAGCCATACCCTGGTCAATGCCATCCTGGCTTATTGCCCAGACTTGGCTGGGATTGGCGGCTCGCTTCGCCCGGGCATCGTGCACCGCCTGGACAAGGATACCTCTGGGCTCATGGTGGTAGCCAAAAGCGATGCCGCCCAAACCAGCCTTTCCCACCAGCTCAAGCATCGCACCATGATCAAGAAATATCTGGCCCTGGTTTGCGGGCATCTCTCTCCAAAACAGGGCGCCATCGAGGCCCCCATTGGACGCCATCCCCGCAATCGAAAACGAATGGCAGTGGTCTCAACGGGGCGAGAGGCGCGGACTCAATATCAAGCCATTAGATACCTTGATGATTACACCTTAGTCCAAGTTCAGCCGGAGACCGGGCGCACTCACCAGATACGAGTTCACTTTTCAGCAATTAGCCATCCCCTCTTTGGCGACCCCGTTTATGGCAAAAAGTCGCCGCTTTTGGGGCGGCAGTTCCTCCACGCCCATTACCTCGGCTTCAGGCTGCCCCAAATTGGGGAATTTGTGGAATTCGGCTCCG
Organism: uncultured Dehalococcoidia bacterium; assembly: GCA_964567075.1. GTDB lineage: Bacteria > Chloroflexota > Dehalococcoidia > SZUA-161 > JAUWZY01 > JAUWZY01. The sequence continues at coordinate 704 of CAZMKJ010000054.1, forward strand.
AGCTGCCCGCAGAGCTGGAGAGAGTGCTTGAGCACATCTCAGGAGAATTGTAGAATAGGGCAAGGCCATGAAGATGAGAGAGGCAAAACCCAAGGTGGCGCTGGTCAGGGGAGACGAGCGCTACTCCAACGTATGGAAGGCTTTAAACTTAATCGAGGAAGACATCGGCCTTGACGGGGTGCAGACAATTCTCATCAAGCCAAACTTCACTTCCGTTACCAGGCAATTGGCAGCAACCCATGTCGATGCCACCAGGGCAGTGCTCGACTTCCTGCGTCAGCGCACCTCAGCCCAGATCGTCATCGGCGAGGGCTCAGGGTCTTTCATGGGAAGCACCAAGCTGGGGTTTAAGAACTTCGGCTATCTGACTCTCGGCGAACAATATGATATAAAGCTCATCGATCTGAATACCGATGAACCGGTAAAGACCGAGATCTTTGACCATGAGCTCAGGCCGCTGACCATCAGGTTAGCGAGAACCGCTGTTGCCGCCGATTATCGAATTTCCATATCGCCACCAAAGACCCACGATTGCGTTGTCATTACCGCCTCCCTGAAGAATATGGTTATGGGCAGCGTCGTGCACAAGGGAAATTGGGCAGTGGGTAAGCTATTGGGCATTGGCCAGCGTTTGAGGGAGAGCTCCAGCGTGCCCTTCTCCGGGAAGATGGCAACGTGGTTGGGCCGTCTCTCGGGCAGTGACAAGATAAAGGTGCATCAGGGCCATGCTGTGATGAACCTGAACCTATACAAATTGGCCCGGGTGGTTCCGCCTCAGCTCTCGGTCATCGATGGGTTTCAGGGAATGGAAGGAGAGGGGCCGGCCGATGGGGAGGAGGTCGATCTTGGCATCGCCATTGCCAGCACTGACTTTGTCGCCGCTGATAGCCTGGCGGCTACTCTTATGGGCTTCGAGCCCAAAGAGATCGGATATTTGTTTTACTGCTGGCAAAAGGGCTTAGGTGAGATCAACATCTCCGAGATGAGTATCATCGGCGAAACGGTGGAAAGCTGTATCCACCCATTTAAGCCCCATCCCACTCACCAGGCACAGCTTCGCTGGCAAATGATCGACGTAGAGAGGTATCTGGAATGATGGAGAAGGCTGTTCGCGTGCGCTTCGCTCCCAGCCCCACCGGTTTGCCTCATGTGGGCAACATCAGGACCGCGCTTTTTAACTGGCTCTTTGCTCGACATAGCAAAGGGCAGTTTATCGTGCGCATTGAGGATACCGATGTCGCCCGCTGGGTTAAAGGCGCAATTGAAGCTATCTTGGAAAGCCTACACTGGCTGGAGCTGGATTGGGATGAGGGTCCGGAGGTTGGGGGCGAGTATGGACCATATTTCCAATCACAGCGCCTCGATATCTATCGTGTCATAGCCCAGCAATTGGTGAAGCAAGGTGATGCCTACCTTTGCTATTGCTCGCCAGAGCGGCTTGAGCAGATGCGGGCCGAGCAAATGCGTCGAAAGGTGCCACCGGGATATGACCGGCGCTGCCGCAACCTGAGTGCTAGGGAGCGGGTGCAACTTGAGATTCAGGGCATTATCCCTGTGATTCGCTTCAAAACCCCCCTCGATGGAGAAACCAGATTTGATGACCTGATCCGGGGCCAGGTGGTCTTCGATAACAGGAATTTGGATGATTTCGTGCTGCTGAAATCGGATGGCTATCCTACCTATCACCTGGCTAATGTGGTCGATGACCGCCTTATGGAAATATCTCATGTGCTCAGAGCTGATGAGTGGCTGGCAAGCACACCGCGCCATGTCCTGTTATATGAAGCCCTCGACTACCAGCCGCCATTGTTTGCTCACCTGCCTATGATCTTAGGACCAGACCGCTCCAAATTGAGCAAACGACATGGTGCTGTTTCCATTCTCGACTATCGGGAGCAGGGATATCCGCCCGAGGCAATAATCAACTTCCTTGCCCTTCTCGGCTGGTCTTTGGATGATAGAACCGAGATTATCAGCCGTGAGCAGTTAGTGCGCCATTTTTCCCTCGAACGCATTGCCAAGACTGGCGCTATCTTCAACATCGATAAGCTCAACTGGATGAGCGGGGTCTATATCCGCCAACTCAATGCCGAAGAGTTCTTGCAACGAGTGTTGCCCTTCTTGGAGGCAGGCTTGCCCCAGGGCATAAAGCGCCCCCTGTCCACAGAATATGTGCAGCAAATAGCGCCCCTGATCCAAGAGCGAATAACCACCCTGGGAGAGGCTGCCGAATATGCCGAGTTCTTCTTTGTGGATGAGCTTGATTATGATCCCGCCCTTCTCAGTGCGGATGTGACTGCCGAAGCTGCCCTGGAGGCGTTACAGGCAGCAAACAAGGGGCTTCAAGATTTAGACAGCTTCGATGCCTCATCCTTGGAAGGGTTGCTTCGTCCCTTAGCGTCCGAGCTTGGGCTCAAGACTGGGGAATTCTTTGGCCTTCTCCGAGTTGCCACCACTGGCCGCACCGCAGCGCCACCCCTTTTTCAGACCATGGCCATTTTGGGCAGGGAGAGATGCCTCCAGCGGATTGAGGCCGCGCTGAGGAAGCTGCGGGGCAGGGTTTAGAAATTGTCCAAGGTAGCCTTCTCTGATATAATAAATCGGAGATAATCGCAGGGGAGCGACAATGTGTAAAGGCCAAGCAGAATGTAAGTTTCCGGAAAAGCTCAAAGGGAAGCCAGAGGAATGCACTCCGGAGCAGATAAAAGAGTGCCACGGCGATGTCCCAGAGCATCCCTGTGTGAAGGAAGGATAAACTGGCACTGGGGAGTCGTCTAGTGGTAGGACGGCAGACTCTGGATCTGCAAGGGTAGGTTCGAATCCTGCCTCCCCAGCCATTTTGCTTATAGTGGCGCATTCGTCTAGGGGTTAAGGACACCTCCCTCTCAAGGAGGAGATCACCGGTTCGAATCCGGTATGCGCCACCAACAAAGCTAAGTCAGCTATGGACGTCGGGCCCGGTGCGGCGACATAGTTGGTTTCTGATAACATCCTTGTAACAAAACTGTCCCTCAGGGAGGCAGCTAGAGGTTACCTGATCAGCCTGAATGCTTCCCGTTACTCACCGCGCTATATCGAGGCTGGGGAAATTCGGCAATGAAAAGTGAGATGAAAGTAATCTCAGTAATATTGGCCGCGGTCATACTACTGACCATGCTAGGTCTGTTTGGCCGCGGTGGGGGTACAGACTACTCGGCAACCATCGAGCAGATGACTGCGTTCATTGAGCAGAAGATGCAAGAGAACGAGATCACTGGCCTCTCCATCGCCCTGGTTGATGGCCAAAGGGTAGTGTGGGCGGAGGGATTTGGCTATGCTGACAAGGAAAACGGCACTAAAGCTACCGCTGACACCATCTACGAGATTGGCTCAGTCTCAAAAACGATCACGGCCACAGCGGTAATGCACGCGCAGGACAATGGCCTGTTGGATATCGACGATCATCTGACCAAATATCTTTCCGAGTTCTCGATTCTGCCGCCCTTGGGTTTTGACCCGGAGCCGGACAATCCGATAACAATCCGGACGATGCTCACGCACCATTCAGGCATACCCGGCAACCTCCTCAACGGCGCATTCACCCTTGAGCCCAGGACTGACTATGATGCCTGGCTGCTGGACTATTTGCGCGATGATTACGCTTGCTATCCCCCCAACTTTATCTACGCCTACTCTAATTCCGCCTACGGCTTCCTTGCTGACGTGGTAGCAGCAGCCTCCGGTCAGAGTTGGGAGGAGTACACCGATAAGCTATTTGAGACCATGGGGATGCACAATACCTCGTATTACCTTGACAAGCCTTTTCTGAAGGAAAATCGGGCCCGTGGCTATTTCAGCGGAGAGCCGCTGGAACACTTCTACAACAGTCATGTGGGGGCAGGGTCTGTCCTGTCAACCGTCTCGGACATGGCCAAATATATCAAGATGGTCCTGGCTTCCGGCTGGTCTGTGGGCGGGCAGGTACTGCGCCCGGAGACCCTGGATGAAATGCTTACGCCGCAAGACCTGGGCATAGCCCTAGATGCTGTTAAATGGTCCCGGGTAGGACTGGCTTGGGGGCTAAGCGACCCCGAACTCGAATATGCCGGCCGAGTATGTGGCCACGATGGCGCCACTCTCGGCTTCTGCAGCCATTTGCAGATATTGCTTGATCAGCAACTGGGTGTTGTAATTCTGACGAACTCTGACCAGAAAAATGCACTGGATGTTATCGTCGAAGTTGGCAGAGAGACGTTGAAACTGGCTGTAAAGGACAAGTCTGGTATTGATCCGGTGGAGCCTTCCGGACCGACCTACTCGGCGCATACCACTTGGCCGCAGGAGAAGCTTGAGGCTTTGGCCGGGGTTTATGTCACAGAGGGAGGCTACGATACCATCAAGGCGGTGGCTGGAGGGCTGGAGTGGATAGCAGATGGAGGCACGCCGCAGAAGCTGGTCCCCCTGGAGAACGGCCGCCTTGCCCTACCTGACTCGCAGGAGTTCCAGATAGAGTTCACTACGATCTCCGGGAGGGACGTGATGGTCTTTCATAGCGTATATACGAATGTCAGGGGCGATAGATACGATCCAGTGCCTACGCCTGCTATTTGGTCTAACCGGCTGGGGCAATATGAGATAACCAATCTTTACCCGGATGACTGCTCAAGATATCTCCCCGAAGAGCTGCGCTTAGTGCCCCGCTCTATCGATCTAGCCGAGAGGGATGGGATGCTGGTCATCAGATATCCCGTACAGGGTGCGGTGACTTGGCTGGTCCTGGAGCCGCTTAGCGACACTGTAGCCTTGATCCGTGGACTGGGCAATGACAGAGGCGGCGCGGTGCAGATGGTGATAGTTGATGGGCAAGAGCAGATCCAACTCTGGGGAAGCCTTTATGCGAAATAACCAGGGCTCGTGGAGGGTGGACTTAGGTACAAGTCCAACGGTCATAAGCAGATCAGCGGTGCTGTTCCGTTCTTAAGGTGCTTTCGCTTGCCTGTGGCAAGGGGGCTTTGAACCCAAGCAATAGCTTCACCTTTAGCGTTGAACAAAATGTCCTTTCGTTTAAGATATGGAACTAATATGTTCCAGCTCCCTCCCCTCGGACTCAGGCTTTGGCGCAAAAAATAAAGTCCCCTGTTCGCGGGCCTAACACCGCCGTGGGATTCAAACCGACGGTGCTCGATAAGAAGGCGGGTCTCTCAAGACGACCCGCCCATTTGTTGTGCCCGATTGAACAGTCTGGACGTTGTGCAGCACAAAGTTGAAGTCGCGCTTCGAGCCGCTTCTCACTCCCGAACACTCATCTCATCTTATCAAAAAGGGCTATGACCGCCTCGGAAAATGCGGGGTCATTAATGTT
>CAZMKJ010000055.1:0-5978 GCA_964567075.1 uncultured Dehalococcoidia bacterium
ATATCGTTTACCCTGTTCAAACCCATCCCGAATGGGAGAAATACCTGCCTCAGTAGCTTGGGTTGACAATAAGAGGCAAAGTAGTTTATACTTATAAATTGCCACTGACCTTTCGGCAGTGAGCAGACAGCTTTAAATCAAAAAGACCGCTTGGATCGGCAACGACCGAGACGGCAAATATGTAGAGGGTTCACAGAGCCTTCTCGGCTGCGCCGAGAAGGCTCTTTACTTCTGCGGTTATGTATAACGCCATCACCGCTGTCCCAGGGATAAAGGTCGGCCACTGGACCGATAGGGAGGCAGCCACCGGCTGCACCGTGATTCTGTGCGAGGAGGGGGCGGTGGCTGGGGTTGATGTTCGGGGCTCGGCGCCGGGAACCAGGGAAACTGACCTGCTAAACCCAATTAATCTGGTAGAGAAAGTTCACGCTATCCTTCTCAGCGGGGGCAGCGCCTTTGGTCTCGATGCTGCTGGGGGCGTGATGCGATATTTGGAAGAAAGGGGCTATGGCCATGAGACAATGGCGGGCAAGCTGCCCCTCGTCCCCGCTGCTATCATCTTCGACCTAGCTATAGGCAGTGCCAAGATAAGGCCGGGCGCTGAACAGGGCTATCAGGCATGCCTGGCGGCGACAAGTGGAAAGGTCGCTGAGGGCACGGTGGGTGCTGGAACAGGGGCTACGGTGGGGAAAGCCTTGGGGTCGGCACAAGCTACTAAAAGCGGCATCGGGACAGCAAGTCAGAGATTTGGCGACGATATCATTGTCGGCGCCATCGTCGCCGTTAATGCCATAGGCGATGTCATTGATCCTGAGTCGGGAAAGATAATCGCCGGCCCTCGCCGCCCTGATGGTCCCGGTTTCCTCGATACCTCAGAGATTTGGAAAAGCGGGCGTGGGCTTCATCATATTTTTGTCAACAACACCACCATAGGGGTGGTAGCCGCCAATGCCCGGCTGAGCAAGCCAGAAGCGACTAAGGTAGCTCAGATGGCTCACGATGGGCTGGCGCGGGCTATCCGCCCCGTGCACACCATGGTCGATGGCGACACCATCTTTGCCCTCTCACTTGGGGATAAGCCATCTGATGTCACCGTGGTCGGGGTCGTGGCTGCTGAGGTGATCGCTCGAGCGATAGTCAGGGCGGTAACCCAAGCCGAGGGCCTCTGCGGGATACCCGCTGTCGCCGAATTAAAGGGGAAGTGATGCCTAAACTGGGCTTTATCGGTGCTGGGACTGTGGGCACGGCTTTAGCCATAAGGCTCAGTGCCAAAGGATATCCGGTGGTGGCTGTTGCCAGCAGGAGCAAGCTTTCCGCAGAAAGGCTGGCCAGCGCAGTCCCCGGCTGCCGACCATGTGACCATAAGCAACAGGTGGCCGATGCTGCTGAGCTTGTCTTCATCACCACATCGGATGATGCCATCGCTCCAGTGGCCGCTGAGGTAAGCTGGCACCGGGGGCAAGGGGTTGTCCATTGCAGCGGTGCTGATTCCCTGGACATCCTGGAGCCGGCAACAAAAGTTGGAGCCCAGGTCGGCAGCCTCCATCCGCTGCAAACCTTCGCTGGCATCGCTCAAGCCATAGAGAACCTGCCCGGCTCCACATTCGCCCTCGAGGGACAAGGGCAGCTTTTGGGTACTTTAAAGGAGATGGCCTTAGCACTCGATGGCCGTTGGGTCGAGCTTAAAGCGGGGGACAAGGTGCTCTATCACGCCGCCGCAGTGCTCGCCTGCAACTACGCGGTCACTTTGGTCAAATTAGCCACCGACCTGTGGCAACTATTCGGGGTCTCGCCTCAGGATTCAACCCGAGCCTTGCTCCCCCTACTTAAGGGCACGGTACACAATATCGAGAGCCTCGGGCTCCCTCGATGCCTCACTGGACCCATCGCCCGCGGCGACTTGGGGACGATAACAAAGCACCTGGCAGCACTGGAGGCTAGAGCACCAGCCTTGCTTTCAACCTACCGTGAGCTGGGATTGCAGACGATACCATTAGCTTTGGGCAAGGGCACCATAGATGCCCAAAGGGCAATGGAGTTACAAAAACTGCTATCGGAGGCGAAAGATGAGGGTCATGCTTAAGAGCAAAATCCACCAAGCTCTGGTCACCGAGACCAATATCGACTACGAGGGCAGCGTCACCATCGATACCGCGCTCATGGAGGAGGCCGATCTTCTACCCTATGAGCAGGTTCAAGTGCTGGACCTCAATAACGGCGCTCGCTTTGAGACCTATGCCATACCAGGAGAGCGTGGCTCTGGGGTGATCTGCATCAATGGGGCTGCGGCGAGGTTAGTGTCCAAAGGGGATAAGGTCATCATCCTATCCTACTGTACTGTTCCTGAGCAGGAGGCACGCAACCTCAGCCCCAAATTAGTCTATGTCGATTCGAACAACGAGATAATTCGTCGAACAGTAACGGCTTTGAGGAGGAATGATGCGTATCACCATTAACCAATTTATGGACATGAAACAGCGCGGTGAGAAAATCGCCATGCTCACCGCTTATGACTATGCCACAGCCAAGCTCATCGATGAATCTGGGATCCCCATCATCTTGGTCGGAGATAGCTTGGGCATGGTGGTCTTGGGCTATGAATCAACCATCCCGGTAACCATGGACGAAATGCTACATCACACCAGGGCTGTTGTTCGGGGAGCAAAACAGGCCTTAGTAGTCGGCGATATGCCGTTCATGACCTATCATGCCACTATCTCAGAAGCACTGCGTAATGCCGCTCGATTCATCCAGGAGGGCGGGGCCCAGGCAGTCAAGCTCGAAGGAGGGGAGGTCATGGCTGAAACCATCAGCCGCATCACCTCCTGCGGCATCCCGGTGATGGGGCATATTGGGCTCACCCCACAGTCAGTGTATCAACTTGGGGGCTATAGGGTGATGGGCAAGACCGCGGAAGAGGCGGCGCGCCTGCTTCGCGATGCCCTGGCCTTAGAGGAAGCTGGGGCCTTTGCCATCGTCTTGGAATTAGTCCCCGCTCCGCTATCTAAGCTGATCACGGAGAAGCTCAGCGTGCCCACCATCGGCATCGGCTCAGGAAAAGATTGTGATGGTCAGGTCCAGGTGATCAGCGACCTCTTAGGCTTATATACCGACTTCGTCCCCAAGCATGCCAAGCAATATGCTAAGTTGAGCGATATTATTAAAGAGGCTGTCTTGAGCTACATGGCTGAGGTTCAAGCTGAGACCTTCCCCACAGCCAAAGAGAGCTATCCCATGGATGAGACCATCATCGCCGATTTGGCACGCTCAACCCCCTGACATGAAAGTTGTGAACAGCGTTGCCGAGATGAGGGCAGTGAGGCGAGGGCTTACGGGCTCGGTGGGATTGGTGCCCACCATGGGCTATCTCCACGAAGGTCATCTGGCGCTGGTTCGCCGCGCCCGCTCCGAGAATGAAACCGTGGTGGTCAGCATCTTCGTCAACCCGACCCAGTTTGGCGCTGGAGAGGACTTCCAAACCTATCCCCGAGACCCAGAGCGCGACCTCGCCTTGCTGCAGCGAGAGGAAGTTGATGTCGTTTTCATGCCCCCAGCTGAGGAGATGTATCCCGCCCACTTCAGCACTTGGGTCGATGTGCAGCAGATCACAGAGCGGTTGGAGGGTGCCTTTCGTCCCGGTCACTTCCGCGGCGTAGCCACCGTGGTCGCCAAGCTATTCAACATCGTCGAGCCCACCAGAGCCTACTTCGGACAGAAGGACGCTCAGCAGCTGATAGTGATCAAGCGCATGGTCTCCGACCTCAACATGAATCTTGAGCTTGTCGCCGTGCCCACGGTGCGAGAGCCTGACGGATTGGCTATGAGCAGCCGCAATACCTATCTAAGCCCCAAGGAGCGCCAAGCAGCCCTTGTTCTCTGGCAAGCGCTCAATTTGGCCAGCCAGCTCTGGTCTGAAGGGGAGCGCAATGCCAGCAAAATCCGGCAGAAGATGAAGGCTTTGATTGACAGCGAACCTTTAGCCCAAATCGACTATATAAGCGTTGCCGATGCCGAGTCCTTGGAGGAGCTGGCGGAAATCGACTGCCCGGCCTTGGTCTCCCTGGCGGTCAGGATTGGAAAGACCAGGCTCATCGACAACATCGTATTACCATCCTGAGAGGCACTTTAAGCCACCACCCCCAGTGGGAAAAGCGTTGCCGCCCTCGCCCCTCTTGTGGTAGACTTCAGCAGCGAGACCGAAGTAAGGAGACCAAGTGAGAATCCTGGTAACTAATGACGACGGCATCCATGCACCTGGGCTCTGGGCTCTGGTTCAAGAGCTCAGGCAAATCGCTGATATCCTGGTGGTGGCGCCGGAACAGGACCAGACTGGAGCTGGGACAGCAGTCAGCCTAATTCAGCCGGTGAGACTAACTAAGGTAAAGCCCACTATCCCCGGCATCGAGACCTATGCCACCAAGGGCACTCCGGCTGATAGTGTGCTCCTCGCCTTGGGATTAGTGGCCAGAGACAAGGTGGACTTGGTCATCTCCGGGATCAACCGGGGGGCGAATTTGGGCTACGATATCCTCATCTCAGGAACCGTGGGCGCCGCCCTTCAGGGTTACTTTCACGGGCTTCCTGCCATTGCCATCTCAGTGTTGTACCGGACAGAAGCTCGATTCGATGTTGCGGCCAAACTGGGGACACTGCTGGCACAAAGGGTCTTTGACCAGGCTCTGCCTGAAGGTCTCCTGTTAAATATAAACCTGCCCAGTTTACCTATCGAGGAGATTAACGGCATCGAGGTCACAAGGCTTGGTAAGCGGGGTTTTAAGGAGAATATTAAATGGGAGCACGCCGACAGAGCCAAAAAAGGGTATTACCGCATCGTTCGAGATAGGCCACAGGAGAGCGAGGAACAAGGGACCGACGTCTGGGCGGTGAGAAAGGGCATGATCTCCATCACCCCGCTTCATGGTAATTTGACTGGCCTGAGTTCGCCTTCGCTTAAGGAATTATGCCAACCTTTGTTTCTGGCGCTGCGTCAAGGCCTTACTTGACACAGTTTCCTTGTCTTTGCTATCATTCAGCTACGGGGATATAGCTCAGCTGGGAGAGCGTTGCGTTCGCATCGCAAAGGTCGGGGGTTCGAATCCCCCTATCTCCACAAGCCCCTGTAGCTCAGAGGAAAGAGCAGCGGTTTCCTAAACCGCGTGTCGGGCGTTCGAGTCGCCCCAGGGGTACCATAATTGGGGATATGGCCACCCTAATAGGGGGTAAACGGTGAAAAGCATAGCCATTTTTGGCGGCTCAAAGCTTGGGCGGAGGCCTTGGCGTCCCGGCAAGAAGGTGTGGTCAATTGCCATTTTTGGCGGTTCTGAACTCGATTTCCGCCAAGCTGAATTGGAGGTGGACGTTACACAGGTGGCAGCATTCTCGCTGTGCGGCGGAACTACGATTATAGTTCCACAAGATATGCCTGTCACCCTTTCCGGTTTCTCTATATTGGGAGGCAGGGAAATGAAGCGTTCTCAGGCAAAGGAGCCGCCTCCAGTCTCCGCTAAGGGACTGCATATAAATGGCATAGCCATTTTGGGAGGCGTCGAAATAACAGATAAAGCAGAAGAATAGGAGTGTAGCTCAGTCAGGCAGAGCAGCGGTCTCCAAAACCGCAGGTCGGGGGTTCGAGTCCTCCCACTCCTGCTTCATTTTCTGCTGATTTTCACCCGTGCCATCGACCCTGATCCGATCACCGGTCTTGATCTTCTGCGTCGCCTCCACGGCGCCGATAACAGCAGGTAACTTTACTAACTGGCGCGCCTCTTGCCAAGAGCTTTCATGCACGATTTTCCACTTCAACGCCTAAGCGACTTTCCAATTCATTCAACAGACATAACTCCAAGTACGATTCTCAAGGCGGTGTTTTCCCTTGCCTATACTAGCTTCGTCGGCATTGCACGAAACATCACAATGTGTAATTGAGGAAAGTCTCTCCCATAGGTAGTGGCTGGTTCGACCCACCAGCTTGCAATTCA
>CAZMKJ010000056.1:0-3894 GCA_964567075.1 uncultured Dehalococcoidia bacterium
GCGGAGAGGGTGGGATTCGAACCCACGAGGGGTTGCCCCCTACGCGCTCTCCAGGCGCGCCTGATCGTCCAACTCCAGCACCTCTCCGCGGAGAGGGTGGGATTTGAACCCACGGGGGATATTTCACCCCACCGCTTTTCGAGAGCGGCACCATAAGCCCCTCGGTCACCTCTCCCGGGGCTTATTATACATGGATCAGTGATCAGCTTCAATTAGCGCTCCCTTCGGGGGCGGCGGGCTCGTCCCCGATAATCCGGGGCATCGATATGGATCAGGTTGCTGAGCCTGACGTCTGAGATCCGTGAGCTGAGCTGGCTCTCCAGGTCCTCGAGGGAGCGGCTGGTGATCACTGTGGGCAGCCGGGCATTGTAGCGATAGTTGAGGATTTGAAACAGCTTCTCCCGAGCCCAAGGGGTCTTGCTCTCGGCGCCGAGGTCGTCTAGGATAAGCAGGGGGTGGCTACTCACACCTCGCAACACTGCACTTTCTTGAGCTAAGGTAGCGCGTATCTCGTTTAGCGAATCGGGAACTGTGGCGAAGAAGACAGGACGTCTGGCATCGACTTGATGATTAGCAATGGCTGCGGCCAAATGGGTCTTGCCACAGCCAGTTGGGCCTTCAAAGACGAGCCAATCCCTTGGTGACTCAGCGAATTGGCGAGCTGCCTTGAGAGCTACGCGCAGGCTTTCCTGTTGCCTTTTATCGGCGTTCATCCCCAGGACGTCAAAATTATCGAAGGTCTTGGTTACCAATTCACTATTGTAGAAGCCGATTAGCTTCTGGAAGTATTGCGATTCTGGCCTTTTCAGCTCCAACTCCTGAACCAGATCGGGATCAGAGAGCCGGATGCGCAGTCGCTCGTTCAATTGCCCTAAGTCGATGGTGGTGACCACTGTAGGTAGTTGCGCGTTAAAGCGATGATTTAGGATCTGAAACAGCTTTTCCTCAGCCCAGGCGGTACTGCTATGAGCTCCTAAGTCGTCGAGCACCAAAAGGTGGGTAGCTCGCGCTCGCTCGAAGAGCTCATCATAAGCGACATCGCTATCGGGGCTGAAGGTGGTGCGAAGGTGGTCGAGGAAATCGGGGACCACGACGAAGAAAGTGGGCAGCCCCTGCTTGAGGCATTCATTGGCAATAGCTGCTGCCATATGGGTCTTGCCACAGCCGCTGGGGCCAGTCAATAGTAGCCAGCCCTTGGGTTCTTGGGCAAAGGACTTAGCAACCTGATAGCAGTGGCTAAACCACTGCTGGTTCTCTGGCTCGTCGCTTCTTCCTTGTGGCCATAGGTTATCGAAGGTGAGGCGAGTTAAAGGTCCAAGCTCGCTATAGCGCTCAAGCCGGCTGAGGCGCCCTCGCTCAAATTCTCGCGCTATGCACTGACAGGGAAGCGCCTTGCCGAAATCGGGGTGACCCAGGGGGACGTCGAGGACCACCCAGCCGCGACCTTTACAGATAGGGCACTCCTCAGATTCAGCGCCCCCTTCCCCTGCGGGGGTGACCATATCCTCTGAGGAACTCCTTATCTGCGCTCGCTTTAGAATCTCTCCCAGGCTCTCCATAACCCCTTCCTTCTGCAGCCCAGCGCTCCAGAATCCTGGCGATGTAACGCCAGCTACGCTTATTGCGGCTCACGGCCTCCCTGAAGGCGTCTTCGATCCAAGATGAGGGATAAGTGCTTTCTGCTTCCTTTAATTCCTCGGCGATTATGGGGGTGAGCAGGCCGATATTTTGCTCATAGAGGACAAAGATATTAGGTCTCTCCTCGACTCGGGCTTGCTCCTTCTTAAGCACGCCTCCTAACTTGAGCTCGCCGCTCTCTACCTTAGCCACCGCCCTTCTATCGGCCTCGCTGTTGATAAAGTAAATGTCTTCCACCTCCCCATCTCGCTCCAGGGACAGGTGCAGAAGTGTGCCCCGGCTCACTGCTTTTCTCAAGCCATGGCGCAGCAGGTCATCTGGGCCCTGTTCCCCTTTGATTGCGGAGATAAGCGCGGCATCGCCAAGGAGTTGGTTGAAGGTCACAAATCGGGGATAGCCTCGCCTCTGATATATGGCCCAGAACACGTGGAGCGTCACCTTAAGCTCGACCAGGTCCTCAATCTGAGGCAGCACCGAGCTGAAGAACAGGTTGGGAATTGGAGTGAAGCGCATCTTTTGGGGAAAGCCAGTGAACTCGGTCATAGCAAGCTTGGCTTATCCTTCCGCCGCTCCATGTTTTCAAACTTCGCCATTCGCTCCCGAAAGTGGAGGCCAAGCCTTCCCGTGGGACCATTGCGATGCTTGGCGATGATGATATCGGCAACACCTTTGGGATAGGGCTTATCGGGGAAGCGCCGCTCCCACTCCTCCCTAGTGTAATAAACATCATCTCGATAGATGAATAACACTACATCAGCGTCCTGTTCGATGGTGCCCGAGTCCCTGAGGTCGGAGAGCAAAGGGGTATGGGGAGTGCGGGCTTCCACAGCCCGACTGAGCTGGGACACGGCAAGGACGGGCACATCGAGCTCCCGGGCCAGCTCCTTGATGGATGCGGATATGTCGCTCATCTCCTGAACCCGATTATCGCTGCGTCTTGAGGAGTGCATTAGCTGAATATAGTCCACGATGATGAGATCGATTTTCTTTTCGCTGTGAAGGCGCCGCGCCTTGCTCCTCATATCTGAGTCGCGGAGGAATGGCGAGTCATCGATGTAAATCGGTGCCTCAGCGAGCAGTCCCATAGCCTCATTGATGTCATATCGCTGTGCGTCGCTGAGCTGGTCCAGGCGCACCCTTTGCGTATCGACCCCTGATTCGCTGGAGAGGAAGCGATAGGCGAGTTCCATCTTGGACATCTCCAGGCTGAACAGGGCAACTTTTGCCCCGTGCTCCAGGGCGGCATTTCGAGCGATGTTCAGCGCCAGGCTGGTCTTGCCCAGGCTTGGTCTCGCTGCCAGAACGAGCATGTCGGAGCGCTGCATCCCGCCCAGGATCTTGTCGATATCGGTGAAGCCGGTGGGGATGTGAGGCAAATAGCCATCACCAGCACGGGGGGCGAAGCTCGATTCCTCAAAATAGCGGTCGAGGACATCGCGCAGGGGGATGAAATCGCGCACCGGCTGACCGTGACGCAACTGGAATAGGATGCCTTCAGCTTGGTCTAAGGCGGCATCGACGCTGGGCGGTGCTTCATAGCCGATGGCAGCGATCTGGTTGGCTGCCTTGATCAAGTTGCGCATCGTCGATAGCCGGTTTACGTTTTGGGCATAAGACTCAATGCCAACCGAGGTTGGAGTTCGAGAGATAAGATCGCTCAAGAAAGCACTGCCCCCGGCCGCCTCCAGCCTCCCCAGCCGCCTCAGCTCATAGGCCACCGTGATCTGGTTTATCCCCTCATTGCGGTCATAGAGGGCCAGGCAGGCCTCATAGGTCCAGCGGTTCTTGTCCCGATAGAAGTCCTCGGGTTTGAGGAAGGGCACGGCCTTGAAAATGGCCTCGGGGTCAATAAGGAGCGAGCCCAAAACGGCTTCCTCAGCATCGATGTCATGTGGTGGCATCCTTTCGTCGTACATGTTATCCTTTCTCCACGACGACCTTTAGCTTGGGCACCAACTCTTTAGTCAGCTTAATCGCCACCTCGTACTCGCCAAGCTGGTGAATCGGTTCCTCCAATTCTATCTTGCGCTTGTTGACCTGGCAACCGGTCTGGGTTTCTATTTCCTGAGCGATGTCAGCGCTTGTGATCGAGCCATGGAGGCGACCTTTGGCTCCAGCTCGAGCTTTTAGGGTCAGGGAAAAATCCGCTAATATCTCGGCTATGGCCCGTGCCTCTTCATCGGATTGGGCTTGGCGCCGAGCCTCAGCCTGACGCAGGGACTCCACCTTTTTCAGCGCAGCCGGGGTCGCCAGGGT
>CAZMKJ010000056.1:3994-5853 GCA_964567075.1 uncultured Dehalococcoidia bacterium
TCAACCATCCCCAGCCTCCGCAGCGGCACCTCATGCTCAGCAGCAACTCTTTCCAGCCTGTGCAGCCGATCTGGCGCCACTGTGACTATGATCCGCGATTGGCCCTCGGCGAAGAGGGCGGCATCGAGCCTGCCAGCTATGTCTAACTCCCCTCTAAAGCCAATGTTGCCGCCGATGCAGCACTCGGCTAAGGCGATGGCAAGCCCGCCATCGGAGCAGTCGTGAGCCGACTCGATAATCCCCTGCCTTATAGCATCAAGGCAGCAGCGCTGCACCCTCTTTTCAACCTCTAAGTCGATTGCGGGACTCCCGGCTACTTTGCCCTGGATCAGCTCAAGGTACTCGCTGCCGCCAAGCCCATTTTCGTCCTGCACTTCAGCTCCCATAAGCAAAACTATATCGCCTTCCTTCTTAAAGCCCATAGTGCATCGCTTATCTATATCCTCGATGAGCCCAACCATGCCCACTACGGCGGTGGGATAAGCCGCCTGACCTTTGGTCTCATTATACAGGCTGACATTGCCACTGATCACGGGGATATTTAACGTGGAGCATGCTTGGGCCATGCCTGGAATGCATTGCTCGAGCTGGTAATAGATTTCCTCCTTCTCCGGGTTGCCCAGGTTAAGGCAATCGGTGATGGCTAAAGGCTCTGCCCCGGCGCAGACGAGATTCCTCGCTGCCTCGGCCACGGCAATAGCGCCGCCGAGATAGGGATCGAGGTAGCAGTACCTGCCATTGCCATCGGTGGTCAAGGCGATGGCTTTTCCTGTGCCCTTGACCCTGAGCACTGCAGCATCCTCGCCCGGTGGGACTACGGTATTGATTTGAACCTGGTGGTCATATTGGCGATAGACCCATTCCTTGGAGGCGATATTGGGTGACGCTAACAGGCGCAAAAGGATCGAGGATACCTGTTCTCGGTCTATGTCTGGCACGGTGTTCAAGTCGAAGCGCTGTAACTCATCGAGCCAGGCTGGCTTTTTCCCTGTCAGGCGATAGAGAGGCGGGCTGGTCAGCATCTCGATGGGAACCTCAGCCACTACCTGGTCTCCCTCCTTGATGCGAGCCATGCCATCATCGCTGACAGAGCCGATGATGTCGGAGCGGAGATCAAAGCGGTTGAAGATGGCTTTGACCTTATGCTCACAGCCGCGCTTCACGATGACCAGCATCCGCTCCTGGGACTCGGAGAGCATGACCTCATAGGGGTTCATCCCCTCCTCGCGACGGGGCACCTTAGCGACATCGACCACTATCCCGCTGCCACTTCTGGCGGCGCACTCCACAGTGGCACTGGTGAGCCCGGCAGCGCCCAAATCCTGCAAGCCAACGATCCAGTCGGTGTCGGCGAGCTCAAGGCAGGCCTCGATGAGCAGCTTCTCGAGGAAGGGATTTCCCACCTGAACTGTGGGTCTGAGCTCTCGCTCCTCCTCGAAGGTGCGCGAAGCCAGTCCTGAGGCGCCATGGAGCCCATCGCGCCCGGTATCGGCGCCGACAAGCATCAGCAGGTTCCCAGCACCTCCAGTTCGAGACCTGAGCAGCTTTTCCTTCTCTCCGATGCCAACACACATGACATTGATCAACGGGTTTTGCGAATAGGCATCACAGAGGAAGACCTCGCCGCCGACGTTGGGGATGCCGAGGCAGTTGCCATAGCCGGCAATTCCGGAAACAACACCGGTGAATAAATAGCGATTTCTGGGCTCGGAGAGGGGTCCGAAGCGCAATGGATTCAGCAGGGCGATGGGTCTGGCGCCCATGGTGAAGATATCGCGCACGATGCCCCCGATCCCGGTTGCCGCCCCCTGATAGGGCTCGATGGCCGAGGGGTGGTTGTGGGACTCCATCTTCATCAC
>CAZMKJ010000057.1:0-5767 GCA_964567075.1 uncultured Dehalococcoidia bacterium
ACTAGCTGCCCATCGCCAAACAGACTATTTGGGGGCTACAATTGGATAAACACCTCGTCCCAAAAGCTCACAAATTCCACCCCTGAGCAAAGTATCACGTTGGCCGCTTAATATAGAACTGTCTTGCAATTCAGGCTATTTCACGTTAGGATTGATGTAGTTGTGATTATAACTGTAAGTGCGAAGGCAAGTGGTAAGAAAAGCAATGACGTTGACAGACTATCTGGCAGAGCAATAATTTGTTATACTATCTGCGGCGGGACGGGAAATGGCCAATAGTCATATCATAGCCGCCATGGATGTTGGCACTTCCAAGGTCTGCACCATAGTGGCAGACGCCAGTGGAGGGGTCATCTCCCGGATTTTGGGCGTGAGTCTAGTCCCCTCTCAGGGGATACAGAAGGCCATCGTAACCAACATGAGTGAAGCTGTAGAGGCGATTCGGGAATCGGTGGCAGGGGTGGAGCACAGCACCGGGCTAAGCGTAAACTCAGCTTATGTAGGCATCAGCGGTCAGCACATCAATGCATTTAACAATCGGGCGACAGTAGACATCACTCGCCCTGACCATTTGGTCACCGACGAAGTGGTCAACAAGGTGATCAAAGCCTCTAAAAGTATTAAGCTGCCTCCAGATAGAAAGCTGATCCACGCCATCCCCCGGTATTATACTCTCGATGGTCAATCCGGAATCGAGAACCCGGTGGGGATGTATGGCTACCAGTTAAATGTGGAAACCCATCTCATCACCGCCGGTCTCACCTTTGTCTTGAATTTGATTAAATGTGTGCAACAGGCTGGGGTCGAGATACGGGACCTGGTCTCGGAGGGAGTAGCCGATAGCGAAGCGATACTAGAGCCAGAGGAGAGGGAAGCCGGTGTTCTCCTGGCTGACATCGGCTGCGGTACCACAGACATCACGGTGTATAAACAGAGGAACATCTGGTACACGTCGGCCCTGCCCGTAGCTGGCCATCAGCTGACCAGAGACATCTCGATAGGTCTGGGTGTTCCCTTTGCCATAGCCGAGGAGCTGAAGAAGGGCTACGGGAGCGCGAAGCCTCGAGCTAGGAATAGAGAGGAGGTCATTCCTCTCAGCAGAAGACGCAACACCACCTACGGGGAGCTACATGACATCATCGGAGCCCGGGTCGAGGAGTTGTTCAAGCTGGTCCTTGGCGAGCTTTCTCAAGCGGAGCTGACAGAGAGGGAGGTATCTAATTCAGTGCTTTGCGGCGGCTCCGCCAACTTAGCTGACATAGATGCCCTGGCTCGAGAGATAATAGGCGTTCCCGCCCGTGTTGCCGGCCCGAAGGGGATGGCTGAATTCGCCGGCCTCGACGACCCTGCCTTTGCCACTGGGGTGGGGCTATTGCTCTGGGGGGCAAAACAAAGGGAGGAAAAGGTCCCCACTCTGCAAGGGTTGCTGCAACGCTTTTTCTCCCGGTTACTACGGTGGTGGCGCCGGGGTGGCCAGCCCACAGGTCTCGGCTAACGCCCCTGGCTGCGCTGGACAGGAGGCACTCTGGTGCTTCCCATTGCTTTCTAACTTACTGCCAAACGTTCAGTTCTTAATATTTTGAGGACCCTATTTCTATCATCTCACCGGTGACCATAAATACCACCCGCTCGCAGATATTGGTCACCCGGTCGGCTATTCTCTCCAGATTATGAGCCACCCAGAGCAGGCGTGTAGCCCTGGTGATAGTCCTCGAGTCCTCAAGTATAAAGGTGAGGAGCTCCCTATAAACTTGATCATGGAGATGGTCAACTTCGTCATCTTCAGCGCAAATTCGCTTCGCCGCCTCTACGTCCCGCCGAGTGAAGGCACTCAAGGCCTCTCGCAGCATTTCTCTCGCTTTGTCTGCCATGCGAGGAATATCAACCAGGGGCTTCAGTCGACGCTCATATCCTATCATTAACACGACTTTGGCGATGCCTTCGGCATGGTCAGCCATTCTCTCCAGATCGACGATGATATTCAGGATAGCTATAATGACTCTGAGATCGTTTGCTACCGGCTGCTGAGTGGCGATCAGCTCAATGCATTTCTGCTCAATATTATGCCTCTTTTGATTGATCTTAAGGTCATCAGCAATTATCTGCTCAGCAGCTGCTAAATCCCTTCCTTTTAGAGCCTCCACTGAACGGTAAATAGCCCTCTCTACCATATCGCCCAAAGACAAGACATCGTGTTCAAGCTGTTTCAACTTCTTTTCAAAATCAACGCTGGTCATCTTCCTGACGCTCACCCTTAGTAGCTTGACGCACTCGCATATCGGATTGGTCAAGTTCCCTTTTCACCGCCCTAAGCCTTAGCTTCAGATGGATTCGGTCGATGATGCCGAATAATACCCACTTCAACAGTATGCTCCCTATTACAAGATAGAACCAGATGAAAGTTATGTAGGAAGGCTGGTGCCAGAGCAAATACATGACCCAAGCCCAAAGCAATGAAAAGCCGACTCCGAACACGACCTTGTAGAGATTCACACTGATTCTCGGCAGCTTCACTATTTATTCGCCTCCTCGCCAGTTGTGCCGCCGCGGTAGCCATATCCATTATACCCGTTGCCCAGGGGGAGGGGCAATGAAACAATGGCAGTGAATTCTTGTCAGCGGGGGAGTTCTTTTCCAGGTGTGTCTTATTCGAGAAGAGCGTTGACAAACTGCGGGCTCTGTGGTAGAAGAAGGCTGGGGGTGAGGAAAGTGCGGGGCGAGGCCATTCTTATAGTTGCTCCCACTGTGCTGGCTGGCCCACCTGGAGATAAATAGCTCACCATGGAGAACTGCAAGATCATTCCTATAATACCCCCACTTGATAGACCGAGCTAACCGGAGGTGAATCATGATGTTCCAGAACTATGAAGTCCCTGCTGATAAGCTGCGCTGGCGTTGCGATCCCGCCCTGTTCGATTTCGAATGTACCAAAGACTTAGCCCCCTTGCGTGAGTTCGTCGGCCAGGATAGAGCCATACGCGCGGTAGAGTTTGGCCTTTCCATGAATCACATAGGATACAACATCTATGTGGCTGGACTTACCGGCACTGGTAAGACCTCGATGGTGAAAACCTATATCGAGAAGCTGATCAAGGAAAAGGAAGCCAGAGAAGGCCCGTATCATCCCGACGACTGGTGCTATCTTTATAACTTCAGTGACTCGGACCGGCCGCAGATGGTGAACTTGCCCCAAGGGAAAGGGAAAGTCTTCAGGGATCAGGTGAGGAACCTGCTGCAGAGGCTCACGGAGGATCTGAGCAAAGCGTTCTCCAGCGAGGAGTACAATGCACAACGGAAAGAGACAGTGGAGGAAAACCAAGGAGAGCAGCGGAGGCTCTTTGAGCAGGTGGGAGAGGAAGCGCATCGTCAGGGATTCGTGCTTCAGATGACATCTATGGGGCCAGCTTTGATCCCCGTTGCTGAGGGCAAGCCCATGAGCCCCAGCGATTTCCTCGCCTTACCGGAGCCCCAGAGGAAAGAGATCGAGTCCAGGCGTGCCGAGCTCTTGAATAAACTGGAAGCCAGCCTGGAAAAAGTGCGCGAACTGGAGCGGCAGACAGCCCAGAAATTGTACCAGACCGACAGAGAGGTGGGGGAATTCGCCGTTGCCAAGCTCTTCGCCGACCTAACTCAGGAATATAGCGATTCGGCAAAGATCAGCCAGTATCTCAGCGACCTGAAGTCCTATGTCCTGGATAACCTGGATCTATTCAAGGGCCAGAGAGAGCAGGTACAGCCAGCATTGGGCATACCTATAGAGCATCTCATGCGCGGCCGGGACCCCAATTTGCCCTTCCAAGTAAATGTCTTCGTCGATAACAGCGAGAGCAAAGGGCCTCCAGTGATCAGCGAGGCCAACCCTAATTATGGCAATATGTTCGGCAAGATCGAGAGGCGTTTCTATCTCGGCGGCTATCTTAGCGACCACACTATGCTAAAGGCAGGGGCTCTGCACCAGGCCAACGGCGGCTATCTCTTGCTCAGCGCCCAAGATGTGCTGCTGAACCCCAATGTCTGGCCAGCTTTGAAGCGGGCGATCAAGAACAAGGAGGTCCGCATTGAGGATCCCTTCGAGCAATTCGGGCTTATCGCCCCCCAGGGGTTGAAGCCACAGCCGATGCCCATAGAAGTCAAGATCATCCTCATCGGCGATGCCATGCTTTATCAGCTGCTCTCCATGTATGATGAGGAATTCTGGGAGCTGTTTAGGGTCAAAGCCGATTTCAACTTCGAGGTGGACAAAACCAGGGAAAACATGTTCTCCTTTGCCGCCTTCATATCTGGCTGCTGCGAGGATTGCGAGATCAAGCATTTCGATCCCGGCGGAGTGGCCAAGATGATGGAGTACGCCTCCAGAATGGTCGCAGACCAGGAGAGGCTCTCCTCCAGATTCGCCCAGCTCAAAGAGTTAGTGCTGGAGGCAGAATACTGGGCCAGCAAAAGCGGCGCCTCTCTGGTAGGCGCGCCGCACGTGGAAAAAGCGATCGAGGAAAAATTATACCGCCACAATCTGCTCGATGAGCGCATCAGAGACTTGATAGACCGCGGCACCATTATGATCGATGTTGACGGTGCAGTTGTGGGCCAGGTTAATGGTTTAAGTATCTACAGCCTGGGCGATATCACCTTCGGCAAACCGTCACGGATAACGGCCAAGACCTTCCTTGGCCGCAAGGGGGTGATCAACATTGAGCGGGAATCCCAGCTCAGCGGAAGAATCCACGACAAGGGTGTCCTGATCCTCGGTGGCTATCTGGGCTGGAAATATGCCCA
This sequence comes from uncultured Dehalococcoidia bacterium, assembly GCA_964567075.1. Lineage (GTDB taxonomy): Bacteria > Chloroflexota > Dehalococcoidia > SZUA-161 > JAUWZY01 > JAUWZY01. Next base: position 4,774 of record CAZMKJ010000057.1, read on the forward strand.
GGAGCAGCCCCTTTCCCTATCTGCCAGCCTGTGCTTTGAGCAGTCCTACGAGGGTGTGGAAGGCGACAGCGCTTCTTCCACAGAGCTCTATGCCATCCTGTCCAGCCTGTCTGAGGTGCCGATAAAGCAGACCATAGCCGTTACCGGCTCGGTCAATCAGAAGGGTGAAATCCAGCCCATTGGCGGGGTGAATCACAAAATAGAGAGCTTCTTTCAGGTTTGCAACGCCAAAGGTCTCAGCGGAGACCAGGGAGTGCTGATACCGCAGCAAAACCTGAGGAATTTGATGCTACAGGAAGAGGTGATCGAGGCTGTGCGGCGGGGGCAATTCCATATCTATGCGGTGAAAACGATCGACGAGGGCATGGAGGTGCTCAGCGGAGTGGAAGCAGGCGAGAGAAAAGAAGACGGAACCTATCCTGAAGGCAGCATCAACTTCCTGGTCAACAAACGGCTGACGGAGATGGCCGGGAGACTCAAGGGCTTCTATGGCGCGGAGGAGAGGAGGGAGCATTGATACCATCCTTTCAGCCACAAGGAGAATGTGGACGGCAGCGGCGACAATATAGCCAGCGCTATGCCTGGCGCCTCAGGGCATAGCTTACAAAGCTCAACAACCCCGCTTGCGGGAGCGTCGATCTCCTTGTGCTCTATCCACCCCGGTCTTGTCTTCAGAGCTGCCTCAGTGTTTTCCTACTTGGAGCCGATGGTCCTGTCGGGCTAGCTCTTGCCGATGCGGAATACCTTGGTCCCGCAGACACCACAAACACCTTGAGTGGCTGGCTTACCGTTCTTCAGCGTTACCTTTTTCGGGTTCTTGATCTCCCTTTTTGCCCGACACTTGAAGCAATAGGCATCCATTTCCTTTCCCCCTCTTCTGTTTACTTTGATTCACAAGATACCCGAAAGAGGGCGGCTTTGTCAACTCATATTTTGCACTTTCGTGCCAGAATTTCAGGTTTGCCGGTAACGAGAAATTATAAACCAAAGGCAC
>CAZMKJ010000058.1:0-5536 GCA_964567075.1 uncultured Dehalococcoidia bacterium
GCCGTGGGGGCGGTGGTGGTCAGGGATGGGCAGATAGTGGGCGAGGGCTACACCCAGCCCCCGGGCTCGGCCCATGCTGAGGTGGTGGCTCTGCGCCAGGCCGGAGACAAGGCTCATGGCGCCACCATGTATGTCACCCTGGAGCCCTGCTGTCACTTCGGGCGCACCCCTCCCTGCACCCAGGCCATCATCGCGGCCCAGGTCTCAGAGGTTCACATGGCAACACTGGACCCCAATCCCCAGGTCTCGGGTCGGGGACAAGCTGAACTCGAGGCGGCAGGAATTAAGACATATGTCGGCGAGCATGAAGAGGAGGCGCGGGAAATCAATGAAGCCTATATTAAGTTCATCACCACCGGAATGCCCTTTGTCGTCGCTAAATTCGCCATGAGCCTCGATGGCAAGATCGCCACCAGAAGCGGAGACTCAAAATGGATCAGCGGCGAGGAATCGCGGAGATATGTCCATAGTCTGCGCCAAATGGCGGATGCCATTATGGTCGGGGTTGGCACCGTGCTCCGCGATGACCCCCAGCTTACGGCCAGAGCTGAAGAAGAGGAAACGAGGGAGAAGCAGCCATTGCGAGTTATCGTTGATAGCTTCGGGCGGACCCCACCTCAAGCCCGGATATTTCAAATGCCGGGCCAAACGCTCGCGGCAGTGGCGGCGCCCCTGGAGGAGGTCAAGGCCAAGCAATTCAATGGGCTCGGTGCCCAAGTGCTTGAGCTTCCAGCGAAAGAAGGGTCGGTGGATGTAACAGAGCTATTAAAGGCATTGGGGGAAAGAGAGATCACCAGCGTCTTGGTGGAAGGGGGTGGGACACTCCTCGGCTCGCTCTTTGACCTGGGGTTGGTGGACAAGGTTTTTGCCTTCATCGCTCCCATTATCATTGGAGGGAAGAACGCAGTGACGCCAGTTGCCGGCGATGGGGTGGCTGAAGTAGCTGAGGCACTGCGCTTGAGCCGGGTGCGAACACAGCAGTTTGGCCAGGATATCATGATCAGCGGATACAAAGAGAGGTGATAAAATGTCTTTAGTGGTCACGGTCTTTGTTCCTGAAGGCATTGTTATGGCTGGCGATAGCCGGCTCACACTCGCCTATCAGGAGCGGAAAAAGGAAACCGAAAAGCCGATGACAGTAGAACATCAAGTGGTTCTGTCAGACAATGCCTACAAGGTTGAGGTATTGGAGAGGGTGGGTGTCGGGGTGGCTACCTTCGGCGCCAGCATAATCGACAACATGCCCGTCACCAGGTATGTATGGAGGTTTGAGCGAACCGAGGTCAGCGAAGGCGAAACTGTACTAACTGTGGCCCAGAAGCTGGTACACTATTTCCGAAGCCAATTCCCTGATGTAGAAGTTGGCTTTCACGTCTGTGGCTACCGCAGAGAAGAAGAGGGCAGTGTCCCCTATATCTACTTTTGCCACACCACAAAGGAAGCCGAGCCCAGGAGATGGAATGCCGATGAGCAAGGGGAGATTAAATTTGGCGTAATCCGCAGCGGTGATACCCATGTCGTCGACAGGTTGATCGACCCGAAGTCGCTGCCGGTTTTCTCCGCCATGCCCCTTCAGGATGCCATAGATTATGCTATATATCTCATCAGCACTACTATTGAGACGCTGCGATTTGAGCCCAAGTTTCCCAGCGTCGGCGGACCGATAGACGTGCTGGTCATCACACCGAGAGGAATGCGATTTGTGCAGAGGAAGGAGCTGCACGTCGACTGAGGAGTAAAAATGTTTACCGGCATCGTTGAGGAAATAGGCACAGTTAAGTCGGCGCAGCCGGGGAAGCTGACCATAGGAGCGAAAACGACCCTTGAAGGGACCAGGCTGGGTGATAGCATCGCTGTCAACGGAGCTTGCCTCACCGTGACCGCGCTGGATAAAGAGGCGTTTTCCATCGATGTGATGCCGGAAACACTGCGCCGCAGCAATCTGGGGCTGCTTCGCCCCGGGGACGGGGTCAACCTGGAACGAGGCTTGGCTGTGGGCCAGCGCATGGGCGGGCATTTCGTCCAGGGTCACATCGATGGCACGGGGAGGATTATCTCCCTGACCCCTGAGGAAGGGGCGGTATTAATGAGGGTTGCCGCTCCAGCCGATATAATGGACTATGTGGTGGGAAAAGGGTTTATCGCCATAGATGGCGTCAGCCTGACCATCATCAGCCGCGATGCGACCTCACTCACCGTCTCCCTGGTGGCCTACACCAGGGAGCATACTATCCTGGGGCAGAGAAAGCCTGGAGATGTGGTCAACATCGAGGTTGATGTCCTGGCCAAATATGTGGAGCAGCTAATAAAGGGACGGAAATCGGGGATAACCACCGAGTTCTTGGCCGAGCACGGCTTTTTAACTTAGCAACAATATCGATCAAAACGGAGGTGTCTGGTGAATTTTGAGCTGTCCGAGCAGCAGCAGATGCTGAGAAAGACAGTGAAGGAGTTCGCTGAGAAGGAGATAGCACCCATTGCTGCTGAGATCGACAAATCCGGCGAGTTACCCTGGGACTGCGTCAGGAAGATGGCTGAGCTGGGTTGCTTCGGCATTCTAGTGCCACCTCCCTTCGGCGGAACCGGGCCTGACAAGCTTGGGTTCTTGGTAGCCGTGGAAGAGGTTTCCGCAGCCAGCGCCTCTGTAGCTGTGAGCTTACTCTTTAGCAGCGTGGCATCTTTCCTCATCTTGGCACTGGGCACTGATGAGCAAAAGGCGAAGTACCTTCCCGCCTTAGCCAAGGGCGAGCGGCTCGGCACTGTTGCCATCACCGAGCCAGGTGGCGGCACAAACTGGCCCTTTACTCTACAGACCACAGCCCGACTCGATAATGGCTCCTACGTGCTCAATGGCACAAAGTGCTTCATCAGCAACGGTGGCGAGGCCGAGATTTACCTGGTGCTGGCCAGAACCGCCCCGGAAAAGGGACCCATGGGTATATCGGGGCTGATTGTGGAAAAAGGGACCCCCGGCTTCTCCTTTGGCAAGAAGGAGGAAAAATTGGGGCTAAGGGGCGATGTCACCAGGGAGCTTGTTTTCGAAGACTGCCGCGTGCCCGTGGCCAATCTCCTCGCTGAGAGCATCACCATGCCATTAGCCGGAATCATGGTAACGATAGCCCTTCCCGCGATCGGCGCCGCTGCCGTAGGCGTAGCCAGAGCAGCTCTGGAAGCAGCCGCCGAATATGTCAAGCAGCGCGCTGTTGCCTTTGGTCAGATGCTGGCCAACTTCGATGGCGTTCAGTGCATGATCGCCGATATGGCGACAATGGTCGAGGCATCGAGGCTGCTGGTATATCGGGCCGGCTCGATGCCTGCCGATGCGCCTGATGTCACTCCGGGACTGATGGCCAGTATTTTCCCCTGCGAGGCAGCTGTAGAGGTGACGAGCAAGGCATTGCAGGTTCTCGGCACATATGGCTATACCGCCGACTTTCCGCTGGAGCGCTATTTCCGTGATGCTCGGGGGCTGACGCTGGCGGGCCAGCCCACGGAGGCGCGGAAGCTCACAGCAGGCAGGCTGAAGCTCGGGCTGCCGCCTTTGGTCCCTCCCGGTGGCGCGCCGCCGAGGCCAGCAGGACCGTAAGGCTCGAAGGATAAATATAAAAAAGGAGGTGTCAAAGATGGGACTGACCAAGGAGCAAATGGAGGCAGTGCAGGCACAGGTGCCGGTTATTGGCTTACTGATGGCATATTATAGTAGATTTGGCGAGGATGCCTTCCAGGTGGCAGAAGAATATTTTGCCCAAATGGGAAAGATGATGGGGGAAAACATCAAGCGCAATTTGAACATCTCAGGAAGCGATGCCACTGCAGTGGCAGCAACTGTTAACGCTTTCATCCTTCAAGCTGCAGGAGTCCCGGATATGGCTAAGATAGAGGGCAACCAGGTGATCATAGTAAACGAGGGATTCTGCCCGGTGATGGAGGCGGCGAAAATGTTCAACGCCCCATGGGACAAGATGTGCCTCAACTACGCACTACCCATGTTCAAGGGAATGGCCTCTGCGATTAACCCCAACATTGAGCTGGCAGTCCCGGAGGGCAGATACAAAGGCGATAAAGCGTGCAGAGAGGTCTTTACCATTCCTTGACTAATTCCAAGCTCTGTGGCATTAGTTTGGATTTTGCGCTATACTTAACGATAAGGGGAGGTAGAGGACATGTCGCTGGCCTCGATCCCAGAGGCAATCGAGGATATCAAGGCGGGGAAGTTCGTTATCATCGTCGATGACGAAGATCGCGAGAATGAGGGCGACTTAGTCCTGGCTGCGGAGAAGGTAACCCCGGAGGCAATTAACTTCATGGCCAAGTACGGCAAGGGTCTGATCTGCATGCCCATCATCGGGGAGCGGCTGGACGAACTCAAGATCCCACTGATGGTTCAAGATAATACCTCGCTTCACGGCACTGCATTTACCGTTTCGGTAGAGGCAAGAAATAACGTGACTACCGGCATCTCGGCCTACGATCGGGCAGCAACGATAAAAACCATCCTCGACCCCAGGGCTAAGCCCGAGGATCTGGCTCGCCCGGGCCATATGTTCCCCCTGCGAGCAAGGGAAGGCGGCGTTCTGGTTCGTGCCGGACATACTGAAGCGGTAGTTGATTTGGCTCGATTGGCCGGGCTCTATCCTGCAGGCATCATTTGCGAGATCATGGCTGAGGATGGCACCATGGCTCGCCTGCCTGAGCTTGAGGTTATGGCCGCCGAGCATGGGCTCAACATCGTAACCGTCGCCGATCTCATCTCTTACCGCCACAGGCATGAGAAGTTAGTAAACCGAGTCGCCGAAGCCAGGCTGCCTACAAGGTACGGTGAGTTCACCGTTATCGCCTACAAGAGCGTCATCGACCCCGACGAGCATATAGCCTTAGTTAAGGGCCAGATAGATGGCGAGACGCCAGTGCTGGTCCGGGTGCATAGCCAATGCACCACTGGGGATGTTTTTGCCAGCTTGCGCTGTGACTGCGGGCAGCAGGTCGCCTTGGCCTTGAAGGCCATCGCCGCTGAGGGCCGGGGGGTGTTCCTCTATATGCGCCAAGAAGGGCGTGGCATCGGACTGCATAACAAGCTTCGGGCTTATGCCCTCCAGGATCAGGGGCTGGATACCGTAGAAGCGAACACGGCACTGGGCTTTGCCCCTGACTTGCGTGACTATGGCATCGGAGCCCAGATCCTGATCGACCTCGGGGTGCGCAATATGAGGCTGTTGACCAATAACCCGAAGAAGGTCATCGGCTTGGAGGGCTATGGGCTCCAAGTAGTGGAGACCGTGCCCCTTATCGCTGAAGCAACCCCGGAAAACATCCATTACCTGGAAGCGAAACAGGAGAAGATGGGGCACGTCCTCAACATCGAGGAGCTAAAAGAGTAGCAAGTAGCAATCCAAATAAAAGGAGGCCCCAAAATGCCAGAAGTCATCGTGAATGAGAAGGACGTTGAATGGATCAAATCAACTACATTGCCGGGCGTAACAGTAAAGATGTTAGCACTGGATAAGGAAACTAAAGCCCACGCTTTTTTAAGTAGATG
>CAZMKJ010000059.1:0-5489 GCA_964567075.1 uncultured Dehalococcoidia bacterium
TCATGGCAGTCACCTTCACCAACAAGGCAGCCCGGGAGATGAAGGAGCGGGTGTACGGGTTGCTGGGAAGCAGGGTAGAGGAGCTGACCCTGGGCACATTCCATCGCATCTGCGCCCACATCCTGCGCACTGAGGCAGCGCATATCGGGCTCGAGCCCAGATTCGTCATCTACGATGGAGAGGACCAGCTCGACTTAATAAAGCGCAGCCTTGAGGAATTGGACCTGGAGCCCAAATACTATCCGCCTAAAGCATTGAAGTCGGCGATATCAGCAGCCAAGGCCAGGCTTTTGGGCCCCGAGGAATATATCCCAGGCCACTACTTCGAAGAGGTGGCAAAAAGGGTCTATCAGCGCTACCAAGAGCTTCTGGCTCAAAGCAACGCCTTAGACTTCGACGACCTCCTGATGAAAGCGGTGCTCCTGTTTCGAGACCGACCGGAGGTTCTGGCTAAATACCAGTCCCGCTATCTCCACCTTCTCATCGATGAATTTCAGGATACCAATTTGGCCCAATATCTCCTGGCCAAGCAGATAGCAGGAGAGCACCGCAATATCTGCGTTGTCGGCGACCCGGACCAATCGATATACTCCTGGCGTTTCGCCGACCTACGCCATATCTTAGACTTCGAAAAGGACTACCCCGATGCCAAGATAGTATTCTTGGAGCAGAACTATCGCTCCACCAAGACCATCTTGGACGTGGCCAACTATGTCATCTATGCCAATCGGCAGCGCAAGGAGAAAAGCCTCTGGACCGAGAACGAGGTCGGCACCCCTATCGCCATTGCCCAGACCTATAGCGAACAGGAGGAGGCCCAGTTTGTGGTCGGTGAAGTGGAGAAGCTGACCTCAGACGAAGACTTTAGGGCCATGGATTGCGCTGTGATGTATCGCACCAATGCCCAATCGCGCGCCTTAGAGGAGGCATTTATTCGCTTTGGCATGCCCTATAAATTGGTTGGGGGCACTCGTTTCTACGAGCGGCGCGAGATAAAGGACATCATCTCCTATCTCAGGCTGATCCACAACCCCGATGACAGCGTCAGCCTGAGCCGAATAATCAACACCCCGGGGCGGGGCATTGGAAGTAAAACCGTAGCCGAGCTCATGGCATGGGCAAAGCAGCTTGAGGTTTCCCTTTATTCTGCCCTCAAGCTCATTGCCGAGGGCAAAGAGGACAACCCCTTCACTCCCCGCCGCGCTCAAGCGCTGGTCAGCTTCCTCACCCTGCTCGATGAGCTTATGGAAAGGGGCAATGAGCTAAACATCGTTGAGCTTATCGACTTGGTGCTGCAGCGCACCGGGTATAAAGACTACATCCTGCAAAGCGATGAGGAGAGATGGGAGAACATCCTTGAGCTCCGCACCGTAGCCGATGAATATCGAGACCTTGAGCCCAAAGATAGCCTGGCCTCTTTCCTGGAGGGGGTGACCCTGGTCTCGGATATCGATGGTCTCGATGAAAAAGCCGATGCCGTGACCCTGATCACCCTGCATCAGGCTAAAGGCTTGGAGTTCCCCGTGGTCTTCATCGTGGGTCTGGAGGAGGGGCTTCTGCCTCACTTTAAGTCCCTTCCCGACCCGGAGCAATTAGAGGAGGAGCGGCGGCTGTGCTATGTCGGCATCACCAGAGCCAAGGAGAGGGCCTATCTTATTCATGCCCTCCGCCGCAGCCTGATGGGAGTGAGCGGTCGTAGCATCCCATCTCGATTTCTCAACGACATCCCCCCTCACTTGGTGACCTCAACTGGTCTTGGTGAGCAAGCGCTTGTTACCGCTCCCCCCATTCCGCGCGCTGATACCAGGTTGAGGTTCGGGCCCAGCCGAGCTGAGGGACGATCAGCCTCCCCCCGGCTGAGCATGGTCAAGGTAGGAGAGCGGGTGCGCCACTCTACATTTGGCGAGGGGCTGGTTGTCAGCTGCCTGGCCACCAAAGATGACTATGAGGTCACCATCGCCCTTGATAGTGGCGAGATCAAGAGGTTTCTCTTGAGCTTCGCCCCGCTGGAGAAGGTGGTAAAATAGCGATGGCAGTTGCCAAACCCTGATGTGGAACAAAAACCAGCAAGAGGAGGACAAACAAATGGCGCAAATGTCAAAAGAGCTGATGGATCTAATCAACAGCGTCCCCTGTTGCTATTGGGCTACGGCATCAAAAGACGGAACACCTAATGTGGCTGCTGTTGGTACCACTGGGGCAGTGAGCCCCGATACCATAGTTGCGGCCGGTATTTTCCTGGGCAAAACCTTGGACAACTTGAAGGAAAATCCCAAAGCTGCTGTATTGGTTACCTCAGTGGCACCGGCACCGTCAAAGGCGGAGATGTCAGCGGAAAAGTACGCGCAGGTCACTGGGGCTCAAATCAAGTGCAGCGTGACTCTACTGACCTCAGGGGATGTGCATGAGAAGGTAAAAAGCGTGGTGGCCAAGGCACTGGGGGCGCAAGTGGGTCAATTGGTAAAAACAACCATCGCGCTTAAAGTTGAGGAGATTTACTCCGTAAGCGCGGTCGAACCCGGAAAGAGGATTGCCTAATATAAAAACCACTGCTTTCGCTTGCGGGTTTGGCAACTGCCTGAGCTAGGAGGATAACTTATTGGTCAGGCTTGATGGTCGAGCTTATGATGAGCTGAGGCCGGTGCACATCACACCAGGGTATCTCAGCTTTGCCGAGGGCTCGGCGCTCATTGAGCTGGGGCAAACCAGAGTGGTCTGCGCCGTGAGCGTCGAGGAGCGTGTCCCTGCCTTCCTCAAGGGCAAGGGCTCGGGCTGGGTCACCGCAGAGTATGGCATGCTGCCCCGAGCCACCATAGCCCGCACCCCAAGGGAGGCAGGAAGGGGTGCCGGCAGAAGTTACGAAATCCAGCGCCTCATCGGTCGCTCGCTGCGTGCGGTCGCCGACCTTGAGGTTCTCGGGGAACGAAGCTTGATCGTGGATTGCGATGTGCTCCAAGCAGATGGCGGCACCAGGACGGCAGCCATCACCGCTGGCTATGTCGCCCTGTATCAGGCTTGCAAGACCTTGATGGAAAGGGAGGAGCTTCGCTCCATGCCACTCAAGAGCGCGGTGGCTGCTATCAGCGTCGGCATTGTCGATGGCGTCCAGATCCTCGACCTCTGCTATGATGAGGATTCTCGCGCCGAGGTCGATTTCAACGTGGTGATGACCGATAAAGGCGAGTTCGTCGAAATCCAGGGCGGTGCTGAGATCAAGCCCTTCTCCAGGCAAATCATCGACTCCATGCTCGCTCTGGCCGAGAAGGGAATTCGAGAGCTATTCCAGGTTCAAAAAGCAGCCGCTGAAGAATCTGGGTTATAAAGCCTGCGCCACAGGCGCACCACAATGGTGACAAGTTGGCTTCCATGCGCTTTCGGCATGCCGCACCAAGATGAGCCTGGTCAAAAGGCCTCCTTAGAGCTTCACTACCTTAGCGCTATACACATCTGGGATAGCTAAGATCTGCTGTCGCTGCTCCTCGGGGAGGAACTCATCGAGCGCCAAAATCATCAGCGCCTGCCCCCGCGGCTCGAGTCGGGATAGCTGCATGAAGCTGATATTGATATCGACATTTCCGGTTATCATGCCCACAGCCCCAATGAGGCCAGGGCGATCGCGATGGTCGCTGAACAGCCAATAGCCACCGGTGGGCACAATATCTATCCAGTAATTATTGACCCGAACGATATGAGGTTGCCCCCGCATCATGGTCCCAGCCACTGTGGTCGCCCCGACACTGGTGGTGACCTCCACAGTGATCAGATTGCTGTAGTTTTCACAGACTACAACCTTTTGCTCCACGATCTTCAAGCCTCGGCTTTGCGCGATTATATTGGCATTGACTAGGTTAACCCGCTCCTCGGTCACCGGCTCGAGAAGCCCGCCGATAACCGCCGCCTTAAGCGCACTCAAATCGTGGTTCGCTATCTCGCCTTCATACTTAACGGTGATGGTGTCCATCTGACCCTCAGCAAGTTGAGCTGCTAATCTGCCCACTTCTGTGGCTGTTTCCAGGAATGGACTGACTACGAGGAAGGTTTCCGGTGGCATAAAGGGGATATTGACCGCATATCTCGCTGGCTGCCCTTTGAGCACAGTCAGAATCTGCTCCGCCACATCTACCGCCACATTCCTCTGCGCCTCAGCAGTGGAGGCACCGAGGTGAGGGGTGGCGATCACTTTCTCGCTCCGAAGCAAGATGTTATCCTTCGCTGGCTCCACAGAGAAGACATCGACGGCAGCACCGGCGACCCTACCCTGCTCAAGGGCCTGGAAAAGGGCCTCTTCATCGATGATGCCACCCCGAGCAACATTGATAATCCGTACCGATTGCTTGACTAATGAAAGCTCCTTAGCCCCGATAAATCCCTTAGTCGTCGCCGTCAACGGAGTATGCACGGTGATAAAATCTGACTGCTGGAAAAGCTGCTCCCAGGAAACCGGCTCCACCCCGAGACTGCGGGCATAGTCAATAGAGACGAAGGGGTCATAGGCTATGATATGCATCTCCAGCCCTTTTGCCCTTCTTGCCACCTCTGTGCCAACCCGGCCCAAGCCGATAATGCCTAAGGTCTTGCCACGAACCTCGGTGCCAAGAAGATCGCCACGGCGCCATTCCCCGGATTTGACTCGAAGATGACCCTCTGGGATATGACGAGCCAAAGCCAGCATCAGGGCCATGGTATGTTCGGCAGCGGAGACTATATTTCCCCCCGGGGCGTTAACCACCACTATGCCGTGTCTTGTTGCCGCGCCGACATCGATATTATCGACGCCAACCCCAGCGCGCCCGATGACCTGGAGCTTCTTCCCTGCCTCGATAACCTCGGCGCTGACTTTGGTTTCGCTGCGCACCACCAATGCCTCATACTCGCCGATGATATCCCTAAGCTCATCGGGCTTCAATCCGAGCTTGACATCAACATGCTCCTGGGCTCGGAGTATCTCTATCCCCTCACTGGCAACAGGATCGCTAACCAAAATCTTCATGCCGCTACCCCACTAAGACTTTATTAACTAAGAAATCCTTGACCGCATCCAGAACCTCTTCCCTTGAGCATTTGATCCGCCACATCCCTTCAGGAAGGTTAAAAATGCCCCATTCCCTGCGGATGCTTTTGCCCACGATGACGACAAAATCACCGGTCTTTGGGTTCTCTAAGATCTCTACAATCCCTTTGTTCTTCAAGCCCCGAGTCTTCAGCCTATCTCGCACCCTTATTTCCTCGATTTCCATCTCACCCCCTTCAACAAAAGGACTAGCCAGTCCTGACAAAACCTGCTCGAGGGAGGGCTGTGCGCAATGCTCCGATAACCTCTTCAATATCATCCTCGGTGACATATCCCAGATGGCCGATGCGAAATATCTTTCCCCGCAACTTGCCCTGCCCCCCAGCGAGGACTATGCCATACTCCTCCCGGAGCAGCCCAAGAAGCTTCCCGGTATCGAGACCATCAGGGGCGTTAATGGCGGTCACCGTATTTGAGG
>CAZMKJ010000060.1:0-5090 GCA_964567075.1 uncultured Dehalococcoidia bacterium
TGAGAATCTCGGCGCCAAAGATTAGCTCGGGGAGAAAATATTCCTTAGCCTCATACCGATTGCCAACTTCAATCATGCCATCCTGACAGGCTTTAATCGCTCGGTTAAGATCAGCCTCTGAAGGCTCCGAAGCTAAGAACTCCTCCGCAAGCTTGAGCACTTTTGGCTCATCCAGGTCAGCAATTGCCTTAGAAAGCTCCTCCATCTGTACCATGGTTGTTGTCCACCTCCCTTCAGGTTGATAAATTCAGAAACACCCTGCCGAATCATATACTCGCTATCTATCGATGTCTCCCACCTCCCTTCAATCGTGGATTTTATGTTGTGATAACGGTGTAGCACAAAACCTGTTCTTTGTCAAGCCCTGCTATATAAGTCAGGAAAACGAGTAAAGCCTTATAATACCCCGGCCACTCGAGGGCACAATGGATCAGGGGCTTGGATATCCCCGCTTATTATCGCAGCGCGGGCAAAACAGCCACCGCGGCATTTGTTTTTCAACGGACAGGCAAGACAGGGCTCATGAAGATTTGGGCTGGTCAACGATTTCACCAATGGGTGCTCCTCTTGCTCCTGCCAAGCCTCCAAGATCCCTTTCTCCTTGATATTGGCAAAGACGATATCAAGCACATCACAAAGCAGCACGTTCCCCTGGGGATCGAGGTCGAGATCGTTTGAAGTGCGGCAAAAGCCCGCCGAGATGCGTTTGGATTTGACCACCAGCCTGGCAAAAGGGATACACCAGAGAGATACCGGGAAATCCAGCTCTGCTACTGCCTCATCTACATCCCGGAGCACGTGCACCATCTGCTCGGGCTTTAGTATTATATTCATCCCTGCCCGGCCTGCAGGCATCACCGGGATCAGGCAGCCGACCAAAGCGCCCAGTTCCTTAGCCAGGGATAAATATCCGTGGACTTCGCCATAATTCAAATTGCTCACCGCCATCACAGTGCCAAAGCGGAGGCCAAATTTTTGCATCGCCGCCACTGCTGAGGCGATAAAGTCCCAGGTTCCACGGCCCCTGATTTTCTCATGAGTCTGTTTACTGGCGCCATCGATGCTTAAGTAGACAAATACACCGTAGTTTGCCAGCTCCCTTGCCATTTCTTCATCGAGCATCGAGCCGTTGCTGACCACGCTGGTGCTCATCCCCAGCTCGCAGGCTTGCCTTATCACTTCGAGGGCATCTCGGCGCAGGAAAACCTCTCCCCCGGTGAGGGCAACATGGCTTATCCCAGCCTCGGCTGCATTCCGCACCACAGTCAAAGCCTGCTCCTGGTTCAGCTCCCCGTGGCGGGGAAATCGCGCCGTGTAGCAATGGCGGCAGGCCAAGTTGCACTGAGAGGTGAGCAGCCAGATGAGAACGCGTGGCCTGTTCATAAACAATGATATAATAAACTCAAGGTAAATAGGATGCAAACCCAGCGAGCATATCTCTTCCATCATCTTGACTCGGTTGAAGCGCTTGTCACTCGCCCTCGCTGCGGACTCTTCACCGATATCGATGGCACCATAAGCCAGATCGCGCCCTCACCTCAAGAGGCTCGAGTCTCTGCCATCTGCCGGGACAGCCTTTCCCTATTAGCAAAGCATCTGGCGCTGGTTGCTGTCGTTTCCGGCAGACCTGTTATGGAAATGAGAAGAATGATGGCGGTCGAGGGCCTAATTTATATCGGCAATCATGGGCTGGAGCGCTGGCTTGGCCGCGGTGTCGAACTCTGGCCCGGGGCTGAGGAGTACCCAAAAAAGATCAGCCAGGTGCTTGATGAGCTCACTGAGCTTCTCGATATCGATGGCATCGCTTTTGAAAATAAAGGAGTCGGTGCCTCTATCCACTATCGGCGCTGTCGCGAACCTGAGCGTGCTCGAGAGGCGATTCTGAGGGCACTAGCAAAGTCAGTGACAGCAAGCGAGCTCAGGATTCGTGAAGGGAGGAAGATATTGGACATCGTTCCTCCAATAGCGGCAGATAAAGGCACTGCCGTATTAGACTTGGTGCGAAGATATAAGCTGAGAGGGGCTATCTACCTGGGAGACGATGTAACTGATGTCGATGCTTTTGTTGCCCTCCGCCACGGTGTTAAGGGACAGTCCTTTAAAGGCTTGAGCATTGGGGTTATCGCTGAGGAAGGAACGCCTCAGGTAGCAAGCCAAGCAGACCTCACCCTCAATGGGGTTGCCGATGTAGAACGGTTCCTCACCTGGCTTTTACGGGTTGTTTCTGGGTCAACGCCTTGATATCCTCAAACTGCCGATAGAGCCAGAAGGTAATATCCTCGGCCTCGATCGCTTTTCTTAAGGCTGCAGCTCGCCTTTTCCTCTCCTCAAGGGGCATAGTCAGCGCAGCATATAGCGCTTGGGCTGTCCCTTCCAGGTCCGCTGGCGCCACTGAGAGCGCACTCGCTCCTAACTGCTCATGGGCCCCAGCGCCTTCAGAGAGGATGAGAACGCCATCACGGGTGTTGACGATAGGGCCTTCCTTGGCCACCAAGTTCATACCATCGAGCACTGGGTTTACCAAGAGCACGTCGTAATGGCGCAGCCCGGCGATCGCCTGGGGGTAGTTATTTTCATAGAAGACCTTTACCGGCTGCCATTCCTCATCCCCATATTTAGCATTTATCGCTGCCACTAACTCCATGACCTCTTGGGCATATCTCTGATACAGTTTTACCCCGCTGCGGGAGGGAACCAAAAAGAAAATAAGCCTGACCTTTCCCCTAAACTGTGGCTGGCGCTCAAGCAGAATGCGGAAGGCCCTCAAGCCCCGAACAATGTTCTTGCTCGGGTCAGTGCGGTCGACGCGGACAATGGTTTGTCCCGCAAAATAAGGGTGTAGCTTTTCCTCATATTCCTGAACTTGGGGTGAATGAGCCAGCGTCTCGAGGTTGGCGACATCGATCGATATCGGATAGGAGACGACCGTGGTCCGGTGTCCATTCCAGTTTATGGTATGGCTTTGCCGATCAACCTCAGCTCCAGGGAGAGCGAACTCGCATGTGTGCAAAAAGTTGTGCGCATCGCGCCTCGTTTGCAAGCCAACAATGTCAGCGGAGCAGAGGCTTTCCAAGATAGAGCGATACATCGTGCTGGGTAGCAGCTGCCAATATCTGGCATCAGGCCAGGGGATGTGGATGAAGTGCTGCAAGATAGCTTCAGGCATTTGGCTCCGAATATAGCCGGCGACAAGGTAGAGCTGGTAGTCATGAACCATGACTACGGGAGGGGAGTCAGCTTTTTGGGCCTCGGCGATGATAGCCTCGGCAATGGCTCGGTTCACCGAGACATAGCCATTTTGCCAAGCATCATAGACCCTGTTATCGACAGTGGGGCTGCGAGATGAGTCGCACATATAATGCTGTAGCAACCAGAGTAAAGAATTGCAGACGATATTGTAGTATTTGTGGTAAGCGTTTTCTGGGGGAATTACAAAGCGCAGATATGCCTTCTGCCCCTCCAGGGGTAACCTAAAGCGGTTATTTCTTGCCCTTTGCGCAGCAAGACGGTCGCCCTCACATAGGGCGCAGCAGACCCAGGTATAATCCTTGATATAGCGACCAAAGGAGCTGAGGACGGTGACGACGCCGCCGCCACCACGGCAGACCTCAAGCTCGCCATCCTCAGCCACGTTATATTGCACAGGGCCACGATTGCTGGCAATGATAAGGTGCCTGCTTCTGAAAAGCTCTTGGCAAAACCTAACAAGTTGAGCCCGACGGTCACTCCCCGGATCGGATAACATTGCCTCTTGTTCACTTCCCCTCTGATTACAATTGTAACACCAAGCTGGAAGAGTGTCAAAGAGAGCTTTGCCGTTGACACTGAACTCAAATTCGCCTAAAATCGCCATATGGAGAGCGATGACATGACCAGCGACCAGATTAGAGAGATGTTTCTTCACTTCTTCGAGGGCAAGGGGCATAAGCGGGTTCCCAGTTCCCTGCTGATCCCTCACGAGGACCCTACTTTATTGCTCACCAGTGCCGGCATGGTGCAATTCAAGGCTTACTTTATGGGCGAACGCCCCGCTCCCAGTCCGCGGCTAACCTCCTGTCAGAAGTGCTTCCGCACCACCGATATCGAATCGGTGGGGAATAGCAAACATCTGACCTTCTTTGAGATGCTGGGTAATTTCAGCATCGGGGACTACTTTAAGCAGGAGGCTATTGAGTACGCCTGGGAGTTTGTCATTGAGCATCTCGGCCTGCCTCGGGAGCGGCTCTGGATCACCATCTTCCTCGATGACGATGAGTCCTTTGCCTACTGGCGCCAACTTGGCGTTCCCGAAGAGCGCATCATCCGCCACGGTGAGGACAATAACTTCTGGGGCCCTGCTGGGGAGTCAGGACCCTGTGGACCCTGTACCGAGATTCATTATGATCTCGGTGAGGAGGTTGGCTGTGGGCTGCCCACTTGCATCCCCGGCTGCGACTGCGATCGCTTCCTCGAGATCTGGAATCTGGTATTCACTCAGTATTACCAGGACGAAAGTGGCAACCGCACCCCGCTACCCAAGAACAATGTGGATACAGGGATGGGATTGGAGCGGACAGTGGCTGTAGTCCAGGGGAAGCGCTCATTCTATGAGACCGACCTCTTCGCCCCGATCATAAACAAAGTCGCTGAACTCGCCGGAGTCAAATATGGCGCCGATGACAAGACTGACCGTGCGCTGAGGGTCATCGCCGAGCATGGCCGAGCGGTTGCCTTCCTCATCGCCGATGGGGTGATGCCTTCAAATGAGGGACGGGGCTATGTGTTGCGGCGGGTACTGCGCCGTGCCATGCTCTTTGGTAGAAGGCTGGGGCTGGAGGAGCGCTTCCTTATCGATGTGGCACAATCAGCTATCGATAAAATGGGATCTATATACCGCGAGCTAAACGAGAATAGTGGCACGATTTTGCTAGTCATTGGAGGCGAGACAGCAAAGTTTACTTTGGCTTTGGATTTTGGCATGAATTTGCTACAAGAGATCGTGGAGGGGGTAAAAAGTAGGGGGGAGAAAGTAATTTCTGGTGGGGAGGTATTTCAGCTTTATGACACCTATGGCTTTCCCGTGGAGCTCACCGCTGAGATCGCCGCTGAGA
>CAZMKJ010000061.1:0-4832 GCA_964567075.1 uncultured Dehalococcoidia bacterium
GCCCACTATAATCTTGGAGTCTTGCTGGAGAAGCTGGATGAGCATGCCGAGGCAAAAAGGGAGTTAAAAACCGCGGTCAGGCTATTTGCGAAGCAGGGAAGAGCCGCCGATGCGCGGGAGGCGAAGCAGATATTGAAGCGATTTGATGGAACGTGACCACCCCCAAGGTTTACAAGACTGAAGCCATTGTGCTGCGGCGCACCAACCTCGGCGAGGCGGATAGAATCCTCACCCTCTATACCCCAAACCTGGGCAAAATAAGAGCCATAGCCAAGGGGGTGCGCAGGCCAACGAGCAAGCTGGGCGGGCATGTCGAGCTCTTGACTCACTGCTCACTGATGCTGGCCCGGGGACGGGACCTGGACATAGTGACCCAGGGTCAGATCATCGATAGCTTTTCTCCCCTTCGCCTTGACCTGTGGCGCATCAGCTGTGCTCTCTATCTCGCCGAGCTTGTCGATGCCTTTGCCGCCGAGAATGTGGAAAATCGCCCTGTGTTTGCCCTTTTGCTCGATGCCCTGCACTGGCTTGGCCAGGCTCGGCATACCGGGCTTGTTCTCCGCTATTTCGAGCTCCACCTCCTCAGTCATCTCGGCTACCAGCCTCAACTTCAGCAGTGCCTGAACTGCAAGGCCTCACTTGAGCCCAGCGCCAATTTCTTCAGCGCCAGCGGCGGCGGCGTGCTGTGCCCCAATTGTGTCGATACCGAGCCCGTGACCAGACCCATCTCCTTAAATGCCCTCAAGGTGCTGCGCTTCCTGCAGAACAGCGACCTTGCCACCTCCCAGCGCCTGCGGCTGAGACCCGATTTAGCGCGAGAGCTGGAGCAGCTGCTGAGGGAATACATCCGCTATTTATTGGAGCGGGAACTCAAATCAACCGAGTTTTTGCATCGGCTTGAACAGGACTTTGTAACTGATGTACGGTGAGAAAGCTGACAGGCCAAGAGATCGGCTTATAATAGACATACTCTGAAATTAAGAAAGGAGGGCACGATGAAAGTAATAGTGCGAAGCATTATGAAAGCTGTCCCTGGCAAGGTGGCAGAGGCGATGGAACTGGAACAAAAGCACATGGCTATCGCAACTCGCGTGTTAGGGATTTCTGCGAGGTTGTACCGCCCCCTTAGTGGCGGAGGCGACGTGATGAATACCATCATTTCTGAGGGTGAGTTCGATAGCCTCGCCGCATTTGAAGCCCACCCCGAGAAGATGATGGCAGATCCAGAGGCCCAGGCGCTCTTTCCGAAGTTGGAGTCCGTTATCGAGAGTCACGAAATTGAACTCTACATGCCAATGCCGTAACAGCACGGCTGAGTTGACGAGGCAGGAGAGCGGGTTATAATAGAGGCAGCCTAAAATCAAGAAAGGAGGGGGCAAAATGCTATACATGCACATCATCACCTGGGAGCCAGCTCAAAGAGACGCGGTTGTGAAAAGGGCGCAAACAATGGGACTTAAAATGGCTGAGGGCGAGAAACTGATTGGCTTCTGGAACGACCTCGAGGGTCATCGAGCTTTTATGCTGGTTGATATGTCTCCGGCTGCAGTTGATGCGAAGCACATTCTCGAATCCAGTTGGGCCTGGAGTGACCTGTGCAAGACGGAAACTGTACCGGTGATGGAATTCGAGGAGGTGATGAAACTCCTGCCAAGGGGTTAGAGGCTTTTATCTCTGGCGCTGGATGACATAATCCGCAAGCTGGAGCAGAGCTCTGCGAGGAGGGCTATCGGGGAGCACCTCCAAGGCGTGGCAGGCTTGGGCTGAGAAATCTTGAGCAATGCCATAAGACTCCCCAATGATGGGGGAGTTGCGGATCGATTCAATAGCCCGCTTTAAATTCGCTTCCTCATCCTTCCCCGCTAACATCTCCTTTATCGGGTTATCCTCGGGGTGCTGCTCCATAAAAAGAATTGCCGGCAAGGTGAGGACCCCTTGCAGCAAATCACCGGCCACAGGCTTTCCCAGCTCCTCCTCGCCGGCAGTGAAATCCAGGATATCATCCACGATTTGAAAGGCGAGCCCCAGGCGCTCTTTCCGAAGTTTGGAGGCCGTTATCGAGAGTCACGAAGTCGAATTCTATATGCCAATGCCGTAATAGCACGGCTAAGTTGACAAACCAAGAGGTTGGGATTACAATAAGCACATCCTATAAGGATATCCTATAAGGATATCCTATAAGAGAGGAGGCGGCAAATGTTATACATGCTTATCGCTACCTGGGAGCCAGCCCAAAGAGACGCGGTTGTCAAAAGGTTCGGAACACTGGGACCCAAAGTGCCTGGAGGAGGGAAAGTGCTTGGCCTGTGGACTGATGTCAGTCGTGGACGAACTTTTGGCCTGGAGGACTGGCCGCCTGTGGCCGATGCTAAAATCATTTTTGAAGCCCACTTTCCCTATACCGACCTCGTTAACTTTGAGTGTGTCCCCGTGATGGAAACAGAAGAGGTGATGAAGCTTATTCCAAAGGGTTAAAGGCTCTATCACCTCTGGCGCTGGATGACATAATCCGCAAGCTGGAGCAGAGCTCTGCGAGGAGGGCTATCGGGGAGCACCTCCAAGGCGTGGCAGGCTTGGGCTGAGAAATCTTGAGCAATGCCATAAGACTCCCCAATGATGGGGGAGTTGCGGATCGATTCAATAGCCCGCTTTAAATTCGCTTCCTCATCCTTCCCCGCTAACATCTCCTTTATCGGGTTATCCTCGGGGTGCTGCTCCATAAAAAGAATTGCCGGCAAGGTGAGGACCCCTTGCAGCAAATCACCGGCCACAGGCTTTCCCAGCTCCTCCTCGCCGGCAGTGAAATCCAGGATATCATCCACGATTTGAAAGGCGAGCCCCAGGTTATAGCCATAGCTTTTAAGGGCTTGCACCGCTTCCTCCGGAGCCTCGCTTAAGATAGCCCCTGATTCTGTTGCTGCGGAGAAGAGTGAGGCTGTCTTCTTGCCGCTCCTCTGATAGTATTGCTGGCGGCTTTGCTCAGGGTCACAGGCGCTGAAGTTTTCCTCCAGCTGGCCGCTGCATATGGTCATCAGGGTTTGGGCAAAAAGTGTTATCACCCTTAGATTGCCAGTGGTCGCCACCAGGTCTGCCGACTTGGCAAAGAGGTAATCACCGGCTAAGACTGCAACCTCGCTGCCCCAGATGCTGCTCAGCGTGGGCAGGCCACGGCGCGTTGCTGAGTTGTCGATGGTATCGTCGTGGACCAGGGTCGCAGTGTGAAAAAGCTCTATTGCTGTGGCCATGGGGATCAAAAGCTCCAGGTTATAATGATGGAACTTGCCGGCGAGCAAAGTAAGTGCGGGACGGATTCGTTTTCCTTCCCTGCGCAACACATGGCCCAGTAACTGAGCCAGCTGCGGGAAATCAGCCTCAGCTACAGCCTTAAGCCTTTCATCCACTAAGGGTATTTCAGTTAGGATCGGTTCAAAGATGGCCTGCAATGTTCTCCCTCAATCTCAGTGTTTCCTCAGCCACCATGTCATCGTCCAATTTGGTGAACAGCGGTTGCGGGGGCATCAGCTTTTGCCCTGCTGGAGGCACGTGAAAGGACCAGCCTCCATCCTCCACCTTGCCGGCAAATCCTAAGAGATGATGTAGCCTCTGAGAGCTAAATGGCAGGAATGGAAATAGAATTGTCTTCAGGCAGGAAATAGCCCCCAACGCAGCGCCCATAGAAATGGCGCAACCATCTCGGTCTTCCCTGATCCTTTTCCAAGGCGCTTTCTCCTCGAGATAGCGATTGCTCTCCTGAGCTAAGGACATAGCTGCCCTTATCGCCTCACGGAAGCGGCATCGAGAGAGAAGCTTATCCACAAGGCCGAGGGTCTCTTCGGCTTGAACTAAGAGGGAATTATCCCGGGCACCGAATTCACCGTGTGCTGGCACATAGCCATCGAAGTTGCGATAGGTGAAGGTGAGGACGCGATGGACTAAGTTGCCATAAGTAGCCACCAGCTCGTCGTTGTTGCGGCGGGCGAACTCACGCCAGGAGAAGTCGGCATCGCTGGTCTCAGGCATAGCTGCTGAGAGCAGATAGCGTAGCGGATCCGGGTCGTATCGCTCCAGGAAGTCCGGCAGCCACACTGCCCAGTTGCGGCTGGTGGAGAATTGTCGCCCCTCCAGGGTTAAGAACTCGTTGGCTGGGACATCCTGGGGCAGGTTCAGCCCGCCATACCCGATAAGCATCGCTGGCCAGATGATGGTATGGAATAGGATGTTATCCTTGCCGATGAAGTAATAAGCCTTGGCATCCCCTTGCCAGAAATCGCGCCATTTTTCACTTTGGCCAATGCTCTGCGCCCATTCCTTACTTGCTGAGAGATAGCCGATCACGGCCTCAAACCAGACATAGATTCGCTTTTTCTCGAAGCCGGGGACTGGCACCGGAAGTCCCCACTCCAAATCTCGGGTGATGGCCCGATCTCTAAGCCCCTCATTCAGGTAGCGATTGGTCATGCTGATGACATTTGGCCGCCATTGAGTCTGCTGTTCAGCCCAAGAGCGAAGCTGCTCGGTGAAAGAGGAGAGGGAGAAAAACAGGTGCTCTGAATCCCTGATCTGGGGTCGAGTGCCACATATCAGGCAGCCGGGGTCGATCAAATCGCTGGGGTTAAGCAGCTTGCTGCACTCCTCGCACTGGTCCCCTCGAGCCCTGGGGAAGTGGCAATAGGGACAGGTGCCCTCCACATAACGATCGGGGAGGAAGCGGCGGCAATTGGGGCAGTAGGGCAAAGGCATGGAACCCTTGTAAATGTGGCCTTTATCGAGAAGGGTGGCACCGGGGTAGTTATCTTGCCTATTCTGGGGGATGAGATTTGCACTGATATCGG
>CAZMKJ010000062.1:0-4828 GCA_964567075.1 uncultured Dehalococcoidia bacterium
TGCTGAAGGAGTGGAAATCTGCAAAAAATGGGTGGAGGCATAAAATGCAAAAGAGTGCTGAGGAACTGTACAACGAACGCCTTACCAGGTTGAAGACGGCAATCAGCCTAAAGGAGCCGGACTGCGTTCCTATGTGGTTCCCGGCCGACACCTGGGTGGCGCATTACTCCGGCTATAACATACAGGAGATTTTATATGACTACGAGAAGTTAATCGGAGCCATTAACAAGGTTCTCGTGGACTTTGACTGGGACGCTGTGTTTCCTCCCTTTGGCACTTGGCCGGCGCCGGTGCTCGATGCGATAGGCCAGAGAACGCTAATGATATCAGGACAGGATGTATCGGCGACATCATCATTTCAATTTCCAGATGCTTCCCCGATGCAAGCTGAAGACTATCCCGAGTTTATAGCCGATCCCTATGCCTTCATTGTGGAGAAGCTCTTGCCCAGGCGAGCGACGGAGCTGGCAAAGCCTTTCCCCCGCAATGAGCTTGCCCTGGCCAAAGGCGCTGTGCTATTCGGCCTGTATCTTGCCCGCCTCGGTGCTCAATTTGGAGCGTGGAAAGAGGTTTATGGAGCACCGCTGGCGGTACTGGGCTTCACTAAGGCGCCGATGGATATGATTGAAGATCAGATGCGTGGATTTAAGGGGATGATACTGGACATCAAGCGCCGGCCGGAGCAGGTAAAGGCAGCCTGTGAAGCCATGTTCCCCCTTGCAATTAGGCTCGCCAAAGCGGGCTATGGTGGACCGCCTGCCGACTACCCGCCTTTGTTTATACCCCTTCACATTGCCGAATTTTTGCGGCCGGTTGACTTCGAGGAGTTCTACTGGCCCACTTTCCGCAAGCTTATCGTAGAGCTGACTGGGGTAGGTTTCTCGTGCCTGCTCTATTGTGAGGGCAACTGGGACCCCTATTTGGACTTCCTGGCTCAACTGCCCAAAGGGAAGGTCATAGCGTTGATGGAGAGCACAAACATGAAGAAAGCGAAAGCTGTTTTAGGCAATACTATGTGCCTGGCAGGAAACATCCCCAACTCCTTACTGGGCTACGGGACCAAGGACGAGTGTATTGCCTATGCCAAGGAGCTCATAGATACGTGTGCGCCTGGCGGAGGGTTCATTTTCTCCAATGACAAGGTTTTGCTCGTTCCAAACGACGCCAAGCCGGAGAACCTGTTGGCAGTGACGAAATTCGTCAGAGAATACGGTGTCTATAAGAAGTGAATATGAGGTGAGCTCATGGCAGAACAGAAAATGCTAAGTATTCCCTGGGCTGAGAAAAGAAAAGAGGTGGAGAAGATCCTGGGTGACGAGGGAATGATAGGCATGACATGGGATATCGGCGAGGACTTGCTCTTCTTCTACATCATACTATACGCTTTTGGCTGTACTTAGGATTGGTGACTAAATCTCGAATCAGGCTCTTCTTCATCATATATGCTGGAGCCTATTAGCAGCCGGGGCGCTGGCGATTGTACCCGGGTAGGTATTTTGCGCAAGCTGAGAAGCGAGATATTGTAATATTCTACTCGTTTTCCTCTTCTTCTCGTTCCCAGATGGGGCGAGTGAAGTGATCGATATACTGGGTCATGTCCTCCTTGGCTATTCTCTCCATCTCCTCATCGGCCCGTGTTGCTTGTTCGCCGAGTTCACCGAGGTCGATATCGATCCCCAGCATCGGGATCAAAGCCTGGAGCACGCTCAGAGAGGCCCTGGGATTTTCCATCTCGGCAAAGTGCTGCGGCGTTTCCCCCAGTAGGCAGATGCCAGGGATGCCTCTCTCCTTAGCCACCCCTAACAGCAAACCATTCAAGCCGCGGATGTGATAATCGCCTCTTTGCACCACACCGTATCGCTTCAACTCCGCGATTAACCAAGCATCGGTAACCGACCCCCAAACCCTTGATCCTTCGGCACCATGGGAAATGATGGCAGCAGCAAAGGTGTAAATCCTTTCTACAGCGAACCTCTCAGCAACGTCTAAAACCAAGCCGGCAAATTCATATTGGTTTAAGGCTGGCTGCGCCTCTGAGATGAAGATTATCATGTCATTTCCGGGAACCCTGTGCTTCCAATAATAAAACTTGCTTTCAGGGAATCTCGGCATTTTTACTACGTCGTCTTGGATCAAAACCCCGGCCGGGCTGAAGAAACCAAAGGGCTTGATCTCCCCAAACTCCTCAGCGCCCAATTTATCCCTGAGATAGCTTGCCGCTTTTAGGGCAACGTTGCTTATCCCCGGCCAAGCCGCCACCATAATGGGGTTGTTGAGAATAGGCTCTTGATAAAGCTCGATAGCGTTCATGAATACCTCTGCCTCCTCAAATGAAATCTTCTTTACCTTTTTGCGTACTTACTGACTCCCGAAGCAGGGCCCTGAGCTGGCTTCTCGCGCTCTGCGATGTCGAACTTGCGCCCGCAGGCAAGACAGCTAACACGGCGGTGAGCAATCCCCTCCTTATCCGCCCAGACCTTGATCACGGAAACCCTGGGATAACCACAATATTGACAGCGCATTTCCCCTCCCTAACTATCTTCGAGCACCTGTGTGAAAAGAGACTGGATGTCTCTGCTAGCCACTGTCTCCAGACTATCCACGGTGAGATCAGCTGCGGCCAGGGTTTCCCGAGGATGGGTATTGGCTACGGCAATGCATTTCATGCCAGCAGCCTTAGCTGCCCTGACCCCATCGATAGCATCCTCAATGATAACACAACAGCGGGGCTCAACGCCCAACTTCTTTGCCGCTAACAGGAATCCCTCGGGATCCGGCTTCCCTCTGCTTACATCCTGGCCCGAGACCAGGCAGTCAAAGAGTTGCTCTATGCCGAGAGAGGAGAGCAACAGCTTGATGTTCTCGGGCACAGTTGACGAAGCCAAAGCCACGCTGAATCCATTTTCCTTAAGCGAATGCAATAGCGGCAAAACGCCCGGTAGTGGCTTGATGTTTCCCTTCACTCGGGCTCGGAAAATCTCCTCCTTTCTCTCGGCGAGAGCTTCTACCTGGACAGCAGAGATATCGGGAGCAAGGACCTTCCTTATGATATCACTGTTCTTCAGCCCGAAGACTCGCCTGAAATCCTCGGCGGTGAAAGGGCGCCCCATCTCCTCAGCCAGTTGCTGCCAGGCGCCAAGATGGAACGGGCCGGTATCAGCTATCACCCCATCCAGGTCCCAAATAACTGCTTTGTTCTCCGTTTTGCCCCTCATCGCTAACCAGGATCTCTATACCCCATGCCGTGGTCGGTACTGGATGGCCTCAGCCAGTTGGCTGGCGCCGATAATGTCAATGCCAGCGAGGTCGGAAATGGTTCGAGCCAGTTTCAAGATGCGATGGAAGGCCCGAGCGGAAAGGGATAGTTGCTTCATCGCCGCTCGAAGCAGACCTTGGGCCCCCGGCTCCGCCCCACAGAACTCCCTAACCTCCACCGGGGTCATATCGGCATTGCATAAGATATCTGTCCCGGCAAAGCGCTGACGCTGAATTTGGCGTGCAGCTTCGATCCTCCCCCGCACTGCCTCCGAACTCTCTCCAAGCCTGTCATTGGCTAACTTCTCATACTCGATGCGGGGCACCTCGACAAATATATCTATGCGGTCAAGCAGGGGGCCACTAATGCGCCTCTGATAGCGTGAGATCAGGGTTGGCGAGCAGGTGCATTCCTTTACCGGGTCGCCATAGAAGCCGCACGGGCAGGGGTTCATCGCCGCCACCAACATGAAGTTTGCCGGGAAGGTCACGCTGCCCTGGGCTCGACTGATGGTCACATTCTTGTCCTCCAAAGGCTGGCGCAGGACCTCGAGATCGGCATGGCCGAATTCAGGTAGCTCATCGAGGAACAACACGCCACGATGGCTCAGGCTGATCTCACCAGGCCTGGGCCAGCGACCACCGCCGACCAGCCCGGCATGAGAGATGGTATAGTGAGGGGCCCGAAATGGGCGCTGCGTGATAAGCGGAGTGTCTGGAGGCAACAACCCGCTCACACTGTAAACCCTGGTCACCTCCAAAGCCTCCTCAGAACCCATTTGGGGCAGAATAGAAGGCAATGACCGGGCTAACAAGGTTTTGCCACTCCCCGGGGGACCGCTCATAATCAGGTTATGTCCACCAGCGGCCGCTACCTCCAGTGCCCTCTTAGCATGCTCTTGTCCCCTGATGTGAGCCAGCTCCACCCCAGTCCAAGGCATCTCGGCTTCCGCTGGGTTCTCATCCCCCACATAATCAGGAATTATTGTCTCGCCACGAAGATGAGCCACCAACTGGGCCAAGGATTCCACGGGAATGATCCTGACCCCTTGAATCAAAGAGGCCTCTTTGGCATTGATAGCGGGGACGAAAACAGTGGGGCTTTTCCGTTCCCGAGCCAGAGCTACCATGGACAGGATGCCATGGGTATGACGTAGCTTGCCATCGAGGGACAGCTCGCCCAGGAGGAGGGCCTGAGAGGCATCAAACGCAACCTGATCTGAGCTGATGAGAATCCCGATAGCAATGGGCAGGTCATAGGCAGGCCCCTCCTTCCTCAGGTCCGCCGGAGCCAGATTGACTGTGATCCGCTTCATGGGGAAGGTGTATCCTGAGTTCCTGATCGCGGCACGAACCCGCTCCCGAGCCTCCTGAACCGCAGTGTCTGGCAGGCCGACGATGACAAAGGAGGGCAATCCGGGCGAAATATCAACCTCAACCTCAACTAAGGCACCATCAAGCCCAACCACAGCACAACTCGCTACCTTAGCCAACATTATCGGATCCCCGCTCCCTTTGTATCATCATATAATTGGGCCCTTGCCTTGTCAACAGCTTCTTGCCTTGACGGCTT
>CAZMKJ010000063.1:0-4551 GCA_964567075.1 uncultured Dehalococcoidia bacterium
GCTCCGAATTTCTCCTCAAACTCGGCACGCTCAATGTCTTTCTTGGCATACTCCATGCCCTTCCTGGCGGGCGAATCCTTCGGCGGAGGAGCTATCATGCCGAAATGGTCCTCGTATTCCTTAACATGCGACAGCAGCCAATAGGCAAACGCCTTAGTATGTACCGGGCTGATGAAGAGCTTAGCTTGGAATTCACGTATTAGCTTGGGTGGCGCACCCGTTTTGAGCGAATCAGTAAAATCGCTTTTGTCCTCATATAAATCGACCTCGATTCCGGTAGGCCTGGATCCTCCAATCCAGCCACCTACCCTTATCACCCGGTATTGGTCTGAAAAAGTCACCTCCACTTCAGGTCTTCTTTCCATTATCCTACCTCCTGACTAATTATAAGCTTCCCCACTCCCTTGGCTCATTGAAATCATTGAGCCGTTGTCGGTTTTGGGCAGCAAAAGGTCAACCGCTACCCCCTACGGCTGAGAACCAGGGCTGTGTTTAGCGCCTTGGCAATGACGGTGCCGTCGGAGCCGGTGAGCGTACCCTCTGCCGTTCCCATTGTCTTGCCCAGGTGGACAACCCGCGCCTCAGCGATGAGGGTGTCGTCGGGCTTGGTGCCAGCGATATAGCTGACACTTAGCTGCACGCCGATGGTGTCCCGCCCCATTGTGTCCATGGCATTGCCGCAGGCGTGGTCGAGTACCGTCGCGATCAGCCCGCCATGGGGACGCTGGATTCTGCTGTTGTGCTCCGGCCTGAGCGACAGCATTACCTTAGCGTAGCCCTGGTCCAGTTCCACTATCCTCATCCCGATCATAGTGGCGAAGGGGTCGATATTGAACTTGGCTGCCATCTGCTGCCATTTTTCAGCATCGTGCTTACTCATCTTCTCCCTCAGCTCATGGAAATCATAGAGCCCTCAGCGGTCTTGGTGACCTCGATGCGCACCGGGAAGGCGTCCTTGAGCTCCTCAATATGGGTGATGACCAGTATCTTCTCGAAATCGTCCTGAATCGAGTTTATCGCCTCCACCAGCTTCTCCCGCCCTGAGCTATCCTGGGTGCCGAAGCCCTCATCGATGAACAGCGTGGGCAGCGGCGCCCCGGCTCGCCGCGCCAGCAGCTTTGATAGCGCGATGCGCAGGGCGAAGTCGATGCGAAATGCCTCGCCGCCGCTGAACATCTCATAGTTGCGCGTCCCCAGCTCGTCGGAGACCCTTATATCCAGGGTTTCCACAGGCTCTCCCTTCCTGGACAGGCGCTGGGTTTCAAGGCGAACGCTCATCCTGCTATCCGTCATCCGGCCCAAGAGCCTATTAGCCTCGTCCTCGATCTCAGGGAGGACCTGCTCGATGATCAGGGCCTGGATGCCTTTCTTGCCGAAGGCAGCGGCCAGCTCCTCGTAGATGCCTTTTTCAGCCGCTGCCTTGGTCAGCGCTCTGGCCTTTTCCTCTTTGCTCTTTTCCAGATAAGCGCAATGCTCCAGCTTCTGCTCCACTGCGCCCAACATCTTGCGCCCCTGTGCCTGGCGGCCGAGCAAGATTTCATAGACACGTTCTGCTTCTGCCAGCTTGGTGGCGATTTCAGGCAAGGCCTTTAGCTCTTGTGCCAACGCCTCTCGTCGCTTGGCCTCGGCTTCGCGGGTAGAGCGCCAGCGGCTCGCCCCATCCTCTGCCCAAGCTAATGAAGCCCTCTCTTGATCGATAAGCTCTTTGGCTTCATCAAGCCTGCGCCTAAGGTCGCCATAGCGATCAAACTCAGCTAAACGCTGCCCAACCGATTGATGCCTTGCTGCATCATAGTCCAGGCTTCTTATCTGAGCATCCAAATCAATAAGGGCTGCTTTCTGCTCAAGGGCAAACTCGCCTTCATCAAGTCGCTTTACCACCTCAGCCAGGCGCGCTCTATGCCAGGTGAGCTCTGTGGCTGCCTCCTGGGCTTGGGCGAGCTCCTTTTTTAAGGCGATGTCCTGGCCTTGGGTTATAGCTCGTTCTCGGTTTAGCCTGTCCTCGAGCTGCGCTATCTCACTCCTGGCCGATTGAAAATCCTTTTCCTTTTGCGCTAACTCCAATTCATTACCATGGTGAGTCTCGGCTTTCGTTTGCCTCTCTTGCTCATACTTGGTTATGATCCTGTCCCGGCCCTCAACCCCGAGCTCGGTTTCGCATAGCGGGCAGCGGGCGCCATTCCGCTGCAGCAGCTCTATCTTGGCTCTTCGCTCTTCTATCTCCTCCCCAAGCTTGATATTCATCGACTTTAGATAATGGATCTGGTTTGATAGCTCCTGTTCCCGCAATCTCTTTTGCTCCAATTCCTGTGCCATCTCATCAAGCTCGGCTGACTGGGACTGGATTTTGACCAGCTGTTGTTCCAGCCTGGGCACTGCCTCAGCACTGAGCTGCAACCTTTGAGCCTGGCTCTGAAGCACGCTCTGTTCGGTGACCAGCTCGTTCTTGGCATCTTTGATAGCCTGCTCCAGCTGATTTTTGCCCTCAGTCAGGGCATGGAGCTGCCTCAGCCTCTCATTGAGCTCCTCGTTTTCCTTTTTTGCCATAAGAAGTTCCCGGTATCCCTCCTCTATCTCTGTGCTCTGAGCTAAGGTGGCCTGGTAGTCTTCAACCTTGTGCCGATGCAAAATTAGTTGACTCTCCAAGTAATTGAGCTCCCTTTCCGCCTCGGCAATCCTTTTTTCCGCCTCGGACAGCTGCTCCTGTTTAAGGTCAAATTCCTTTTTGGCCTGGCGCAGCTCATCGAGCACGCCCTCTTGTCTCTTCGCCTGAGCTTCGAGCTCCACTAATGCCGCTTGCACCTCATAGAGCTCTTGTTGATAGCTTTCCTTCTTGGTCAGTTCGATGTCGATTTCTCTTATCCCGGCTTCAAGATTGCCATACTCGATTTCCTTTTGTTTAGCCAAGCCCTTTGCCCGATCTTCAAGCTGGTCATAGAGCGATAGATTCAGGATGTCAGCGAGCACTTTCTTCCGTTCCGAAGGCAGTTTGATGGTGAATTCATCGGCACGACCCTGCAAAAGGAGAGCGCTATTGATGAAAGTCTCGTAGTCCATGCGCAGGATATCGATTATCTTTCGCTGCGTTTCTTGAACGCTATTGCCGGTGATCGGCTTGAAGCCCTGAGGTGTGGCCATTTGCAGTTCAAGGATCGCCTGCCCCGCCCGTCTCATTCCCCCCTTGGCTCGCTTGCGAATGATGCGATATCGGTTTTGGCCCACTACGAACTCGAACTCGACCTCCATCTCCCGCTGACCGAGGTGGATGAGGTCGTCATCGCTCCTGGCTCGTGCCTTGCTCCAAAGGGCCCAGGTGATGGCATCGATAAGGGCTGACTTGCCATTGCCGTTGTCGCCGCAGAGACAAGCCACCCGGAAGCCCTCGAAGTGAAGCGGGGGCACATTTTCTCGGTAGCACATGAAGTTTCTCAGGGCAAGCTTTGCCGGGATCATCATCTTCCTCCTAAGGGAAGCTCAGCGTCTCCCCCTCTTTGGCAGTCCGCACCTTGATTCCTATCCTTTCCAGTTGTTGAAAATATTCCTGCTTTTCGGTGTGAATGGGGATTAGAGTCCTGGGCCTGATTTGCTCGATGAGATGGAGAAGCTCGGGACCAATGGCATGCCCTGAGGCATGGAGACCACGCTCGCCCTCCGGTATTTCCCATTTCGATGGCTCTACTTCTACTTCTACGGGCAGCCCGACCCCGGTCATCTGGAAACGATCGAGCCAGTGGCGCAGGCGCCAAAAGTCCATCTCTTGTTCCTCGTTGTGCGCCTCGCTGGAGGAATAAAGATAAATGCTCCCTTTTCTGGGCATGAGACTGGGGAGCTCATTGATGTCAAAAAAGCTGAAGCAGAGGATATACGAATCCTGGCCCTGGCGAATCTGTTCCGGCGTTACCAGTTTATCTCGATACTGCCTGCGGACATCCCTTTCCCATCCATCCAGCCTTGCTTTGGCATCCTTGTATATAGCGATGGCCTTGTCTCGGGCCAACGGCACTTGCTGGGAAATATATCGCATCGCCTGCAAAAGATAGGCGTCCTTGGCCAAGATCACAAGGCAGCGGTTTGTCGCTTCAGCTATTTGGCGGAAGGTGAGGAGGCGTTCTATATTCCGCGGCCCGAAATCGGCGATGACCAGAGCCTTAGCATTTTCCACAGCCCGGAGAGCATTGGTATATACCTCGTCTTCGCTAATCCTGGCGCTGCTTTCCACATTAGTCCCTTCGCAGATAAGCACAGTGGGCTCCAGTTGAGCCGCCTGCTCGATGAACTCCTTGGTGAGATGGCCCATCCCTCCGTGAAGCCGCAGGTCGCCGGTGTAAACCACCCATCCCGAGCTTGTTTCCACAGCAAAGGCAGTGGCGCCGTAAATCGAGTGATCGACAGGGAAATGGCGGAGGCGAAGGGAGCCGATCTTATTTTCCGCGGGCAATAGTTGTTGCGCTTCAAGCTCTCGCCTCCCCGGGAGGTGTTGCCAAAAAGCCAGGGCCTCAGAGGTCAAAGCCTCACGGTCTAAGACCCTAAAGCCCCTTTGCTGCGCGGCTT
>CAZMKJ010000064.1:0-4529 GCA_964567075.1 uncultured Dehalococcoidia bacterium
GATGGCTTGCAGCTCCATACTGTCTGCGAAAGCGCGCATTGCCCGAATCAGGGAGAGTGTTTTGTCCGAGGAGTAGCTACCTTTATGATATTGGGGGATGTTTGCACTCGTAATTGCACCTTTTGCGCAGTGGAGCATGGTCAGCCAGCGCCTCCTGATGCGAATGAGCCTGAGCACATTGTTGAAGCTATAAAAAAACTAGGACTGCGGTATGTAGTTATTACCTCGGTGACCAGAGATGACCTCCCTGATGGTGGAGCTTATCAGTTTGCTAAAGTCGTAGAAGCTATCCGTAGCTATGACCCTGGAATTACTGCTGAAGTCTTAATCCCTGATTTCCAAGGTTCTATTTCAGCGTTAGAAGTTGTAGTGGCTAGCCATCCAGCAATCATTAATCATAATGTAGAGACAGTGCTTTCTTTATACCCTGAGGTTCGTCCTCAGGCTAACTACAAATGCTCAATCCAGCTTCTTAAGCATGTAAAATCCATGGGAAAAGAGCTTCTTACCAAGTCGGGACTGATGGTAGGGCTAGGGGAGAGGCGTGAAGAGGTAATCCAGGCAATGAGGGATTTGAGAGAGGTTAACTGTGATTTCTTAACTATAGGCCAGTACTTGCGACCCTCTACAAATCACCATGAGGTGGTTAGATTTGTCTCTCCTGTGGAATTCGAGGAATATAAAAATGTAGCTGTGGCGATGGACTTTAGAGGTGTAGCGTCAGCACCTTTTGTGAGGAGTTCTTTTGAAGCTGGCAAGATGTTGGCAACTGACCCTGATGTAGATACAGCCAGCGGTCAGATTCGAACTGACGACCGGCGGTTTACGAAACCGCTGCTCTGCCCCTGAGCTACGCTGGCTCGCCCTCAAGTATAGCACAAAAGCAAAGGCCTGTTCATAACCTTCGCAGCAGGCTTACGCCCTCCCCATCATGATCCTTAGGAAAGGCATGAGACCATAACAGAGGATGAAAAGGATGCAACCTATGATAGAGGCAACCCAATGAGCACCAACGAACTCGGGGCCGAACTCCCAGGTGAATCGATCCACCAAGCTGCCAATAACCCCACCGCCAAAGCCCACGGCGATGGTCTTCAGCCGATGCCGAGGCATGACCAACGGGAGTAGCCTGTTGCCGATGCGTCTGATCAGGATAGCGAGGAAAAACAGAAGGAAAAGGCCTGCTACTATTTCCATCCTCTGGCCCTATGCTAGTTTACCTCTCTCCGGGACAATGTCAAGTAGTGGGTTGAAGCGATGGCGGGGAAGGAGTATTATTGGAGAAATCAGGTAGTTTGGTGAGGATCCCCGTTGAAGCTTTGTGTTGAACTTGCCCCCCACAACCAGTGTGGCCTGCATCTCCAGAATCCGGTGATGGCCGCTTCAGGAACTGTGGGATACGGCACCGAGTATGCTAGATTAGTTGACGTCGAGAGGCTGGGGGCCATAGTCTGCAAAGGAACCACCCTTAGCCCCCGCCAGGGAAATCCTCAGCCCCGGCTTGCGGAGACTGCCTCAGGCCTGCTCAACTCGGTGGGGCTTCAGAATATCGGAATTGAGGCCTTGATCAAGGAGAAGGCCCCTATCTGGGCCGCCTGGCGTGTCCCGGTGATCGTCAACATCGCTGGCAAAAGCATCGAGGAGTATGCCGAGCTCTCCCGAAGGCTTGAGGGGGTGGCTGGGGTCAGCGGCATCGAGGTAAACGTAAGCTGCCCCAACGTAGCCCAGGGGGGGATGGATTTTGGTCAAAGCCCCCAAGCAGCGGCCAAGGTCACCAGTGCGGTGAAATCGGAGACCACCCTCCCCGTCATCGTCAAGCTGACCCCGAATGTGGCTGACATCGCCCAGATTGCTCTCGCTGTGGCTGAAGCCGGAGCCGATGCCCTATCTCTGATCAATACGGTGGTGGGCATGGCTATCGACATTGCCGAGAGAAGGCCGTTCCTCGGGGGAATTAGCGGTGGGCTTTCGGGGCCTGCCATCAAGCCCATCGCCCTTTATATGGTTTATCGGGTATATCAGGCGGTGAACATTCCCATCATTGGCTGCGGCGGCATTTGCTGTGGCGATGATGCCCTGGAGTTCATCATGGCTGGTGCCACTGCGGTTCAGATCGGCACAGCAAACCTGGTAAACCCCAACGCTCCTCTCGAGGTCCTAGAGGGCATAGAGCGCTTCATGGAGAGGGAAGGGGTGGAGGACATCGCTCAACTGGTTGGTGTAGCCAAAGCTTCTTGACAGTTGCCAAACGCTATGATACTTTATCAGAATGGATTGGGAGCGGCCTTAAGTTCGAAAGAACCGCCCCAAAAGGGCGGATTTTTTACTTCGCAATATAAGGGGGCAAATTGAGAAGCGATACGGTAAAGCGAGGCGTCGACCGAGCCCCACATCGCGCTTTGCTTCGCTCGTTGGGATGCTCCGACAAGGAGCTAGGCCAGCCCTTTATCGGCATCGTGAACAGCTTTAACGAGTTGATCCCAGGTCACATTCACCTGAGGAGCATTGCCGAAGCGGTAAAGGGCGGTGTGCACAGCAAAGGGGGGACACCTTTCGAGGTGAATACCATCGGCGTCTGCGATGGCATTGCCATGGGCCACCTGGGGATGAAGTTCAGCCTGCCCAGCCGCGAGCTCATCGCCGATTCGGTAGAGATCGTGGTTCAGGCCCATGCCCTCGATGGTCTGGTTTTCATCCCCAACTGCGATAAGATCGTGCCCGGAATGCTGATGGCGGCAGTGAGATTGAACATCCCCTCCATCTTCATCAGTGGCGGCCCCATGCTTGCCGGGCGTTTCTGGGGCAAAGATGGCCTCAGCCCCGTAGATGTGAACACCGTCTTTATGGCGGTGGGCAGGGTAGCCACTGGAGAGATGAGCGAAAGGGAGCTGGAGGAACTGGAGAGGGTTGCCTGCCCCGGCTGCGGTAGCTGCTCCGGGATGTTCACCGCCAATACCATGAACTGCCTCACCGAGGCCCTGGGGATGGCGCTCCCGGGAAACGGCACCATCCCCGCTGTCGATGCCAGCCGCCTCGCCCTGGCCAAGGAGGCAGGTGCGCAGCTCATGGAGCTACTCGTGAACGGGGTTTGCCCCCGCGATATCGTAACCAAGGATTCCATTCACAATGCCTTTGTTGTGGATATGGCGCTGGGAGGAAGCACTAATTCAGTCCTGCACCTTATGGCCATTGCCTATGAGGCGGGGATCGATCTCCCGCTCTCCCTGGTGAACCAGATAAGCAAGGGCACTCCCCACCTGGCCAGGATAAGCCCCGCGGGAGAGTCCCACATCGAGGACCTGGACCTTGCTGGTGGCATACCGGCAGTGATGAAAGAGGTTAAGGGACTGCTCAATCTCGGGGTGAAGAGGGCCTCTGGGAAATCGCTGGAAGAGGAGCTTGCTGTGGCACAGGTTAGAGACAGGAACATTATTCGCCCTCTCTCCCAGCCTCACTCCCTGACAGGTGGACTCACCGTTCTCTTCGGCAACCTGGCGCCGGAGGGGGCGGTGGTCAAGAGCGCTGCAGTAAGCCCTGAGATGCTCGCCCACCGCGGGGCGGCGCGGGTATTCGACTCGGAAGAGGAAGCCACCCAAGCGATCGTGGACAGGTCCATTGAGCCGGGGCAGGTGGTGGTCATCCGCTATGAGGGACCCAAAGGGGGCCCGGGGATGAGGGAAATGCTGGGCCCGACATCGCTCCTAAGCGGAATGGGGCTGGATGATAAGGTGGCCCTCATTACCGACGGCCGCTTCTCCGGGGCGACCAAGGGGGCTGCTATCGGGCATGTTTCCCCCGAGGCAGCAGCCAGAGGGCCTATCGCTGCCCTCAGGGATGGCGATATGATAGTGATAGATATCCCCGACCATAAGATCGATGTCGAGCTAACCGAGGAGCAGATAGTGAGCCGCCTCTCTCAGCTCCCCGAATTTGAGCCCAGGATAAGAACGGGCTATCTCAAGCGCTATGCCGAGAGGGTAACCTCAGCAAGTAAGGGTGCAGTGTTCGAAAAATAGGGAGATAACATGAAGATAAGCGGAGCACGGATACTGTGTGAAAGCCTGATGAAAGAGGGGGTCGATGTCATATTCGGTTTCCCTGGTGGGTCCGTATTGCCCTTTTACGACGTCTTGCCTGAGTATCCTCAGTTACGTCATATCCTGGTTCGCCATGAGCAAGGAGCAGCCCACGCTGCCGATGGCTACGTCCGAGCTTCGGGTAGGGTGGGGGTATGTGTTGCCACCTCGGGTCCTGGAGCCACCAACCTGGTAACTGGAATCGCTGCCGCTTACCTCGATTCCTCGCCCGTGGTGGCGATAACGGGACAGGTAGCAAGGCCCTTCATCGGCAAGGATGCCTTCCAGGAGATAGACATCACCGGCATCACCCTGCCCATTACTAAGCATAACTACATGGTGATGCGAGCCGAGGACATGGCTACCGTGGTCAAAGAAGCCTTCTATATTGCTAGAGAGGGCAGACCGGGGCCCGTTCTTATCGACGTGCCGCGCGACGTCTTCATCGAGGAG
>CAZMKJ010000065.1:0-4449 GCA_964567075.1 uncultured Dehalococcoidia bacterium
CCTCCCGCAATTTCGACAAAAATATTTCATCGAATTCACCCTTGTTCGACCCCGCAATCACTATAAATTATATCTCTATCCACTGGATTTATCCAAAACCCAAGCCACGGCGCCAAGAAGCCCGGAGTCATCGCCCAAAGCTGAGGTGACAACTTCGGCCCCTTTAAAGCCAGGCATCGCCCGCTCGGCGATGACCCTCCTCACCGGCGCCAGAATCATCTCCCCGCATCTGGATACCCCGCCGCCGATGATGACCATCTCGGGATCGAAGAGATGAAGCAGGTTGACCACCCCAATGCCGAGGCTCGTCCCCGCCCTGTCCATGATCTCCTCGGCCAAGGGGTCGCCGCTTTGTGCCGCTCTGGCCACCATCTCGGCGGTTACCTGGCTCAAATCATTGTCAGCAAGGCTGGTGATGATGCTGACCTTGCCTCTTGACAGCTCCTCCAAAGCCATGCGGGCGATGGCGCTACCCGATGCTAAGGCTTCCAGGCAGCCGATATTGCCGCAGGCGCATCTGGGTCCATCAGGGTCTATGACCATATGGCCGATTTCAGCAGCAAAGCCCTGGCCGCCGAGGAAAAGGCCATTATCGATGATAACCCCACCCCCGATGCCGGTGCTCACTGTGATGTACACCAGGTGGCTGAATCCCCGGCCAGCGCCAAACCTATGCTCGCCCAAGGCAGCAAGGCTGGCATCGTTGACCAGCCACACCGGAGCCTTTATCTCCCGCTCCAGGAGCGCCTTTAACGGGACATTGCTCAATCTGGGCAGATTCGGCGAGCATAGAAGCACCCCAGTCTCTGGGTTGACCAGACCGGCGGCAGCTACCCCCATGCCCAGCACCTGCTTCACATCGATGTCTGATGTTAGCTCCCTTATCCCTATTGATTCGGCCAATTAGTCGCCGTTGACTCTGCGCGGCGTGAGTTGAAGCTGCGTAGCGGCTCAATAGCTTTCCATCTCGGTTGGCTAAGGCAAGGCGAAACTGCGTGCCCCCTAAATCGAGCACCAGGATGAAATCTCGCGACAAGCATTCCCCCACACTTTGCTGAGCATAGTATACATGGCTATCAGCCAGGTGGCAAAGCTTAAGGCTTGACCGATAGCCGTGGTGCTCATAGAATGAAGGGGAGGATTGGAGATTTCAGGGTTAGCGGTGATAAAAGGGCGTAAAGTGGTGCTGCGGGAAAAGCGGCTCAGTGATGCGGAGAACGACTATACCTGGCGCTGCGACCCCGAACTTGCCCGTCTCGATGCAGCACCGCCATCGCGGCTCTCTTTCTCCGAATTCACGATGAGCTATGCTGAGGAGCTGCGACACCCGAGCCGGAGGCGACGCCGCCTTGCCATTGACACCCTCGACGGCAAGCACATCGGCAACTGCATGTATTATGACATCGATGAAAGGAAGCAGGAGGCGGAAATCGGGATCATGATCGGCAATCGCGATTATTGGGATCAAGGATATGGCACAGATGCCATCACCACCTTGGTGCACCATATCTTTGAGGAAGTAGGTCTGGAAAGGCTTTATCTAAATACCCTTAATTGGAACCTCAGGGCGCAGAGATGCTTTGAGAAGTGTGGCTTTGTCCCTTATCGTCACCTCAGCAGAGGCGGGGACGATTTCGTAGTCATGGAGCTACGACGAAGCTGGCTTAGCTCTTCCCCCCCTTCGGCGCCTCCGGAGGCGCAGGATTGACCAACCCCGCTGCCAGCGTCCCCGGGATCAGATCAGCAAGCTCCTCCTGGCTCCAGATGCCTTCACTCTTAAAGATCGATTTCATCCGAATCGGCTCGGAAAAGAGGGTGATCTCGCCGCCCGAGGCTCGTAACACCTGACCATTTATATCGCCTGACCTATCCGAGGCCAGATATATTACAATTGGGGCTACATACTCAGGAGGCGGCACGCCCAGTAGTTCATCAAGCCTTTCCCTAGTTATCAGCCCGGATTCGTATCTTTTCTTAAAGCCAGCGACTACCTCCGGGGCCAGGGTGAACCTGGTTGCCGCCTCAGGGCAGAGAGCGTTACAGGTTATCCCGTATCGTCCCAGCTCACGGGCAACAGCTCTGGTGAAGCCAACAATCCCAGCCTTGGCCGCCCCGTAGTTGGCATGCCCAACAGTTCCCAGCCAGGCGTCGGAGGACATATTGATTATCCGGCCCCCTCTTTGCTCACGCATCAGGGCAGCAGCAAATCGGGTGCAATTGAAAGTCCCTTTGAGGAAGGAATCGATACACCGATCCCACTCCTCCTCGCTCATATTCCAGATCATGCGCGGGGCATCAGCACCAGCACAGTTCGCCAGGATGTCTACCTTGCCGAAGTTGTCCACAGCCGCCTGTATTAATCTCTGAGCGTCATCGAACTTGGCAATGTCGGCGAAGACAGCTACCGCCTCCCCCCCAGCGTCCCTGATCTCCTTGGCTGTTGTTTCCGCATCTCCCCCCTCTGTCCCTGGCCTCCGATTATTGGTTATAACCTTAGCCCCTTCCCCAGCCATAGCCACTGCTATCGCTTTGCCAATCCCTTGCCCCGAGCCGGTGACCACGGCAACCTTTCCTTCTAATACGCCCATTTTTACCTCCGTTGTTCCAATACCGCTATACAAGTTTATATTATATCTGAGAGATGTCAAGCTCTCCATTGACAGAGAGCAATATGCGCTGTAGAATATTATATGGGAAGCGGATGCCAGACAAGTATGATGTGATCATTGTTGGCAGCGGTCCCGCAGGTATATTTGCCACATTAGAACTCTCCCAAGCCTCCGATCTCTCCATTCTGCTTGTAGAAAAGGGTAAAGACCTATCTCAGCGCTATTGTCCCGTCATCGACAGAGGGGGTAATTGCCCGCCCTGTTTCCCTTGCGGTTTGGTCAGCGGTTGGGGTGGTGCCGGTGCCTTCAGCGATGGCAAGCTGACCTTATCCCCTGATATCGGAGGCCGGCTCAAGGAGTACCTGGGGCCACAGAGGACAAAGGAGCTCGTCCATTACGTGGATGACATCTACCTCAATTTCGGCGTCTCGAATAGGGTCTATGGCACCGGCGCTGAGGTGGCGAGATTGAGTGAGAGAGCCGAGCTCGCTGGACTGCGTCTGATGCCAATGATAATGCGGCACCTGGGAACAGAGCACTGCCGTGAGGTTTTAGACCGGATGCATCACTCCTTGGCCAAGCGGGTGGAATTGAGGACGGGCACTGCAGCTACATCTATCCTGGTGCAAGACGGGACGGTGAAGGGCATTTTGACTCGAGACGGACGAAGGCTGGAGTGCCAATATCTGGTCCTGGCCCCAGGCAGAGAGGGTGCCGATTGGCTGGCCAAGGAAGCTACCAGGCTTGGGCTCACCCTGCACAATAATCCCATCGATGTCGGTGTCCGTGTTGAGGTGCCAGAGCCAGTCCTCCAGGAGCTGACCGATGTTTTATACGAACCCAAGCTCGAGTTCTATTCCAAAGCCTCAGGCGAGCGCGTCAGGACATTCTGCGTCTGCCCCGCAGGTGAGGTGACTATGGAGTCCACCGGCGGTTATGACCCTGTGGTCACAGTCAATGGGCAGAGCTACAGCGATCGTGAGACCGCTAACACCAATTTCGCCCTCTTGGTCAGCACCACCTTTCCTAAGCCCTTCCGAGATCCCATAAGCTATGCTAAGGGGCTTGCTCGTTTAGCTAATATCATGAGCGGCGGCGTCATCTTGCAGCGTTTGAGCGATTTGGAGAAGGGTCGCTGCTCTACCCCGGTTAGCATCAAGCGTGGTGAGGTTAAACCCACGTTGAAGAGTGCCACCCCAGGTGACCTCGGCTTTGTCTTGCCCTATCACTTTCTTACCGGGATCAAGGAGATGCTGGCTGCCATGGACAAATTAGCCCCCGGTGTGGCCTCGCCCTACACCCTGCTTTATGGTGTCGAGATCAAGCTCTATTCCTCTCGGCCCACGCTCAGCGAAAGCCTGGAAACCGAGGTTGCCAATATGTTTGCCATCGGCGATGGCGCAGGGGTCAGCCGCGGCTTGGTTCAAGCCTCAGCTTCAGGGGTGATCGCTGCCACTGAGATTCTAAAAAGGCTGGATAAATTTCGCCCGTGATGGCAACTGCCAAGAACCAATTTGTGGGCATTGATTTGACTTCGTCCCGCAACAAGCCCAGCGCTTATGCTGCCTTGGATGCCAATTTGGGTATTACTTGGCTCGGCCTTGTGAGCGCAGACCCTGAAATCGTTGCAATTATAGACAAAATTCAACCCGCTATCGTGGCCATCGATGCCCCACTGAGCTTGCCTAAGGGGCTGTGTTGTCTGGAGCAGGGCTGTTCCTGTGGGCAGGCACTGCCTTTAGCGGGGAGAGCTTGTGAACGGGAGCTGGCCAGGCTCGGCATCCCTTGCTTCTTCACCAGCAAAAGGTCGATCATCAAAGCCATGGTTTACCGTGCCATA
>CAZMKJ010000066.1:0-4441 GCA_964567075.1 uncultured Dehalococcoidia bacterium
GGCTTGGGTTTTAGATAATGCTGCTTCTACCCCTTAGTCACCACCGCTACTTTGGGGCAGAAGATGGGCGGGGTCAGAAGAGAGCTGCCCACCCACCTTGGCTTATTCCCCCATAGCGATGCCTTGCTTTATCTAATCAAGATGACACAGAAAATCAACTGCATCTGTCTGTGGCTCAATGCTGTAGACTTTGTTGCCGATAATAGCGGTGTTCATTGCATGGTCTAAGGAGCCATCCCCGTCAGAGTCAATGAGTCGCGCAGACACTATGTAGCCATCCTGCAAAGCGTGTTTTTGTAGCGTTAAGGCATAATCATCACAATCAAGTTCCTCCCCTTGAGTAAGGTGCTCAGGGTTACGGTCAGTATCATCTTGAGCTAACCAAGTCCTAAGCTCCCACAGGGTACTAAAGTGCACCGGAAGCCCTCCGCTGTGATAAACACTTTCCCAATGGGCGTTCTCTTGTCGCGCATCGGATAGTTCGGCACTCGTCATTCCCCAGCCGAAGGCACAACCGATGGCCGCTATAGCAAGTAGCGCTGTTACCGCCAACCATCGCTTTGCCTTCGTTCTCCACTTTATCTCTTCTTGCTTCCAAATTGCTATTGCCTTTTCCAGCTGCCTTCTATGCTCTCGTTCTCTCTCCAGTGCTTGTTCCCACCACTCCTGTTCCTCGTTCAGTTGCCTGCCAAATTCTTCCTCAGGATACATCGCTTTACCTCCCCTGGGGAGTATTTACATAGCCGTCGCTTAGCGTTACCCCTTAGCAGCCACCGCTACTTTGGGGCAGAGGATGGGCGGGGTCAGGAGCGAGCTGCCCACCCACCTCGGCTTGCTTCCGAGGGCAATGCCTTCCTTTAGCACCTCATAGACATTCCCCGAGATCATGGTATCCTTGACCCGCCCCGCAATCCGGCCCTTTTCCACCTTGTAGCCCAAGAGGACGTTGCCACTGAACTCGCCGCCGAGGACATTCCCCTGGGAGGCGCCGATGAGTTGCTCGATGACCAGCCCCTCTTTGATCTCGGCGAGCATGTCCTCGAATTCGGCTTCCCCGGCTTCGATGATAAGGGAGCTGATCGCCGGCGCCGGCAACGTGCCCAGAGCTCTGGAGGCGCTTCCCGTGCTCTCAGTGCCGGCGAGCCCCGCCGTTTGTAGGTCATAAAGGAAGCTCAGCACCACGCCATCTCGGATCAAGGGGATGCGCTGGCTGGGCACTCCTTCATCGTCGCAGCAACGGCTTTCCGGGCGGTATTCGATAGTGGCATCGTCCCAGATCGAGAGCTTGGGATGCAAAACCTGCTTCCCTTTCTTATCCCCCAAAGGAGATGCCCCCTGAAATACCATCTTCCCATTGCAGGCCAGGGTCAGAGGTGTAATCAGGGCACTGGCCACCCCGTGAGGGGTAAATAGCACGGGAAGGCGACCGGTGGGCGCAGGGACAGTTTCCCTGGCCCAATCTAATTGCCTTTTGGTGCTTTCAACCACAGCACTGATATCGGAAAGAGGATGGCAAGAGCACTCGCTATCGCCGACGAAGAGCATATCCGTGTCGCGAATGAGGACGCCCTCGACGCCGATGACAAAGGCACTCTTTGTATAAGCCGCCTTGCCTCCCCTCGAGTTCAATATTTCCACAGAGGTCGTGCTTCTTATCACTGCAGCCTCGCAGAAAAGCTCCGGGGTGTGGTCTCGGAGCTCATCGATGAGGGATTGCCCCAGTTCAACCATCTCCTCCTCGGATATCACCTCAGCTTGGGGGTCGTAGACCTCAACCTTGGGATAGCTCTCGATGCCGGGGAACTGGAACTTGGCCTGGGCGCCAAAAGGAGCCGCCTCCAGGGCCATGGCTACAAGCTGGCCCTCATCCGGCTTGGTGCTGGCGGAGAAGCCGATCCGCCCTTCTTTGATCAGGCGCAGCGCCATCCCACTGGTCTCCTTGGTCTGCACCAGCTTCAGCCGATTGGCTTGGAAAAGGGCTTCTGTCTCCGTGCGGGAGATGGAGAAGGCCTCTGCCTCCTCAGAGACCAGCGTTGCCCTTGCTAGGACGTGCTCTAATTCCATGGCTTTATTTGGGTTGAGCCCCTATCTCCCCCCGACCAAGCAGTTTCTGATCCTGATGTGGGGGCTGCCGTTGGATACCGGCAGTGGTATCTGAGCTCCCTTGCCACAGCCACCACCTTGGTTCATCTCCAGGTCATTGCCGATGGCATCGATATTCTGCAAAGTGGTAAACACATTGCCGCTCAAGACCACAGGGCGCAGGAGTTCGGCTATGCTGCCATTTCGAATCATGTAAGCTTCCCCTGCGGAGAAGGTGAACATCTCCATGCTGGTCATCCCGCCATACCAATTCTTAACATAGACCCCTTCTTTGATTTCGGCGACCATATCCGGGAAAGAGACCTCGCCGGGCTCGATGTAGGTGTTGGTCATGCGCACGATAGGCTGGTAGCGGTAGTCTAAGGCTCTGGCATTCCCTGTTGGCTTTTCCCCCATCTTTGCTGCTGTCTCTCGGGAGTGAAGTCGCCCCACCAACACCCCTTCTTGGATGAGGTAGGTCTTGCTCGCGGGCACACCCTCCTCGTCATATTTGTAGCTGCCGCGGAGCCCAGAGATGGCAGCGCCATCGACGATATTGAGCTGCTTCCCGCCAAATCTGCGACCCAAGACCATAAGCTCTCGCAGTCGCTCATTCTCGTAAACGAAATCCGACTCTGAGAGGTGCCCAAAAGCCTCATGGGCGAAAACGCCGGCCAAAACCGGGTCTAAGACCACGGTGTATTGCCCGCCCTTGACATAAGGCGCTGAGAGCAGCGATACCGCTCGCTGGGCAAGCTCGGCAACTTGCTGGTGCAGGTTCTCGATGAAGCCAAAGTCACCATTGCTGCCCAGGCTCAGTGATGCCTGCTGAACATCGTCACCATCCCGAGCCACGGCGATGATACGCGCGGAAAGGTCTACTCTGGGCTGCTCGATATAGCTGCCCGCAGAGTTGGCGAAAATCACCCTCTTGCGACCATCGGCATAAGTTATAGTCGATGTTTGGATCTTGGGCCTGGCCCAGATGATGTCATTATATTCATCGAGGAGCTTCTTCTTCTGCCCCAGAGGGACAGCAGCCGGGTCTTTCTTCACCTCAGGCTGGACTATGTCGAAAACGGGGTCGATAGGGGCGAGCTTGGATTCCTCCCTGCCCACAAGCCTTGCTTGTCTTACCGCGAGCTCGACCTTATCCCGGAGCCGGGAGAGGTCATTGAACGAGACAAAGCCCCAGCCTCCTTTGACCAGGGCACGAACATTGCCCCCGAGGCTGGTGGTGCTGCCGATGTCCTCGAGCTCCTGGCCCCGGTACTGAATCCGAGTGGCCTCTGCTTCCTCGATGCGGATCTCTATATAATCGGCATCATGGCCTGTTAAGGCCGAGGCTAATTGTTCACGCATGATATTTGCTGCCTTCGCTCTTATTATACGGCACGGGAGAGGCAAAGGGAAGAAATCCCGAAAGCCCTTTACTCACGACAAAGGAGTGAATTAAGCTTGACGGGGGCATGGGAACTGGGGTATCATGTGGCAGGAAGTCCCAATCAAAAAAGGAGGATTAAATGGCAGATGCCAGCTATGACGTGGTGATAATCGGCGGTGGACATA
Source organism: uncultured Dehalococcoidia bacterium (assembly GCA_964567075.1). GTDB lineage: Bacteria > Chloroflexota > Dehalococcoidia > SZUA-161 > JAUWZY01 > JAUWZY01. The sequence continues at coordinate 3,652 of CAZMKJ010000066.1, forward strand.
ATGCGTTGATCACTGGGTGTTACCTGGCGTTGAATGGGCTCTCAGTGGCTGTTTTTGAACGGCAGCATGAATTAGGTGGCGGCGCCTGTTCTGAGGAGCTCCCCATGCCAGGATTTCTGAGCAATCAGTGTGCCCACTCCACTCGTTTCTATGGACATCCGTATTACACTGACTTCAAGCTGGCAGAGAAGGGACTGGACCTGGTCTTCCCCGAAGCCGGCTGCGGGTGTACCTTCCCCGATGGCACCTGTATCACAACATACCCTACCTTTCCCTGTGTCGACAAGATGACGGGCAAAACTGAATTCTCCGCGGAGAATGCGGAAAAGACGTTTAAATCGATCGCCAGGGTTTCGGAGCGGGATGCCGAAACCTGTCGCTGGATATTTGACAAGTGGCGCACCACGTGGGGGCCGGCTCTTAGCGAGGCGTCATACAACCCGCCCAAGCCCTGGGGGGAGAAGGACGCTGTAGAGAAGCTCATGGATGACCCCGATAGTGGCTTTGAGCCTGTGCATGGGGTTATGACCGTAGAGCAGCTGGCTCACGACTGGTTTGAAAGCCCGGAGATGCAATGCTTCTTCATCAGGCGCCAGGGGACGCAACTGGGGACATACGGTGAGGATGTGCTTGGCCCTATATTTGCCTTGCGCGCCCTGGGCATTGTGCTCACCACGTTCGCCCTCTCCATTCCTGTAGGCGGCACCCACGCCGTAATCCATTCCTTGCAGCGGGCTCTCAGCGAGCAGGGTGGCAAGTTCTTCGTCCAGCACGAGGTGGACAAGGTGCT
>CAZMKJ010000067.1:0-4432 GCA_964567075.1 uncultured Dehalococcoidia bacterium
ACCATGCGCCCGATGAGGCCTTCATCTTCAACCTCGGCGAGGGATGAGACGTGTTTCCTGGGCATGATGAGGATATGAGTCGGGGCTCGGGGCTCTATGTCGCGGAAGGCGACGACCTCATCATCCCGGTACATGATTTCACTCGCTATCTCCCCGGAGACAATCTGACAGAAGATACAAGCCATAGCTAAAGACCTGCCTCTCGGGCCACTATCTCCCGATAGAAATCGGCGTCACCCAAGGTGGCGGCAGCGGCTTGAGCTCTTGCTGTGTAGAAGTGTAAATCATGGTCCATAGTAACTCCGATGGCACCATGGATTTGATGCGACAGGGCGAGAACGCGCCGATAAGCATCGCCCGTCCACGCCTTCGCTATAGCCACCTCTTTAGTGCAGGGCAGCTCCTCGCTTAGCACCCACGCCGCTTGGTAAGTGCAAAACCTTGAGCCATCGACATCTGTTGCCATGTGGGCGCAATAATGCTGTATCACCTGGAAGCTGCCAATAGGACGGTCATACTGCTTCCTTTCTTTGGCATAATCCACAGTCATCTCCAACACCTGTTGCATGCCGCCGACCATCTCGCAGCACTTCGCCACCGCAGCCCGCTCTATGATTTTCTGCACCTCTCTCCAGCCCTGATTTAATTGCCCCAAGATGTTCTTCTTGGGCACTCTCACCTGGTCAAAAACAACCTCACAGAGCTTATCGCTGGCGATGGTCTTCAGCATTGTATAGCCTATGCCCGGGCTTTTGGCGTCTACTAAGAATATAGTGATCCCATCTTCAGGCGCGGCCTGTTCATCGGTTCTGGCTACACATAATAAAAAGTCAGCAATGTGGGCATCGGGGACGAAGAGCTTCGTGCCAGTGATGACATAGTCATCGCCATCGGCAACGGCCTTAACCTCGACCGCGGCGGCGTCATAGCGGCCGCTGGGTTCAGTCAAGGCCAGAGTAAATATCGCCTTACCATCGGCTATCTGCGGCAGGTATTCCTGTTTTTGCTCCTCGCTTCCGATATCGAGAATTGGCAAACCACCGAGAACCACTGTGGAGAAGAAAGGCCCCGGCAGACAAGCGCGTCCCATTTCCTCCAGCAATATCAAGAGGTCAAGGAATTGCATCTCGCTGCCACCATACTTTTCCGGGAATGCTAATCCCAGCCAACCCAATTCAGCCATTTCTTGCCACAGTTGCGGCGAGTAGCCTTTCTCATCCTCTTCCATCTCCTTAACCAGTGTTTTGGGACACTTGTCGGTCAGGAAATCACGGGCTGCCTTTCTTAGCATCTCCTGTTCTTCGGAAAGAGATAGATCCATTATTGTTCCTCCCGTTTTGGATGCTGAATTGAAAATATTATTCGCTGGGTAATCCCAGCCCCCTCATGGCGATAATATTCCTCAAAACCTCCGAGCTGCCGGCTTGGAGGCTGTAACCTTGACATGACAAATAGGAGTGGGGTGCCAGTCCTCGAGCTGGTGCCCACTTAGATTCGGCTGTCAGCTGGCCATGCAGCCCCATAATCTCGATGGCGACGGTAGCCAGGCGTTGCTCAAAGGCAGTGGCGTATGCCTTGGACATAGCAGCCTCCACATTGGGGGCACGGCCTTGATCCATAACCATGGCTACCCGATACATGTGCAGCCGCCCGACCTCGAATTCAATATGAAGCTGTGCCAGCCTGGAGCGAATCAAAGGGTCCTCAGATAGGGACTTCCCATCTCGCTTGCTTTCCTTGGTGAACTTGATCAGGGCTTCGAACAGGGGATAGTTGCCCATGAGTCGTTCCATGCCACTTCTCTCGTAGTCAAGCTGGGTGACCAGTTGGCGCCAGCCACCATTTTCCGCCCCGATCAGGCATTTCTTGGGCACTCGCACGCTATCGAGGAAGACTTCATTCCAGGCTTCGCTGCCGGTGATATCTATCGTGGCGACAACAGTGACCCCGGGCAGATCTTTCTCTATGATGAATTCGCTGATGCCCCTGTGTTTCGCCACCGTGGGGTCTGTGCGGGCAACAAGGTAAATATAATTCATATACTTCCCGCCACTGGTCCACATCTTCTGCCCATCGATTATATAATCATCGCCATCCTTAACAGCTCGGGTTTTAAGGGATGCCAGGTCGGAGCCAGCCTCTGGCTCACTCATTCCCAAGCCAACATAGGCTTCTCCCCTTATAATCTTGGGCAGCAACTCTTTCTTTTGCTCCTCAGTGCCATGGGCGAGGACGCCGCCTCCTATTTGGCGGTCGGCGAACCAGTGACAAGCCGCCGGTGCTCCGTAGCGCAACATCTCTTCAGTGAGGATGAGCCGGTCGACAAAGGAACGCCCTTGCCCACCATACTCTTTGGGCCAGGTGAGTCCAATCCAGCCCCTCTGGGCTACCTTACGGGTGAACTCCGGCGAGTAATCGATTATCCAAGCATCACAGTGAGGCTCGAAGGAGCCGTTTCTTATCTCCTCTTCCAGAAAGCTACGAACCTCTCCTCTAAATGCCTCCTGCTCCTCAGTGAACCGGAAATCCATAGACATCCCTCCTCATTTAGTGTGGGCTCGATGTTCCAACCCTGCTCAGGAGGTTAACTCCATAGCGAAGCAGGTCACCGTTCTGAGCACGCCATTTATGGTATGGACTTTCTTGGTTACCAGATTACCAACGGCATTGATGTCTGCCCCCTCAATTACGGCGATGACATCATAAGGACCGGTCACCGGGTCTGCCGAGTTCACCCCGGCTACAGATTTGAGCGCAGTAACCACATCCACAGTCTTTCCCACCGCGGCCTCGATCAAGACATAAGCCTTGGCCATCAAGCTCACCCCCTTTCCATCATAAGATACGGCGCAGCCTTGGGTTAGGCGTGATGCGGGGGAGCCGCTCTATCTTGGCTGCCGACTTCCCCCTCTACTTCATGGAGGTCTGCAGTGAAATCGATGGGCTTGGCGTCGCTGATGTAACTGCCGACAGCGAGGATATCTACCGGGGCCTTGCTCGCGATAAAATGTCTGATCCTTTCCGGGCCCAAAAACCCCCTGAGCATATCCACCACAGATAAAATCGCCGCTGCCATTGGTTTCGGCTAAATTATAGCACCTTGAAATGGACGGGGCAACATTTGAGAAACTGAGCCATATCTTATATAATAGGATAGCTTTATTCAGAGGCGAAGATTGCACATTATAGGAAGACATTTTCTTCTCGACCTCAAGGATTGCAACAAAGAGCTGCTCGATGACCTTGACTTCGTCAAGGGCACCCTATTCTCCGTAGCTCAGCAGCCTGGCACCCAGATATTGGGCGAATCCTTCCATTGCTTCGAGCCTCAGGGGATAAGCGGGATTGTGCTCAGCACTGGCTCGCATCTTTGCATCCACACCTGGCCTGAATTTGGCTATGCCGCCATAGACATTTTCACCTATGGCGATGTGTTCCAGCCTGAGATTGCGGCTAAGCTACTCATAGAAAAGCTTGAGGCCAAAAATCCCTCCATGGTAGAACTGAAAAGGGGAGTTTAGGGCATGAAAGAGGTCGCCAGCAATTGGTTCTTAGAGTTTGTGACCCCGGATTTCATCCAGCAGTTCAGCATCAAGGGCATCCTTTACTCAGGTCGGTCTAAATATCAAGCCATTGAGATCATCGACACCCCCAGCTTCGGCAAATGCTTGGTCTTGGATGGAAAGATCCAGAGCAGCGAAAAGGATGAGTTCATCTATCATGAAGCCTTGGTCCACCCCGCCATGCTCCTCCACCCTTGTCCTAAGGCCGTGTTCATTGCCGGGGGCGGGGAAGGGGCTACCTTGAGGGAGGTCCTGGCTCATGATACGGTGGAAAAGGTAGTCATGGTCGATATCGATGCAGAGGTCATCGATATTTGTCGCCAATTCCTCCCCTCCTTGCACCAGGGCTCTTTTGATGACAGCCGGCTCAAGCTTTATCATCTCGATGCCCGCAAGTATCTCACTGAAACCAAGGAGAAGTTCGACATCATCATCATCGATTTGCCCGAGCCATTGGCGGAGGGGCCAGCCTATCTCCTTTATACTCAGGAGTTCTATCAAGTGGTCAAAGACAGGCTGACCGCAGATGGCGTCATTTCCCTTCAGGCCGGGACCACCTGCTTGGGGCTGACCGCAGTTTTCACCGCCATAAATAGCACCCTGAAGACTGTGTTCCCTATAGTGACCCCATATGAGGCGAACATTCCCTCCTTCGGTGGCACCTGGGGCTTCTCCTTGGCTTCAAAGAAATACGACCCCTTGGAGCTTCCACCGCAGGAGATCGAAAAAAGGATCTCAGCCCGAGTGAGGAAAACCCTCAGATTCTACGATGGCATCGCCCATCAAGGGCTGCTCTTCATCCCCAAATACCTCAGGGAGGAGCTTCAGAAGGAGAAAAGGGTCATCACCGAGCAAGAGCCGCTGTTTAT
>CAZMKJ010000068.1:0-4383 GCA_964567075.1 uncultured Dehalococcoidia bacterium
TTTCTGGTGTGAAGCGTAAATTATCCGCCCCTCTAATGTCAATAGCTGCCGCCTATTGCACTTTGTAGCGGATTGTAGAATAGGACACAGGATAGTGAACCGGAGTAATATTCCGCCTTGGACTTCGGGAGACAAAATACTGAATAAACAAGCCCAGTGTAGGGAGTTTTGGGTTGAAAAAGGGGCACCACAGGATGATGCCTCTTCATAGTTCATAAAGTTGGGCTATATTTCGTTTAGGGTCACTTTGGGGATTTTGGCAAGGCATTTTGCACTTCTCGGGAGTGGGATAGATGCACCTCCAAAGGTAGCAGCCAAAAGGATGGACCCGGCCAGGTGTGCCACCATCATCTTGAGGATGAGGGACACTTGCTTCTTAGGCCTCAACCCTCAGACTCCGGTCCTGTCTTTAAGCTGATCGGGAGGCCACTGAGCATAAAATAAACGCGGGCAGCACGTTCAGCAAATAGTTGATTTGCTCTACCCAGGAGATCGCGGTAGAGGCGCCCCAGCCTGTTGGTTGGAACCAGCCCCATGCCGACTTCGTTGCTGACTATAATGAAGCTGGCGGGGTGATCATCGAAACATTCAATAATGCTTTGAATTTCCGCGCTGACCTCGGTTTCCACGAGCACATCATCGACCTCATCTGGGGCACTGCCGAGGCATTCGCCGATTATATTGGAGATGAGCAAGGTCAGGCAGTCCAGCACCACAACCTGGGCATCGCCTATCTCTTCGCTTAGCTTTCTGCCGACATCAGCAGTGACCTCGACAGTGCGCCAATTTTGTGGTCGGTTTTTTCTGTGTTCCTCGATGCGAAGTCTCATTTCTTCATCGAGAGCAGCACCAGTAGCCACAAAGAGCACCCGCTCGCTCATTTGTGCTGCCAGTTTCTGGGCGAAGCGGCTCTTGCCACTTCGTGCCCCACCGAGTATAAAGATACATTCCTTCTCTGCTTTTGCCCCCCGGCTTTTGCCTAAATGGGATGAGTCGTTAAGAAGCAAAAGCACCGTGCCTTGGGAATAGGTCCCTGCGATGGAGAGAGAGGCGGGGTCCAGGCGAAATTGCCAGGAGCGTTGTAAGCTCACCCCGAGAAGGAGGGAGAGGAGCACCCTGAGCGAACCGTCATGTGCCACTATCAGGACCGTCTCTCCCGGGGGATGTTTTTCCAGCTGGGCAATAAATCGGTGGATGCGGCTACTCATTTCGCTTAAGCTTTCGCCACCAGGAGCGCTCATATCTGGATCCTGCCCGCTCAAGAGCTCAACCGCCCCTTGATAACGTTCCTTGATTTCCTCGAAGGTCATGGCGGCAAGCTCGCCAAAGTCAAGCTCTCGCAAATCGGAACAAGGTATCACCGGCAGTTTGTGAGCTGAAGCAATTACCTCAGCAGTGTCAAGGGCGCGCTTCAAGTCGCTGGAGTAGACGGCAGCGATATCCTCGGAGGCGAGCCGATCCCGCAACGCCTCCGCTTGTCTAACCCCCTTTGGGCTCAAGCCAATGTCGATATGTCCGTAGTATCTATTTTCCTCTCCCTCGGTTTTGCCGTGCCTGACTAAAAGCAACCGAGCCATTGCCAGCCCCCAAAATTTGGCTACATCACCATCCCCATTTTGGAATGACGGAGAAAAAGATAAGAACCAATACCTGGGTCACCTCGTTAATAGTGCCATAGCTATCGCCGGTGAGCCCGGCGAACCTCCATCGTAAAAACAGCGCCAGTGCTGCCACCACCAGCCAGACCACAGAGATTAGCGCTAAGCCCATAAAGATCAAGGCTGAACCCTTGATCATGAATAGCCCCAAAGTCGCAGCCAGCGCCACTGAAGTTGCCAGAACGAGCCTGCGCCAATTCGCCTGCTCCTTGAAGGTTTTGCCCAAGCCCGTGGGTTTGGCGTAGGGGAAGGCAAATATAGCGTAAACCATCGACCAGCGGCTGAGCGCCGGCATGAGGATGAGTGCTGTCATCCTGTAAGCCACGGGTATCCCTCCCAGGGAAACATAGGCAAGCAGCAGAAGGCAAAAAGCGCCCACAACGCCGAAGCTTCCCACCCGGCTGTCGCTCATTACCCGCCATCTCTCCTGGGGTGTGCTTCGAACAAAGAGCGCATCACAGGTGTCGATAAAGCCGTCGATGTGCAGTGCTCCGGTGAGGAGTAACAAAGCTATTACTATCACGGCGTTGACTATGGAAGCAGGTAAGATAAAGCTGAGCGACCAATCGATGCCGACAAGAATAGCCCCCAGGAGAAGCCCGACGAGGGGGAAATACCCCTGTGAAGCGCCTATCTCCTCGGCAGTAACTTCATGTCGCCTCGGTATCGGGATAACGGTCAGAAACTGTAAAGCGGTGAGCAGCTTCAATTGGTCACTCCAATTTCTCCGAGACGCTAGCATCTGCAAAGGTAGCCATCTCAATAAGGACCTTTGCTGCAGCCTCAACTATGGAAATAGCCAGGGCAGCTCCAGTCCCCTCGCCGAGGCGCATTTCCAGGTTGAGGATTGGCTTGAGGCCGAGATAGTCGAGCATCACCCTATGTCCTGCCTCTGCTGAGACATGAGAGGCGATGAGATAATCCTTCACCTTGGGGCAAAGCCCGCTGGCGATAAGAGCCGCAGCGCCCGCGATAAAGCCGTCGATGACAACAGGGATGCGCTGCGCCGCGGCACCGAGGATAAGGCCGGCAAGCCCACCAATCTCGAGGCCTCCCACTTTAGACAAGACATCGATGGCATCTTTGGGGTTAGGTTCGTTCAGGGTAAGCGCCCTCTCAATTACCCTTACCTTCAATCGTAATTGCTCATCGCCGATGCCAGTCCCCCTGCCTGTGACTTCAGCCACTGGCATACCGGTGATTGCGGCGCATATGGCGCTACTGGGGGTGGTATTGCCGATTCCCATGTCTCCCACGCCCACTATGTCCAGCCCTTTTGCCACCTCCTCATTTATCACCTCAATGCCAGCCTCTATAGCCCGGAGCGCCTGCTCCCTGCTCATAGCTGCTTCCCTCGCCATGTTGCACGTACCAAAGGCTATCTTTTTGGAAACAAGCGAGGGATGGGGCTCAAGGTTTGCCGCCACCCCCATGTCGACAACAACCACACGGGCGCCGATGTGCCGGGCGAGCACATTGATGGCAGCGCCACCTCTCAGGAAATTGTACACCATCTGGGCAGTGACTTCGTGAGGATAGGCGCTCACCCCCTCGGCGGTGACACCATGGTCACCAGCCATAGTCACGATAGCCTTGTGCCTAATAAGCGGCCTTTCTGTACCCATGACGCCAGCCAGTTTGACTGAGATCTCCTCCAGCCTTCCCAGGCTGCCGCGTGGCTTGGTCAGCTGGTCCTGACGCAGAAGCGCTTTCTCCCTGGCTTCCCCATCCAAGGAGGCTATCGCTTCTATTGTCTGCTGCAGCTGTTCACCCATCTGCTTCCCCTAAAAGAGTTCCGGATGGATAATCCGGGCCAATTCCTCCAAGCAGTCTACTATCCTGGGCCCAGGCCGATTGACGAGGTCTGGGTCGACAACATGAACCTTTCCCGTTTGCATTGCGGTAAGCCCGCTCCAGGGAAGGTCACCCTTTACATCTTCGGGGGATACTCCTGCCATATCCCCCCATATGATGATGTCGATCTCCCCATCCTTATCGAGGAGCCATTCTGGGGTTATTTCATACCAACTCTCGCTTACTGCCGCCACGTTCCTTCCGCCAGCAAGAGTGATAAGCGCATCCTGGAAGGTGCCTGAGCCTGTGGTCCATATTCCATACATGCAGTCACCCTCGTAGAAGACGCCAGGCTGCGTTCCCGCCATCTTTGCCTTCCCGGTTACAGCCCCTATGCGCTTGGACATATTAGTAATAAGCTTCACAGCTTCTTGCTCCTTGCCAGCAGCCCTTCCTACAAGCTCAATATCATAAAAAATACCATCGATATCCCCGGGCTGGAGGACAATTACCGTGAGGCCAGCACCCTCCAATTGCGAAACAAGCCCTGGCTTGTAGCCATCTGTCAGCACAAGGTCAGGGTTTAAAGACATGATCACCTCGACATTTGGGTTCCAGTAATCTCCAACCTTCGACTTTGTCCTTGCTTCCTCAGGATAGTCACACTGATTCGTCACCCCCACGACTCTGTCCTCTAAGCCGAGAGCGAACACGATTTCAGTGCCACTTGGGGCTAGGGAGACGATCCGCTGCGGCCAGTTTCTGATAACAACCGTCCTTCCCAAGTCATCAGTTACGGGTATCGCTATTTCTCCCGGAGCCGGAGGCGACTTAAAGCCGAAATATGCGCCCAAAGCAATAGCAGTTATAACCAACACGCCTATAATGAAAAGGATAAGCGGCCGTTTGCCTTTCATTCAGACCTCCTTTC
>CAZMKJ010000069.1:0-4373 GCA_964567075.1 uncultured Dehalococcoidia bacterium
TCCCCCGCTTTAAGCGACTTTTCCTCCTTGACCACTTTATACCCCCGTGCTATGATGGCTGTGGTGACCTCTGGCATGCTGAATTGTCAATTGAGCCTTCACATTGATGAATCATTCCAGGACTCTATCGCCGAAGAGTGGCTGAGGAAGGCAGTTGCAGAGACGCTCGCCGCCCACGGGGTCGATGCCCCCGTGGAATTGGGCTTGGTCATCACCGATGACCGGGTGGTTCAGGAGCTCAATCGGAGCTACCGCGGGCTTGATGCCACCACAGACGTTTTAGCCTTTGCTCTCCGGGAGCAATCCCAGGACTTTGCCACACCCCCCAACGGCATCCTGCACCTCGGCGAGGTGTTCATCTCATGCCCGCAAGCAGAAAGGCAAGCCAAGGAGCAGGGGCATCCCCTGGAGCAGGAGTTAGCGCTCCTTGTCATTCATGGCGTGCTCCATCTATTGGGCTATGAGCATGAGGACCCCGATGAGGAGCAGAAGATGAGGGCTATGGAGGAAAAGCTTCTGGCTTTGATCGCCGAGGAGACAGAGTAAGAGATGGTGCAGTTTGAGTTGCCGCCATATCGACCGCCGAGTGAGGCGAGAAGCCTCCTCATCAGGGCGACCAGAGGTTGCCCTTGGAATAAGTGCGCCTTTTGTCCCATGTATAAGGATAAAAAGTTCGAGCTCAGATCGGTGGACGAGGTGAAACAGGACATTTTGGCCATGAAAAAGCTCAGCGAAGAGGTAAAGGAATTGGCTTGGAAGATAGGGCATGGTGACAGGGTAGAGCAGATAGCGATCTATAATGGCATCCTCTGGCTTGATAACGATGGGGGAGTGAGAAAGGCCTTCATCGGGGACTCAAACAGCATTATTATGAAAACGGAGGACTTTGCCCACATTATCGAGTTTCTCTATCACAGCTTCCCCACCTTGGAGCGGGTGACGAGCTATGGCAGGGCTCATACCATTCGCCGTAAGCAGCTTGAGGAGCTGAAGAGATGGAAGGAAGCAGGGCTCTCCAGGCTTCATGTCGGCTTGGAAACGGGCGATGACGAGCTATTGGCATACGTGAATAAGGGCGCGACCTCGGAGCAGATGATCGAGGCCGGAAGGAAGGTAAATGAATCCGGCATTTCACTTTGTGAGTATGTGATATTGGGCTTGGGCGGGCCTGATAGGTGGCAGCAACATGCCGAAGCTACCGCCAGGGTGCTCAATGCGATAAATCCGGACTTTATCCGGGTGCGAACCTTGAGGCTGGAGCCGGGGACCCCTCTCTATGAGAGGCACCAGCAGGGCGAGTTCAAGCTCTCTTCACCCGAGGAGGTATTGAGGGAGGAAAGGAGGCTGATCGAGAACTTAGAGGTCAGCTCTGAATTTGTCAGCGACCACGTCACTAACTATTTAAACATTAATGGCAAGCTGCCGCAGGATAAGGAGAGGATGCTGGATTATATAGATAGGGTCTTGGCCGCGCCACCTGAGCTCAGGGTAAACATGTTGCAGCCGGAGGAGTTGCGGCATCTTTAACAACCAACCCCATTGGGGTATAATATTGACAAATCTGAAAGAAAAGCGATGTCCTCCCAGGTCTTCTATCGCAGGTGGCGACCACAAACCTTAGCTGAGGTGCTGGGCCAGGAGCAGATAACTCAGACCCTGCTCAATGCCTTGGCCACAGGGCGGGTGGCGCATGCCTACCTTTTCTCTGGTCCCAGAGGCACAGGCAAGACCAGCACCGGGCGCATCTTGGCCAAAGCGGTTAATTGCCTCAACAATGGCGGCGGTGAGCCTTGCAATGCCTGTAGCATGTGCCAAGCGATAAATGAAGGTCGGGCTCTTGATCTGGTGGAGATCGATGCTGCCTCCAATCGTGGCATCGATGAGATCAGAGACCTCAGGGAGAAGGTCAATTTCGCCCCAAATATAGCCAGATACAAGGTTTACATCATCGATGAAGTCCATATGCTCACCGAGCCCGCCTTTAACGCTCTGCTTAAGACCCTTGAGGAACCCCCGCCTCATATCATCTTTGTCTTAGCCACTACCGAAGTGCATAAGGTGCCTCTGACTATCATATCCCGCTGCCAGCGCTTCGATTTCCGCCGTCTCTCTCAGGCAGCTATAGTGAGCAAGCTAAAGCAAATCTGTGCTCAGGAGGGGATCCGAATCGAGCCTCAGGCGCTGGCACTCATCGCCAGGAGCGCTACCGGGAGCCTGCGCGATGCGGAAAACCTGCTGGAACAGCTGGCAATCTACCATGGGTCCGAGATCACGCACCATCATGTGCAAGAAGAGCTGGGCATTATTGGCGATGAGCGCGTTCGCCAGCTGGCAGGGTGCATTCTGCGCAGGGACATCGCCGGAGGGCTAAGTACCATAAACAGCGTCAGCGATGATGGGCTCGACCTGCGCCAGTTTAACCGGGAGCTGGTGGAATATCTGAGGGGGGTGCTCTTGCTCAAGGCTGGCGCTGGGGATGCAGTCGGTCTCCCTCCAGAAACAGCGGGCGAGATGAAAAGGCTCGCTGAAGGTATCTCCTTAGAGGAGATATCCAGAGCCATTAGGCTCTTCTCCCAAGCTGATTTTCGCTCCGACCCTCAAGCCACACTGCCCTTAGAGCTTGCCCTGGTCGATTGTGCCTCTGGTGGCATTGAGCAAGCGGAAGGCGCTGTTAAGTCGCCACCCTCGGAGGAAGCTGCTGAAGTGGCAAGCCCTGGGCCACTCTCGGAGGAAGCTGCTGAAGTGGCAAGCCCTAGGCCACTCTCTGAGGAAGCTGCTGAAGTGGCAGGCCCTGGGCTATCCCCTGAGATTGAGCGCATCCGCGACCGCTGGAAGGACTTTGTCAAAGCCTGTCGCGGGGAAGGCTCGAGCGGGAACTTAGATGCCCTGTTGAGAGGGTTTTGTAAGCCGGTGGCTCTCGAGGGTGATACCTTGGTTCTGGGTTTTTCTGCCGAATTCCACAAGAGCAAGATCGAGGATCCTAAATATCGCCATCTGGTGGAGAGGAAGCTTGGAGAGATATTCCAAGCCCCGTACCGGGTGCGCTGCGTTCTCCTCGATCGCGAGCAGAAGGCTAAGCCGGAGGTAGATACCGAGAACCCTTTGCTGCGGGCGGCCCTGGAGATGGGGGCACAGATTGTTAGCGAGGAGCAAGATGAATAAGAGGATTCTACAGCAGGCGCAGCAGCTTCAGGCGAAAATGGCTAAGATGCAGGAGGAACTCGATAACACTACCATAGAGGCGAGCTCTGGAGGCGGGGCTGTCACCGTAGTGATAACCGGGCAGCAGCGGATTTGCTCGATTAAAATCTCCCCCCAGGCGCTCGACCCTGAGGATGTGGAGTTCTTGGAAGACCTGGTGCTGGCTGCGGTAAACGAAGCTATAGCTAAATCCAAAGAACTTGCTGCCAGCAAACTCGACGCCATCAGCGGCGGGTTCAAAATCCCCGGGCTGATGTGAGGGGGAGCCCTTGAACAGAGGCTTTGTCCCCCCAGCCGAGCCTGTTTCCCGCCTCATCGAGGAGTTTAATAAGCTCCCCGGAATCGGACCGAAAAGCGCAGCGCGGCTGGCTTATCATCTGCTGCGCATGCCCGAGGCTGAGGCTCGGTCCTTAGCCGAAGCTATTATTGCCGTCAAGGAGAAAATCGTCCTCTGCTCCGTTTGCCAGAATATCAGCGACTGCGACCCCTGTGCTATCTGCCGCAGCGAACAGCGAGACCAGAGCAAGGTCTGCGTTGTCGAGGAGCCGCTGGACATCTTAGCCTTGGAGCGCACCGGCCAATATCAGGGGCTATATCATGTGCTTCACGGCGTTATCTCACCCATGGAGGGGATTGGCCCCGATGACCTCAAGATCAGGGAGCTGTTAGAGCGGCTTAAGAGCGGCAAGGTGGAAGAGGTCATCTTAGCCACCAATCCTAACCTGGAGGGGGAGGCGACGGCGCTGTATCTGCAGCGTCTGCTCTCGCCGTTAGGGATTCGGATTACCTCTTTAGCTCGTGGGCTTCCCGTGGGCGGCGACCTGGAATATGCGATGAGGTCACCTTAGGCCGTGCCCTGGAGGGGAGGAGGGAGGTTTGATATGGCAATTAAAGGACGCAGTTATAACCCTAAATCATGTTTTTTAGCTCTCTCATATACATCTGGAGATAGTCCGAGCAGAATAGAGCAAATATTAACGAGTTATTATGTAAATAAGGGTTTTCAAGTAAGAACTGGACGGGAAATACCTGCTGGAGAAAAAATAGACGAAGGAATCAGGCGTATTATTGAGGAGTGCGGCTTCGGAGTCGTGGTCTATAATGAACTGAGGCATAACATCAGTTATGAGTGGGGGATTTTGGATGCCCTGAAAAAGCCTGTAGTCCCCTTA
>CAZMKJ010000070.1:0-4330 GCA_964567075.1 uncultured Dehalococcoidia bacterium
TCGGCAAACATAATAGCTTTATCTAGTTCTTCTTGAACTTGGCGGTCAATTTCTTTCCCAGCTAGTGCTCAGGGGGCTTGATTGAGGCACAGATATAGCTCCATCACGATATTATAACGTGTGGCCCTAAGGGTCCCAATGCCTCATAGGCTTCGTTCAATTAGCGCCAAGAGTCAAGCAGCCGATGGCAGCCGCCTTATTCGAGAATGTAAACTGCCCCAGTATTGCCATCAACTCTTACCCTTTGACCACTCTTGACCTTGCTCGTGCCGGCAAAGGTGTTAAGGACGCAGGGTATACCGTACTCTCGAGAGACTATCGCGGCATGGCACAAGCTACCGCCCATATCAACGACCACCCCCTTCAACAGGGCGAAAACTGGGGTCCAGTTTACATCCGTAGACGGAGCTATTAGGATCTCACCAGGCTGCACCTGAAGCAAATCCTCGGGCGAGAACAGAACACGGGCAACTCCCTCGACAATCCCAGGGGAGCCAGGTATGCCAAGAAGGTCAGCCTTCAGCTCCGGCCTTGCTGCAGGAAGCGCCCCTACCATCACCTTCTCCAAGATGGGGTCATGAGCTGACACCATCCACCCGAATGCCTCTTCCATGCTCAGTTTCTTGCTTATCACTGGTGGGAACTGGTAGTCCGGCTTTAAATGCTCTTCCCAGGCGGCTCGGCGGCTGCTAATTATGGGGCGCAAGTTGTACCTCTCTGGGTAGGCCCCTACCTTTTGCACCTCCTCCGGTCCCAGAACGAAGATATCGTCGGGGCGATCGAAAGCCCCAGCAGCGGCAAACCGTTGCCCTATCGCCAGCAAGATGCGGCGTATTACGGCATCATTAAAGCCCTCACAGTAGAAGTTATGCCCCTCGCTGAATGAGCCAGCGTGTTGCGCCCCGGCCAAAAGGAGGCTGAACCACCCCCGCTTATCCTCGGGCACACGAGAGATGAGCTCCTTTGCCACGCGTTCCCGTTCCTCAGCCAGTGCCCTTCTTGTGTCCGGCAGGCTGAATGCCGGGGTTTTGATGTAGCCCTGAACCTTTTCTATGGGCAAACTGAGGTCTTCTCGCCACGCGGGAGAGGCATAATGCCAGCCCTGTTTATTCTTCCAGCCAAATTCATCGAGGTATTCGCCCAGTTCCTCAAGCCATTTCTTCCCCGCAGCCTGCTCTTTAAGTCTGGGAGCCAATTCCGTAGCTGGCATGCTTTGAAGAAGATCGCCCAGCCCAAGCTCCAGAGCCCGCTGAGAAAGGCGCCATAGCCAGGCATCACCCTCAAAGATCTTGTTGTCAAAGCCACGAACTACGCTTTGGAAAGTGGGGCTGGTATCGTTAATGCCAAGCAATTCCTTGCACACATCTTCAAACAGCATATACATCCCGTAGACACCATACATGGCATAGAAATGGATGTCGCACATCCTTCGGCCCACGCGGTCCGCTTCCATGAAGGCGTCCACCAGCTCCATGTTGCTCGCCTTTTCCAAATCGAGTTCCTTTAACGGCTTATAGAGAGCCGTTAGCTCCGACATCCATCCGTCGTATAGCTCGTTCCATTTCTCGATAAAGGGGGTTATAGCCTGCCTGAATTTGACCTCACGTTCCTTGACCTCTTGCTCTGAGGTTATCGGCAGCACGGTAACATATGAGGTGTCATCTTTGATCCTCCACAGGACGCCCTTGGTAGTAGGCAGGCTAAGCTTATCGGCGGCCCAGAGGAACCCCTGCTCCACTATCTTCATGACTTGCACACCAGTCCCTGCACCCATCGGCGGCATATTCTTGGCACCCCAAAACCACGCTGGATGTGATTCCATATCCTCGTCGTCGAGGATATATGCTGACACTGCCCACGTCATTTCCCCTCCTTATTTAATTGTTTTAAATAGAATTATAAAACTATTAGCTCTCCTGTCAATGCCCGATCAGTAAGGACGCCCCTTTTCCTCCCAGATCTTTTTCAAGCCATAGTCCTGCGCTATCACCTTGAAGCAGGAGTAGCTGTTGCCTCGGCCTGTGCCCCCGGCGTAATGGGTGCCAGCACCAGAGAGGTACAGATTCTTTATCGGGGGGATTCTGTAGCGCGCGACCTCTGGGAAAGGCCTGAACCTTCCCATCTGGGAAGCAACCATTTTGCCCACTGCAGTGTCCCCTTCTATCATGTTGACATTTCTTTTCTCGGTATCATACGAGCTTTCACAGTTGATAGCGATTACATTGTCCCAGGTCATGTTAGGAGCGTATTCCCCCCATTGCCGAATCAAATGATCAAAGAACTCATGTTTGATCTTAATCCATTCCCTTTCGCTGAAGTAGCTTGCCGGTGCTGAGAACTCCTCAAACAAGATGATATGCTTTCCCTTGGGAGCTCGTATGGGGTCCCACGGCGTGTCCCGGCCACTGAAGACGCAAAGTTTCTTGGGATAGCCAAAGACATAAGCCTCTGCCTGGAACTTATGCTTCAGGTAGCCGGGATCGCAGGGACCCCATAACACTTTGGGCATATCCAGGACATCAGGGTTCCACGCGGCTGCTTTGTAGTTCGGCGCCTCATGGAGCGCCACAAAGCCCCAGAGAACGCCAACGCCATAATCGATGGTTCTCGCCCTGTGTGCGATCTTGTGGCTTACATTCTCTTCGCCGATAAGGCGCAAAATGGTTTGAGTGGGATCAGCCGTGCTCACGACAAGCTTTTTGGCCTCGATCTCCGTGCCATCAAGGAGGCGAACGCCCTTTGCCGTCTCATTCTCGATGATTATCTTGTCAATCTCGTTGGAGACGAAGAATTTCCCTCCCATCATGGTAAGCGCTTTCTGCAGTGCATGAGTTATGGCATGAGTGCCGCCGATAACAATTGAGTGGGCAGTTATCCCCGCGCCAAGGGCAACCACGCCAATAAGTTGGTCAATGCCGATAACCTCGTTCATATGGAGTATGCAGCTCTTCTGCGCCGTCCTCATGAAATCGACCTGCATTTCAGGGCTTTCATAGATATCGTAAGCTATCCTGGGGATGGTCATAAACTGCCATACCGGCTCAACGCCACTTTCAGGGTCATCCATCATCCGTTCTATGGCGTTCTTTTCTCCCCAAGGGGCTGGTGGATTATAGTACATGTCAAGCCAAGCAGCTCCCCATCTTTTGGTCCACATCTCCGTGAGATAGCGAGTAGTCTCGGCATCCCTCTCCGAGAATCTGGCGATCTCGGCCAGAGTTTTTTCCAGTCTCTTCGGATCAAATTCTGATCGCCCTGTAGCCTTATCGACGACCGGATAGCAGTGATAGGGAACAAAACATTTATCGTTATCAAATACCATCCCCTCGCTGAGCTCAGGGAAAACCAGATCCAGACCTTTCTCCGCCAGGTTGAAATCACTATAAGCGGGATGGATATAGAAGCGCGTAGAGTGCGCGCATTGATTGGACAGAAATCCGGGAGCCGTGTTCTCGTCGGAGCACATTGCGCCCCCAAGTTCGTGCTGTCTCTCGAGAACGACTGTACTCATCCCCGCATCTTGTAGATAGCAGGCGACGATCAATCCGTGGTGCCCACCACCAATTACCACTGCGTCATAGCTGGCATCAGCCATTTTAATCCTCCTTTTTTGTTTTGCCCTATAGTAATCCTTTCTCCTCAGCCCGCGCCACAATCTCCGGCTTTGGCCACCATTTCTCAATGCCCAAGTCTTCGGCTATCCTGTTGGCGGCATTATAGCCAGGACCCCAAATTACACAGCCTCCAGAGTAAGTGGAAGCACCACACATATACATGTTCTTGATCGGGGTGCGGTGGTGAGAACACTCCTCATTGGGTCTGAGATAGCCCATCTGGAGCGGGAAATATCCCCCTTGCTTAATTGAACCTTTGGCCATATCGGCGAACTTGTTCTCTATATCGAGAGGGGTAGTGATATAGCGCCACAAGATGTTATCCTCGTTTATGTTGGGAGCATACTTGCGCAGGGTAGCTAAGGCGCGGTCGGCATATTGGTTTCGGAGCTTGTATCCATACCAAGCTTCGGCCCCTCCTTCCTTAAGCTCGTAGGGCGCATGCATGGACAGGAGCCCGGTGTGCTGTCCCGGAGGTGCCTCGGTGGGGTCGTGGACGCTGGGGAAGCAGCAATTGAAGCCACCATCAACAAGCTCCCCCCTCCTTATCGCCTCCCAGTGATTTATCAAATCCTGCTCCGACTCATAGCCTAAGAGATAGATAAAGGAGTTATTGATCTCGGGATTGGAAGCTGCAGCGGCGAATTGGGGCGCTGCATCCAAGGCAAGATGGACATCGAACAGGCTATCCCATTCCCACTGGAAGTCCTTGACCC
>CAZMKJ010000071.1:0-4241 GCA_964567075.1 uncultured Dehalococcoidia bacterium
GAAGCTATCGTCTTCCAAGTGAGGCTTCCCTGTGTTGTCGGGGCTGCTTTAGTCGGCGCTGCCCTGGCAACAGCGGGGTCACTGTTTCAGGGTCTTTTGCGCAACCCGCTTGCCGACCCATATCTCATCGGCACATCTTCAGGGGCGCTTTTCGGGCTTACCATCGCCATGATTTTCCTCCCCGCAACGTTATCCTTCTCAGGTTTCGGGATAATTTCAATCGCCGCCTTCTTGGGGGCATTGGGGGCTGTGTTTTTAGTCTATACCTTGGCCAGGATAGGGGGCAGAACTCACGTCGTGACCCTAATCCTGGCCGGTGTTGCTGTAAGCTTCCTGCTCACCGCCATTAGCTGGTTTTTGCTCGATGTAATGGGCGAGCTACATTGGAAGGCCGGGGCAATCTATGGATTTCTTTGGGGGCAAATTACGGCTGTTGATTGGAACCAGATAGCGGTGCTGGCGCCGATTATCTTGGTGGGGATTATTTTGGCCACGTTTTTTGCCTTTCGCGTAAACGCCTTCTCCTTGGGTGAGGAGGGAGCAGCATATCTGGGGATCAATGTGGAGCGGGACAAGGTGCTGCTCTTAGGCATTGGCGCCCTGCTCACCGCCTGTGCGGTTTGCATTGCCGGGCTCATCGGGTTTGTCGGGCTGGTAATACCACACATCATACGCCTTGCCTTCGGTCCCGATAATCGCCTTGTGCTTCCCGCTTCCGCCTTAGCCGGGGCATCATTTTTAGTGCTCGCTGATCTCCTCGCTCGCACCATTCTGGCACCTACGGTGCTCAAGCTCGGAATCCTGACTGCGCTTATAGGTGGACCTGTATTCCTCTACCTTTTGCTACGCTACAGAAGGGAGTATGCGTTCTGAAGATGAGCCAACTTATTATGAAAGACATCTCCTTCTCCTATCTCGATGGATTCTGCCTGCGCCAGGTGAGCTTGATGGTTGAAAAAGGAGAGATGGTGGCGCTTCTCGGTCCCAATGGCTCAGGCAAGACCACTCTCATCAAGCTCGCCGCCGGGGTGCTGAACCCGGAGCGAGGTGAGGTGCTGCTGGGAGAGGCAAGGCTGAGAAAACTATCTCGAAAGGAGATCGCGCGGCGAGTTGCCGTGGTGCCCCAATACTTCAACATCCCCTTCGCCTTCACCGTTGCCGAGGTCGTGATGCTGGGGCGAACCCCATTCATCAACACCCTCTCCAGAGAGGGGGAGAGGGATCGTAGTATAGCAAGGCGCGCTATGGAGCTCACCGGCATCGAGCAGTTTTCCAAGCGCACCTTTAATGAACTCAGCGGAGGGGAACGGCAGAAGTCCATTCTGGCTATGGCCTTAGCCCAGGAACCAAAGCTTATCCTCTTAGATGAGCCCACAGCTCACCTTGATATCAATCATCAGGTGGAGATTTTGGAGCTGGTCAAGGGGCTCAATCGAGAACAGGGGGTCACTGTTCTCGGCGCCATGCACGACCTCAACCTAGCGGCGCTTTATTTCGACCGCTTAGTCCTGCTCAAGGAGGGCGCTATCTTCGCCCAGGGACCCCCTGCCACAGTTTTGACCGAAAAGACCATCTACGATGTCTTCGGCGCTGCGGTGCATATCGAACAACACCCCTCAGCCGAGGTGCCCCATATCGTCATCCTGCCCAAGGAAAACAACCCCCGATAGACAGCTCACGGCACTCAGGTTATAATTATTATCTGTGCGAGGCTTGACTATGGCCAAGATAGAGCTGCCAAGGGAGGTTGAATTCGGCGGGCTCAGCGTGGACCGAGCTATCGACAGCAGGAGGTCGGAGCGCGAGTTCAAGGATATGCCTCTATCTTTGCTCGAGCTATCACGGCTTCTTCATTATGCCTATGGCATCACCGAGAAGCGAGAGCAGCTCCGGGCCGCTCCATCAGCGGGAGCTCTTTATCCTATCGAGATCTACCCTGTGATAAATAATGTCGAGGGGTTGGCCCAGGGCATTTATCACTACTTTGTTGCTGACCATTCCTTAGCACTGGTTCGTGAGGGTGATTTCCGCCACCAGATGATGCGTCATGCCCTGGGAGAGGAGATGATGGAGCGAGCCAGCGTCGTCCTGGTGCTGAGCGCCGTCTTTGAGCGCAGCGCGTGGAGATATCGGGAGCGAGCTTATCGCTATATCCTTTTGGAGGCAGGCCATATCAGCCAGAACATTTATCTGGTGGCCACAGCACTGGGGCTTGGCACCTGTGCCGTAGGTGCCTTCGATGACCAAGGATATAACAAGATAATGGGGGTTGATGGCAAGAAGGAGAGCGTGATCTATCTTATGCCGGTGGGCAAGATTTAAAGGAGGCTCCATGGTTGAGACTAGAGTCCTGATCAGCGAGCAAAAGGTGATGGAAAAGGTGGCTGAGTTAGCTGGCACCCTCAAAGAGGAATATCGAGATAAGCATCCGCTCGTCATCGGCATCCTCAAGGGGAGCTTCGTCTTCATGGCCGATCTGATCCGGATGATGGGCATTCCCGTCGAGATCGAGTTCGTCGGCCTCTCCAGCTATGGCAAGGGAGCTACAGAGAGTGCCGGCAAGGTGAAAGTAGTGCAAGGGCTCAAAACCCCGGTCAAGGGCAGGCATGTCCTGGTCATCGAAGACATTGTAGATACCGGCCTCACCATTCGCTTTCTCCTTGACAACCTGAAAAAGAAAAAGCCGGCGTCGCTCAAGCTCTGCGCCCTATTAGACAAGCCATCCCGGCGCAAGATCGATGTCCCCATCGATTACCTCGGCTTTAGCATCCCCAACGTCTTCGTCGTCGGCTATGGAATCGACTGGGATGAGAGATTTCGCTATCTGCGCGATGTTTGCTTTGTGGAAGTATGAACATGAACTTGGAGGGATTGATCTCCACGGCTCGGGGGGAAAGCCCCGCCGACCTCGTGCTGGTCAACGCCAAGATCATAAATACCCTCAACGCCGAGATCGAGGAAGGGAGTGTTGCTATCTATCAAGGCCACATTGCCGGCGTTGGTGATTATCACCAGGGCAAAGAGGTGATAGACCTCGGAGGCAGATACCTGGCGCCAGGACTAATCGACGGGCATATTCATCTGGAAAGCACGATGTTGCACCCCGCTGAGTTTGCTAAGACGGCGGTGCCCCGAGGCGTTTCCGCTGTGGCTACTGACCTTCACGAGATCGCCAATGTCTCGGGGCTCAGGGGCATCAGATTCATGCTCGATGCTGTCAGGGACTTGCCCTTAGACCTGTACCTCATGGCCCCCTCCTGCGTTCCGGCGACTCATCTGGAGACCGCCGGAGCCCAGGTCAGCATTGAAGAGCTTAAGACCACTTTGGCCTGGGAGAATGTCACCGGGCTCGGCGAACTGATGAACTTCCCCGGGGTTCTGTTCCGCGACCCAGAGGTCTTAGCCAAGATCGAGCTATTCAATGGCAGAGTGATCGACGGCCATGCCCCAGGGCTCAGCGGAAAGGATTTGAACGCCTATCTTTGCGCCGGCATCCGCTCCGAGCACGAAGCCACTGCCTTTGAAGAGGGAGGGGAGAAATTGCGCCGAGGGATGTATCTCATGATCAGAGAAGGATCACAAGCGAAGAACCTCGACGCCCTGCTTCCCTTGGTCACAGATAACACCTATAAAAGGTGCCTTTTCGTGACTGATGACCGCACAGCCTCTGACCTATTGCGGGATGGCGATATCGAGGCCGTGGTCAGAAAGGCAATTCAAAAAGGTCTCGACCCTGTTCGTGCCATCCAGATGACGACCATTAACCCCGCTGAGCACTTCAGGCTCCATCGCATTGGGGCTGTAGCCCCGGGGTATGTGGCCAACCTCATTGTAATAAGCGACCTCCACTGTTTCCAAGTTGATATGGTCTTCTACCGAGGGAAGCTCGTGGCCCAAGATAGCCAGCCACTGTTTTCAGCTCCACTTCTCGCTGACCCAGAGCTGACCCATACCATGAATATCAAGCCCTTCGCTGTTGAAGCCTTGAAAATACCAGCCACGGGGGAGACCTCACCCGTCATCGAGATCATCCCCGACCAGGTACTGACGAAAAGAACGGATGAGCGAGCTAAAGTGGAGCAAGGCTTCATCGAGCCCGATATCGAGCGTGATATTCTCAAATTGGTGGTAGTAGAAAGGCACAAGGCCACAGGTAACATCGGCCTCGGGCTGGTCAAAGGCTTCGGCCTGAAAAAAGGAGCCCTGGCCATCTCCGTCGCCCATGATTCCCATAACATCGT
>CAZMKJ010000072.1:0-3849 GCA_964567075.1 uncultured Dehalococcoidia bacterium
GTCGATGAGGAGGGGAAGGAGGTAGCTAAGTTCAAGCCGGCCCAGTATCTGGACTATGTTGCCGAGCACACCGAGCCTTGGTCTTACCTCAAGTTCCCCTTCCTGAAGAAAGTGGGCTGGAAGGGCATGGTTGAGGGCAAGGATAGCGGCGTCTATCGGGTGAATACCTTGGCTCGACTCAATGTCGCTGATGGCATGGCCACTCCCTTGGCTCAAGAGGCGTATGAGAAGTTCTATCAAACGCTTGGCGGCAAGCCGGTTCATGCCACCCTGGCCTTTCACTGGGCCCGGCTTGTGGAGTTGCTATATGCTGCCGAGCGTCTTCTGGAGCTTTGTCAGGATCCAGAGATCACCGACCCCAATGTGCGAACTATTCCCACAGCGACCCCTGATGAGGGGGTAGGCGTAGTAGAAGCCCCCAGAGGCACTCTCTACCACCATTATCAAACAGATGAGAAAGGCATGATCCAGAAAGTGAACCTGATTGTAGCCACAGGCAATAACCACGCTGCCATGTGCATGTCGATTAAGAAGGCGGCGCTGGGATTGATTAAGGGTGGAGAGGTCGAGGAGGGGCTTTTGAACATGGTCGAGATGGCGTTTCGTGCCTACGACCCGTGCATGGCTTGCGCTACTCATTCCTTGCCTGGGCAGATGCCACTCGAGGTCATTATCCGCGACCCCGAGGGGAATGAGCTGAAGAGGCTGAGCCGAAACCTGAGGGCGTAGAGTTACGGCCGTTGGCTCTTGACAATTGGTGCAGTCGTCTATAAAATCAGCCCAAAGACTAATCTTCGCGGGGAGGGGGTGAAGTGATGGCATACCACCCGGTAACATTCAACGTTGAATATCCTGATCGCCTATCGAGAGTTCTCATCTTTATCAAATGGCTTCTTGTTATTCCCCATCTTTTTGTGCTTTGGATATACGGAATGATTGCTTGCATTTGCGTCTTCATTGCTTGGTGGGCTATCTTGTTCAACGGTAGATACCCAAGGGGGCTGTTTGATTTTGTGGTTAGGTATATGCGCTATAGTAATAATGTGAGCGCTTATACCAATTTTATGCGGGATGAATATCCGCCCTTTGGCGGGTAAAGCCCCGCTTTTGAAGGCTGATTTTGAGGACGCTTGTCTTAGGTTTGGGCAACCCGATTCTGGGCGATGATGGCGTGGGGAATCGGATAGCTGAGATTTTGCAATGGAAAATCGAAGACCCTGAGGTCACTGTGACCGAGACCAATGCTGTTGGTCTCAATCTTTTGGATTTGCTCGTCGGTTATCAGCGGGCGATAATCATCGATGCCGTTCCCAGCAGGGAGGGGAAAGTAGGGCAGGTTCATCGGCTGACACCGGAGGATTTCAGACTCTCTCAGCACCTTTGCTCGCCTCACGATGTCGATTTCGCCTCGGCTTTAGAGTTGGGGAAAAGGCTTAGTTTATCGCTGCCCGAGGAAATCATCATCTTCGCCGTAGAAGTAGCAGATATCACCACCTTCAGCGAAAGCTTAACTCCTGAAGTGGAGATGGCTGTCCCCCAAGTGGTGCAGACGGTGCTTGACGAGTTAGCAAATGCGGGGCAGTAAATCGCCGACGAGCATATCGATTATTCTTGAGGCGCCGAGCTTGGTCTTCAGCACCACTCGCCCTGGGTGCTCTTCTCTGACCTCGCCGATGATGGCGGCATCCCTGCCGTAGTGATTTCTTTGCATAACATCAAGGAGTTGTTCTGCATCTGCGGCGGCAACAATTGCCACCAGCTTTCCTTCATTAGCCACATATAGAGGGTCGAAGCCTAACATCTCGCAGGCGGCAAATACCTCTTCCCGCACTGGAACTTTGTCCTCATCGATTCTAATGCCGACCTTAGATTGCCTTGCCAGCTCATTGAGGGAGGTGGCGAGACCGCCTCTGGTCGGGTCTCGCAGGCAGTGGACTTGGGAGCTTGCGCTTAGCATCTCAGCCACCAAGTTATTCAACGGGGCGCAGTCGCTTTCAAGCTCGGTGGAAAAAGTGAGGCCCTCCCGCTGGCTGAGCACAGCGATGCCATGGTCGCCGATGGTTCCGCTCAGCAGCACCTTATCCCCGGGCTTGGCATTCCAGCCTGAGATATCGACTCCCTCTGCTACCATGCCGATACCAGCGGTATTGATGAACAGCTTATCGGCACTGCCTCTATCTACTACCTTGGTGTCACCGGTGATGATTTCGACCCCCGCTTCATCGGCTGCCTTTCGTGCAGAGTCCACCACTCCCTCCAGGTCACTCTGGGGCAGTCCCTCCTCAATGATGAAAGACAGGCTTAAATATAGAGGCATAGCGCCCACCATAGCTAAGTCGTTTACTGTGCCACAAACTGCCAACTTCCCGATGTCACCGCCGGGGAAGAAAATGGGGTTGACTACATAGCTATCGGTGGTGAAAGCGAGACGGCCTTTGAATTCGAAGACCGCTGAGTCATCGAGTTTAGCTAAGAGGGGATTTCGGAACGCGGGGAGGAAGCCCTTCTCCACTAAGTCATGGGCAAGCTTGCCACCGCTGCCGTGTGCTAACAGGATCTTATGGCTCATAAGCGGCTCCGTAAAGATAGTAAGCGGAGCAGCTTCCCTCAGAGGAGACCATACAGGGTCCCACAGGGTGCTCTGGGGTACATAGCGTAGCGAAGAGCTCGCAATCCATCGGGGTCTTCACTGCCCTCAGGATGTGGCCGCAGATACACCCTTTTGGCTCATAGGTAGGTCCGGGGTCGATATTGAATGCCAGCTCGGCATCGAAGCGCTCGAATTCCCTCCTCAATTTCAGCCCGCTGTCAGGGACGAGCCCGATCCCGCGCCAGCGGGCGGGGCAGAGCTCAAAAACAGTGTCCATGAGCTCTAAAGCCCTTCTATTGCCATCAGGGCGCACGCTTCGGCGATAGGCGATGTCTACCTTCGGGGCTTTGTCCTCTACCTGAGATACCAACATCTCAATGGAAAGCAATATATCTATGGGCTCAAATCCGGAGACGGCGCAGGCGATGCCATAGTCCCTGGCGACGAATTCCCAGGGGCTGGAGCCGATAATGGTGCTCACATGCCCGGGGCAAACGATGCCATCCAGCTTGACCTCTCCTGAGTCGAGAAGGGCCTTGATCACAGGAGGCGTCAGCTTGTGCAAGGAGAGGACGTAATAATTATCAAGCTTCTCTTGCTCTGCCTGAAGGACGGAGGCGGCAATGGTAGGCGCTGTGGTTTCGAAACCAATGCCAATGAAGACCACCGATTGGGAAGGATTTTCTCTGGCGATCTGGAGGGCGTCCATAGTGGAATAGACGATGCGGACGTCGGCGCCCTCGGCTTTAGCCTTCTGCAAGCTGGAGTGGCTACCGGGGACCTTGACCATATCGCCAAAAGTGGCGGCGATTACATCGGGGAGCTGAGCCAAGGCAATGGCTTTATCCAGGTCTGAGTTGTCGGTAACACAAACGGGGCAGCCGGGACCGGAAAGCATGTCAATGGTGGGGGGCAGGAGCTGCCTGATGCCAAATTTGAAGATAGCCACGGTATGCCCACCGCAGAACTCCATGAATCTGGCAGGGCTGAGGGCTTTTTGCTTGATCCGGGCGATGAGCTTCTGGGCTAAGTCAGAGCGGCGAAATTCATCAATAAACCTCACTCAACTCCTCCAGGAGCCGAAGCGTCTCCAGAGCCTCCTCTTGGTCCAGGACATTTATCGCATAGCCGGTGTGGATGAGCACATAATCCCCCACCTTGGCCTCAGGGGTGAGCCACAGGCTGACACGGCGGCTGATGCCGCCAATCTCAGCCTCAGCCTCTTTTCCATTTATCGACTTTATCAACGCTGGGATGGC
>CAZMKJ010000073.1:0-3813 GCA_964567075.1 uncultured Dehalococcoidia bacterium
GAGAGGATTTGAACCTCCGACCCCCTGCACCCCATGCAGGTGCGCTACCGGGCTGCGCCACGCCCCGCTGCCATATAAAATACAACAAACCTGCGAAAAATACAATACGATTGACACAGGGGGATCATTGTTTTATAATTTATATGCGAATAAGCGCATATCCTTTACAAGGCGGCTAAGTGCGAGACTTGATCAAAGTCTTTAAAGCCCTCTCCGATGAGACCAGGATTAGAATCCTTAAGCTTCTCCTGGAGAGGGAATGTTGCGTCTGTGAGGTGATGCAGGCTTTGGATATCTCCCAAACCAGAGCATCGCGAAATCTGGGTCTGTTGCATGATGCCGGCTTTGTCAAGTCAAGGAGGGATGGACTCTGGGTTGTCTATTCCATCGATGAAGAAGTGGTGGGGAGATATTCCACTTCGCTTCTCGATATTTTGAGAAAATCCCTGGATGACAATGACATCGTAGCCGAAGACAGGGAGAGGTTGAAGCAGGCAGTGAGGGTCGGGCCGGGATGTGTTCAGAGGCGATAGCCAAGCAGATAAAGTTTTTTGCCTTTTGTATGCGGGTATGCGCATAGAAGCATTAAAATGGCAGAAAAGAAGCAGCGTCGGCTTACAATCTGGGAAAAGTACCTAACTCTGTGGGTGGTGCTCTGCATCGGTGCCGGCATCGGCCTGGGTCGTGCCTTTCCTCAAATCTCCACCGAATTGGGCAAATTAACTGTTGCCGAAGTCTCCATCCCCGTTGCTATTTGTCTCTTCGGCATGATTTACCCGATAATGGTGCAGATAGACTTTGCCCAGGTGAAAAAGGCTGTCAGGACGCCGAAGCCGATACTGACCACGCTCATTGCCAACTGGGCTATAAAGCCATTCACCATGGCATTATTTGCCTGGCTATTCCTCGGAGTTATCTTCAAGGGGTTTCTACCTCCAGAGGCCGCCCTCGAGTACAGGGCTGGGATGATCCTCCTCGGCGTTGCCCCCTGCACTGCTATGGTCCTGATGTGGAGCTATTTAGCCGAGGGCAATATGGGACATACCCTGGTGATGGTTGCCATAAACTCGTTAACGATGGTATTTCTTTACGCTCCATTGGCTGGCCTCCTGTTGGGGGTTTCCGGCATTCCAATACCCTGGGCCACGATAGCCTTTTCCGTAGCGATCTATATCTGCCTGCCCCTGATAGCGGGATATTTCACCCGCTCGCAAGCAATCAAACGCAAGGGCATGGAGTGGTTTGAGACCAGGCTGGTGCCGCCGCTGCGCACAGTGGCGGTAATCGCCCTTCTTCTGACCTTGGTGGTCTTATTCAGTTTGCAAGGTTATGTGATCATTGAGCTGCCGAAGGCCATCGGCATGATAAGTATCGGCATATTCGCCAACATCCTGCTCGTCTTCGCCATCACATACATTGTCTCCAAGTTCATCCGCCTTCCCTATGAGGATGCGGCGCCGACGGCCCTAATCGCCGGCAGCAATCATTTTGAGGTCGCTGTCGCCGTAGCCATAACGGTGTTCGGTTTGGGTTCAGGGGCAGCGTTGGCCACAGTGGTCGGCGTTTTGACCGAGGTTCCTTTTATGCTCTTTTTGGTCTGGCTGTGCCTCAGGACAAGGAAGTTCTTCTATCGGCCAAAGCCTCAGCTGGCCAATGGCGGCGGAGGCACGTGAGGAAATCCACGCAATAGAGTCTCCGGGCACGAGGTTGCCAAGGGTAAGGTGTATAATATAAAAGAATGCAAGCTATTGGCGCGGAATCTTAACGGAGTAAGGTGCCCACAGAATATATTCTCCTCCTGCTCGCTACGGGCATAGGGGTTGGTTTTGCCCAGGGGCTTCTTGGCCTTGGCGGCTGCTTCATCATGGTGCCGGTAACGACGATGGTATTTACCGGCATGGGCTTTCCCATAGATATAGCAGTGAAGGTTGCCTTCGGCAGCAATTTGTTGGTGGTCTTCTTTGGAGCTATCAGCGGCTCCTGGGCCCATCACCGCAAGGGGGCAGTTTGGTGGAAAGCAGCCATTACCCTGGGCATCGCAGCGGCGGCGGGGGCGTTATTAGGCTCCACAATTACCTCGCAGTTTATCAGCGGCGAAGCGATAAAGGTTGCCTTTGGGGGTGTGATCCTCGCTGCTGCTTTATGGATGCTCGTTGCCAAACCGCCGAGGATTGAGGAGGAGCCAAAGGATGACCCGCGACTCTGGGTTGCCTGGGGCTTCCCTTTAGGGATTGTGAGCGGTCTTATCGGGCTCGGCGGCGCCGTGTTCCTGATCCCTATTCTGACCACAGCACTAAGATTCAAGATGCATCAAGCTGTTGGCACTTCACTTGCGGTGATGATGTTTAGCGGTGCTGCTGGAGCCCTCGGCTATCTCCTAAACGGCCTTAATGTATCAGGCCTGCCAGCTTACTCTACGGGCTACGTCAACTGGATAGCCTGGGGCTCATTAGCTGCCACCAGCATCGCTATGGCACAGGTCGGTGCCAGGACGGCACATATGTTGCCAGCCAAGTGGCTGCGATTGATATTCATCGCGGTGATGGTCTATATGGGCTTAAGGATGATTGGCGCCGTTCCTTAAAATGGCAGTGTAAAAGGTGCTAGAAGGCATTGTTGACCGCAAGCCTTGGTTTAAGAGATAATGGGAGGAGAAATGGAAAAGGATGCCGAGAAAATCAAGAAATTTGTCCAAGAAAGCTATGGTAAGCGGGCACAAGAGCAGGAAAAGGCGGGGTCTTGCTGTCCCTCTGGGGTGCCATCAAGCTGCTGCACTCCTGGCGAGGTGAAGCCATATGCTGAAATGCTGTATACCAAGGAGGAGCTTGAGGCCCTGCCCCAGAGCGTGGCCGACTTTGCATTGGGTTGCGGCAATCCAATAGCTATCGCCGAGCTCAAGGCCGGCGAAATAGTGCTCGACTTAGGCAGTGGCGGAGGGATCGATTGCTTCCTCGCCGCGCAAAGGGTGGGAGCAATGGGCAGGGTCATTGGCCTCGATATGACGCCGGAGATGATCCGACTGGCTCGGGAGAACGCCCAAAAGATAGGAGCCGAAAACGTGGAATTTCGCCTTGGCGAAATGGAGCACATACCAGTCGAGAGCAACTCGGTAGATGTTGTCATCTCCAACTGTGTTATCAACCTCTCCCCGGACAAGGATGCTGTATTCAGGGAGGCTTTCCGGGTGCTCAAGCCCGGGGGCCGGCTCTCTATCTCTGATATCGTCCTGCTCCAGGATTTGCCTCAGGATATCAAGGACAGCCTGGAGCACTGGGCCGGATGCGTTGCCGGTGCGCTTAAGAGGGATGTGTATTTAGATAAGATCCGGGCCGCTGGCTTTGTCAAAGTGGTAGCTGAAGAAGCGGAAGTCCCCTTCCTCGTTGAAACCGATAAAGGTCAAACCTACTTGGATTTGCGAGATAAAATAGCCAGCATCAGAGTCAAGGCATTCAAGCCCTGACTTGAAGCTTGGGGATGAAGATCAGCCCCTCTTCGGCATCGCCCACAGGCTCTGCCATCCCTTGAGAATATAAATAGCCGGTATAGGCAGCGATGAGGGCATCGCACAGGTCATGGCTCAAGTCCGCCGCTTGAGAGGTTAGGCTTGGCATTAGACCGGTAACAAGAGTTCTTAACGCCGCGAGCCCGGCGGGCTTAAGCTTTGACGGGATCGATTTGCCAAAGAGGCGGACCTTGCTGGCATAGGGATAGATTTCGATCACCTCATATCCCCGGGCGCAAAGCTCACCTCTAAGGGATATGGCACGGTAAACCATGGCTTTGATGATCGACCTTTTGCTGGTGAAGAAGCAA
>CAZMKJ010000074.1:0-3743 GCA_964567075.1 uncultured Dehalococcoidia bacterium
CAGCGACCACCGGTCGGGCGAAGAAGGTAGATACCTGCCCAATCTCTTCCTCCGGCATTTCCCCTCCTTGCTCAATTCCAGAATAGTATAGCCTGTTTAGATCAGCAAATCAATGCCCCTATTGACAATGGCTGTGGAGCAAGCTATAATTGGTTCGAACTAATGTTCTCATGAGGCGCATAGCTCATATCGACCTCGATGCCTTTTTCGTCTCGGTGGAGAGGGCACTGAACCCCGAGCTTTTGGGCAAGCCGGTGGTAGTCGGTGGTCACCTTGATGCCCGGGGCGTGGTCTCCTGCGCCTCCTATGAAGCTCGAGCCTATGGGCTGCGTGCTGGCATGCCGCTCGTCACCGCTCACCGCCTTTGCCCCCAGGCTGTCTTCCTCCGCGGGAGCTTCGACCGCTACCGTGATGCCTCGGTCAAGTTCCTCGGCATCCTCGCCGACTTCGCCCCGGATGTGGAGCCGCTGGGGCTTGATGAGGCCTATATAGACCTCACTGGCTTTGAACCGCTTTATGGACCCGCTCGAGAGACTGCGTCCAAGATCAAAAGCAGGATAAAGGATGAGATCGGGGTTACTGCTTCGGTAGGCATCGCCTCGTCCAAGGTGGTGGCTAAGGTGGCCTCAAGCTTGAGCAAACCCGATGGTCTTATCGAGGTCGCTCCGGGGGCAGAGCGAGAGTTCCTGGCGCCGTTGCCCCTGACCAAGCTGCCCTGCGTCGGGGCCAAGACAGAACGTGTGTTAACGGCTATGGGCATCAATACCATCGGGCAATTAGCTGAGGCCCCGCCCTCATTTCTGAGACAGAACTTCGGTGCTATGGCTGAGTTGCTGCATCGCTATGCTAATGGCATCGATGAAAGGAAAGTGCAGGGTGCCAGCCCGCCTAAGTCGATAAGCCGGGAGACCACTTTTGCCCGGGATACCCTTGATCGCCGCTTTCTCCAGGCAACGTTGCGCCGCCTCAGCGAAGAGGTGGGCGCTGAGCTCAGAGCAAACGGTAAAAGAGCCAGATGCATCACCTTAAAGCTCAGATATGCCGATTTCAAGTCCATCACCAGAAGCCAGACCCTGAACGAGGCCAGCGAAGTTGACCAGGTTATCTTCGAGGTCGGGCGTGAGCTGATGGAGAAGGCGCTCAGCCAGAGGCACAAGCTTGTGCGGCTCATTGGCATTAGGGTCTCCAGCCTGAGCCAGGGGAAGCAACTCAATATGTTAGACGCCAAGACGCAGAGGCTGGAATGCCTTAATAGGGCTATCGACCGCATCCGCGACAAATATGGCTTCGCTGCTATCGAGATCGGGCAAACCTTGCCCCTGAGGAGGTGTTTCCACTGAGAACGGCGACCGTGTGCTCAAGACGCTGCCCCTTTCCGATAGATTAAGAGATGGCAACCTCACTTTCTTGAACTCCCTCAAGGCTGATGTTATACTTAAATACACTCCACACCCGAATACAATGGTGTCTGAAGATTACTAAGCTAAGTAGGGGAATTGGTGAAGTATTGTGTTGTCATAATTGATGGTGCCTCCGGCTGGCCGCTGGCTGAGCGCGGTGGGAAAACCTGCTTGGAGCTTGCCCATACCCCTAACCTGGATGCCATGGCAAAGGAGGGCGTTATTGGCATGGTGCGAACCGTGCCCCTCGGCATGGAGCCTTCAAGCGCCTGCGCCTGTATGTCGGTGCTTGGTTACAATCCAAAGGTATACTATCACGGCAGAGGCGCCATAGAGGCAAGGAGCATGGGCGTTCCTCTTGAGCAAGGCGATGCTATTTTTCGCTGCAATCTGGTTGCCACTCGGGATGGAAGAATGTGGAGCTACAGCTCAGGCTATATCGAAGACAGCGAGGCTCATGCCCTCATTGCCGCTTTAGAGAGGAGCTTGGGCAGTGATGGGATACACTTTTACCCCGGCGTTAGCTATAGACACCTGTGTAAAATAGCAGGGCGGGAGGATACACTCTTGGCTACTTGCACTCCTCCACATGACATTCCCGACAAGCCTATTGATGAATTCCTCCCACATGGTCCAGGAAGCGAGCTACTACGAGACCTCATGGCGCGCTCGGAAGAGGTGCTGCGAGAGCATCCAGTGAACATAGCGCGGCGCGCTCGTGGTGACATACCGGCCACCATGATTTGGCTCTTCTGGGGCAGCGGGAAAACACCCGATATGCCATCCTTCAGGCAGATTTATCGTCTCGACGCCGCAATGACCTCGGGGGTTGACCTTCTCCGAGGCTTGGCAAAGATGGTGGAAATCGAGGTGCTGGACATCCCAGGCGTAACCGACGGCTTGGACAACGATTACGCTGCCCAGGCAGCCGGTGCCCTGAAGGCGCTCACGGAGCGTGACTTGGTGGTCATCCATATTGAGGCACCGGATGAAGCCGCTCACGCTGGCTCCATTGACGATAAGATAACGGCTATTGAAAGGGTAGACCGAGAGATTGTAAGCCGACTCCGCTCCTGGAAGGGGACTGCCCTTCGCGTGTTAGTTATACCTGACCACGCAACGCCCATCACAATTCAAACCCATTCCCCCGAACCGGTGCCATTTATGCTCTGGGGACCGGGGATTCAGGCTATCGGGGCGAAGAGATTCACAGAAGCAGAAGCCAAAAACACAGGCGTTTTCGTCAAGCAGGGACATACCATCATGGAGCGGCTAATTAGGGAGTAGTAAATGGCGCTTATTGTGCAGAAATATGGAGGCAGCTCGCTGGCTGATGCCGCCAAGATCAGAGATGTCGCCCGCAGGATAGCATTGGCCAAGGAGAGAGGGGATAAGGTAGTGGTGGTAACCTCAGCTATGGGCGAGGCCACTGATGAGCTCATCAGCTTAGCTTACCAGGTCAGCGATCGCCCTGACGAGAGGGAGCTGGACTCCCTCCTTTCCACCGGTGAGATCGTATCCAGCACCCTGCTGGCAATGGCGCTGAAGTCTCTGGGATATAAGGCCATCAGCCTCAGCGGGGCCCAGGCCGGGATCAGGACGGACAAAGCACACAGTCGGGCTCGAATCATGGGTGTGGTTCCAGACCGGGTGATAAAAGAGCTTAAAGCAGGGAAAATCGTCATCGTCGCCGGGTTTCAAGGGCTCACCGAGGAGAAGGACATCGCCACCTTGGGCCGCGGCGGCTCCGATATCACAGCAGTAGCCCTGGCGGCGGGGCTCGGTGCCGAGCGCTGTGAGATCTACAGCGATGTCGATGGCATATATACCGCCGACCCCCGTCTCGTCCCCGAGGCGCGAAAGCTTGATCAGATCGGCTATGAGGAGATGCTGGAGCTGGCATTTTATGGAGCCAGGGTGATGCATCCCAGGGCAGTGGAGTTAGGCGAGCTCTACGGGATACCCATCCTAGTGGCATCCAGTTTCAGCGAAAAACCGGGCACTCTGGTTCATGGAGGGATTGCAATGGAGGTTCGGAACAAAGTGCGAGGCATTACTCAGGATCTCAATGTGGCCAAGGTCACCATCCTCGGCGTCCCCGATAGGCCGGGCATTGCCACCGCTATCTTCGAGCCCCTGGCACGAGCAAATGTCAATGTCGATACAATTGTTCAGAATGCCAGTGTGGAGAGGGTTACCGACCTGACCTTCACCGTGGCCAGGAGTGACCTTGATAAGGCCATAGCTGTAGTCAAGCCCGTGGTCGAGGCAATTGGGGCCAGAGGCTGCGCCAGCGATGCCAAGCTGGGCAAGGTGAGCATTGTCGGCGCCGGGATGCAGAGC
>CAZMKJ010000075.1:0-3714 GCA_964567075.1 uncultured Dehalococcoidia bacterium
TTGCGGGGCGTAGCGCAGCCTGGTTAGCGCGCAGCGTTCGGGACGCTGAGGTCGGCGGTTCGAATCCGCCCGCCCCGATTATTGAATATCCTCTGAGGACTGCTGGCTGGAGGAGGTTCAAATCCTCTCGCCCCGATTTTTTAATCTGGGGCAAGTGAAGAGCAGTGAGCTTTAGCCTTTCTTTTTCGCTTCCTCCCAGAGCTCATCAAGCTGCTCCAGGGAAAGCTCCTGCATGGCAACGCCTCGCCTCTGGCAAGCCTGCTCCATATAGGCAAAGCGCTCACGGAACCTCTCGTTGGCCTGCCTCAGTGCTGCCTCGAGGTCGACAGCGAGCCAGCGAGCAGCATTGGCTAAGGCGAAGAGGATATCACCGAATTCGCGAACCCTTTGCTGCTGATCCTTTGCCTGCTCCAGTTCCTCCAGCTCCTCGGTCAATTTGTCTAATATCCCCTTGAGTTCCTTCCAATCGAAGCCGACTCGAGCCGCCCGCTGCTGAATCGCCTGGCTATAGGCCAGGGTCGGCATGTTATCGGGCACGCTGGAGAGAATGGAGACGCCTTCGCCACGCTCCTCTTGCTTTAGCGCCTCCCAGCTCAGCAGCACCTCTCTGGCATCCTTAACTGTGAGTTCGCCGAAGACGTGGGGATGGCGACGAATTATCTTGCTGTTGATGCTCCTCAGGACCTGGCCGATGTCGAATTCCCCGGCCTCGGCGGCAATTTGAGCATGTAACGCTATCTGCAGCAACAGATCGCCGAGCTCCTCGCAGAGCTTGGCGGGGTCTTCTCGATCCAGAGCCTGTACTACCTCGTAGGCCTCCTCGACAAGAAATGGCTTGATCGAGGTGTGGGTTTGCTCCCGATCCCAGGGGCAACCATCTTGAGCTCGCAGCCGGGATACGAGATAGACCAAGGTGGCAAAGCTGTCCAAATCCTGTTCCACCATCACCTCCTTAGCTAAGGTCGGCAGGTGTCGCAGCTGGGCGCGGAACAGGTGTTACACTGGTTGAAGCCGCCTAGGGAAGAAGATTCGCCCTCAGCGCCTTTGGAGAAGCAAGCGAAGGTGGAGAGAACTCGTAGCCCGCTACCATGGCAACGAGGACAAGAGGCAGCCTCATCAGCCCGACTCATGGGGCGAAGCAACTCGAATCTGAGCTTGCACTCGGGACAAAGATATTCATATATTGGCATTGTGCCCTCATGGTTTATTGTATACTGTTCTCCAGGTAAGTCAAGTCCAAACTCCATTACATAAAGCTATTGGGGGCTATGGGGATAAGGAAGCCCAGCAACAATCCGAGGCAGTTTAGGGACTCGGTGGAGGGCACCGCTTGTGGGCGGCTGAGCGGGATAATGCCTCGATCTTTTGCTTGACCTCTTCGCTTGCTTTGCCGCTACTGAGATAGCGGTCAAGCTCTTCATAGCTTATTCCCAGCTCTGCCTCATCGGTTTGCCCCGGCCAGAGACCGGCTGAGGGTGGCTTGTTGATGATCTGCTCCGGGATGCCGAGATATCCGGCCAACTCCCGGACCTGGCTCTTCAGCAAATTCCCCAAGGGAAGGATGTCAACGCCACCATCGCCATATTTAGTGAAATAGCCCACCTCAAGCTCGCTCCTGTTCCCGCCGCCCACCACCAAATAGCCAAGTTTGTTGGCCAGATAATAGAGGGTCAGCATGCGCAGCCTGGGTTTCAGGTTAGCCTGAGCAAGTTTTTCAGTCTCAGCGTCAAATCCTTCACTGGGCAGGGCTTTTTTCACCGCATCGAAGATAGAATCCAAAGTCACAGTGGTGGTTGCGATATCGAATTCTTGGGCTACAAGATGGGCATGGCTCAAATCGATTTCGCTGCTGTAGCAGGGCAGGAGCACGCCGAGGGTATTTTGGGGCAACGCTTTTTTGCACAGGACAGCGACTACCGAGGAATCCAATCCCCCACTCATTCCCACCACCACCCCTTTGGCGTCGGCAGCCTTTACCTGCTCCCCGATCCAGGATGTCAATTTCCGAGCAAGCTCTTCCATAACTTAGGGCTTCTAAATAGGTGACAAGGATTACAGGACAGGCAAATACCTCTTGATTTCATACTCGGTCACTTGGGTTCGGTAGGCATCCCATTCCGCCTTCTTGTTCCTGAGGAAGCCGAAGAATATATGGTCGCCAAGGCATCTCCTCACCAGCTCGCTTCCCTCCATAAGCTCGATAGCTTGCTGCAGGCTCGCCGGCAGGCTGCCGATATTCCTTCTCTTCCTCTCCTCCTCTGATAGCCGAAATGCATCTTGCTCCACTGGCGGTGGCAGCTCATATTTCTGCTCGATGCCCTCAAGCCCGGCGGCGAGCATGACCGCGAAAGCGAGGTATGGATTGCATGCCGGGTCTGGGGACCTGAACTCAGCTCTGAGCGCCTTTTCATTGCCTGGCTGATATTCGGGGATGCGAACCAACGCCGAGCGATTTCGTGTGCCCCAGGTGATATAGGTTGGAGCCTCATAGCCGGGGACAAGCCTCTTATACGAGTTAACCCATTGCGAGGTGATAGCGGTGATCTCTGGGGCGTGCTTCATCAGCCCGGCGATATAGCATTTGGCTATCTTTGACAGGTGGTATTTATCCTCTTTATCGAAGAAGGCGTTTTGTTCGCCCTTATACAGCGACTGATGGACATGCATGCCACTACCATTGATGTCCGAGACCGGTTTGGGCATAAAGGTGGCATAGACGCCGTGCTGTAATGCTATTTGCTTTACCACCAAACGATAAGTCATGACATTGTCAGCCATAGTCGAAGCCTCGGCATGCCTGATGTCGATCTCGTGTTGGCTGGTAGCGACCTCATGGTGGCTGTGCTCCACCTTAATGCCCATCTGCTCTAAGTTGAGCACGGTCTCCCTCCGGATATCGCTGGTGGCGGGAGCAACTAAGTCGAAGTAACCGCCATAATCCAGGGGCTCAGTTGCTGAGGAATTGCGAAAGTAGAAATATTCCATCTCTGGCCCGACATAGAACGCATAGCCCATGTCGGCGGCTCGCTTCAGATTTTTCTTGAGCGCATATCTGGGGTCGCCCGCAAAAGGATGCCCTCCCGGCCTCAGGATATCGCAGAACATCCGGGCTACCGCCTGCTCCTTGGGCCTCCAGGGGATGATCTGGAAAGTGGTCGGGTCTGGCATGGCGATCATATCGCTTTCCTCGATGCGGGCAAAACCCTCGATGGAGGAGCCATCAAAGCCAACACCTTGCTCAAAGACAGCTTCCAGTTCCTCTACGGTTATGGAAAAGCTCTTGAGAAAGCCCAAGATATCGCTGAACCAAAGCCTGATGAATTTCACATCTCGCTCCTTGGTTACCCTGAGCACTTGTTCTTTAGCCTCTTCTGATTTGGTGGTCATTTATCCTCCCCGCGGAGGGGGTGGGATTCGAACCCACGGGGCTTCCGCCCAACGGTTTTCAAGACCGCCACCATAGACCTCTCGGTCACCCCTCCTGGGTTCAAATTATACACCAAACCATAGCCTAATGGTAAACTTGCTAACATTTTGCTAACGGGTGGCTACAACTGGCACCTCAGCCGGAGCCGTCTGCAGCCCCTCCTCGAATCGCTGGGCTGCGGCCTCCTGCAATCCAGGCAAGATATGGCTGTAGGTGTCGAGCGTAATAGCGACGGTGCTGTGGCCGAGCCTTTCGCTCACTATCTTGGGATGGACACCCTGCCGCAG
>CAZMKJ010000076.1:0-3642 GCA_964567075.1 uncultured Dehalococcoidia bacterium
CAGGTCATCCCACACAAAGTCGCCGATGGTGGCCGGTTCCTCAGAGCACTGGATCACGAGATCGATCCCGTCCCTGTTGGTCCCTGAGGTCTGGGATTCGCTATCGTCGTACACATTTGTGTGTGCCCAGAGCAGGTAGCTCCCCGGGGCGAGGGAGAAAGATGCTTCCCAACCCCTGGCATGGTTAGGGTCTCCGTCATAGCCTTGATCGACCCACGCGAAGTTGGATGAGGTGCCCTTAACGACTTTATTGTTGATACCGTCGATCGCGATCCAAGCCTCGTCTGGCTGGACCAGAACCGGGACGCCCTCCACGGCGAGGACGAGCGCATACATTGTTCCCGTAAGGCAGTCATAGCGGAGATAGAGCTTCGACTCAACCTTCTTTGTGGGGTCTGCGGCACGATACATGTCGGCAAAGAAGTCACTGGTTAAATTCCATTCACCATAATTGCCGTCGACCGTTGCGGTGCCGTACGTTGGCTCAGGCGGACTGGCTGCCGGCACCGGTGTCCACACTGGCACCGCCATCGACAGCGCCAATCCCAATGCCAAAATTAGCGCCATTGCGGGGAATAATATCCTCCTCATCTGCTTCCTCCTTTGGATTGGAACAAAAAACCGACCTTTGCCTAAGGTCGGTTTCGCTATTAGCTCCGCAGCGCCCAAGCGACCAGATACGGGCTCTGCATCATTACGCCCTTACCACTACGGTTTATTCGATTCTTAAAGTTCGGTTAATATGTATTTAGTCCCTGCTTTTCTTCGAACAGCCGTGCGATTGATAGCGGCGGAGGATAGCCTTGGCCCGGGCGATAAGCTCAAGCTTGCTGATGGACTTCCTCAGGTAGGCATCGGCACCCAGGGCTACTGCTTGGTCCCAGGCTTTTCGGCCAATGCTGCTGCCGAGCATGATGACCGGGATGTTGTAACAGGCTCTGATTCGGATGCAGGTCTCGCCGCTATTGGACAGCGTCTCGGCTAACAGGACCAAGTGGGGGCGAGCCTTCTCCACCTTGGCCAGCCCGTCAGTGCAATCCGAGGCGTTCAAAGCATCAAAGCCAGCTTGGCTCAAGGTTGAAGCGATGCTGCTTACGGCAGCGGCGTCGCTGTCGATGATGAGCGCCTTAAGAGTCATCTCTTTCGGTGGCATTCCAGGTGGTTTTACTTCGGCCATGTCCCCGCGTCTACAATAAGTTTACAGAAGGAAGGTGAGAATTCTGGTGAATGAGGTGAATAATTGGGTGAAAAAGCGGTGAAAAATTGGTGAAAAAAGCAGGTATTGCCTGCTTTTTTCACTGAAGCCAAAATTTACTTAGCGAGGTCTGACGAACTTATAGCCCATCCCTCGCTCGGTGAGGAGCATCTTGGGGTTGCTGGGGTCGTCCTCCAACTTCCCCCTGAGGCGCTGGATATATTTCTTGACATAGCTGGCATCAAGGTATTCCGCCCCGCCCACCTTGTCCAGTAATGCCTGCTGTGACAGCACCGTGCCCTCATTGCGTACCAGGTGATAAAGCAAGTTATACTCCGTTGGTGTTAGCTTTACCGGCTTTTTATCGACGGTTATTTCGCGGCTGGCGAAGTCAATGACCAGTCTGTCGCTGACGAACGGCTTCTCATCGCCTCTGAGCTGAGGCATATAGGCACGACGCAGCACTGCTTTCACCCGGGATAAAAGCTCCAGATGGCTGAAGGGCTTGACAATGTAATCATCGGCGCCCAGCTCTAAGCCCTTGACCTTATCCGTCTCCTCACCTCTCACCGTGAGAATGATGATCGGGACATCGGAGAAGCTGCGGATCTGACGCAAGACCTCGAAGCCACTGATATCGGGCAAGCCGAGGTCCAAAATGACCACATCGGGTGATTCGGTCTCCACCAGTTCCACCCCTTCACTTCCTTCAGCAGTAGAGACCACAGCCACACCGGGCCAGCGGAACTCAAAGCACATAGAGACGGCTTCTACTATCTCACTGCTGTCTTCGATAACTAAAGCCTTCACCTTTGTCCTCCGGATAACGGCAAGCTGAAGCCAAAGGTGCTACCCCTTCCCAGCTCGCTCTCGACCCAGATCTCACCGCTGTGGAGCTCCACTAACTGCTTGGCCAAAGCCAGTCCTAGCCCCAATCCGGCAAAGCGCTGCCTATCGGCCTCGACACGATAATAGGGTTGAAATAGCCTCTCCTGTTCCTCTTTCGAGATGCCGGAGCCTTCATCCTGGACCTCTATCACTATATTAGCGCCGTCTCTCTCCGCTCTCAGGGTAATGCGACCACCTCTGGGGGTGAACTTGGCGGCATTGGTCAATAGGTTAAGCAATATCTGCTCCACGCGTTGCCGATCGGCTTTCAACTGAGGCAGCGAGGGGGATAACTCCAAGCTCAAGGTCTGCCCCTTACTCTCGGCAACAGGGAGGAACTGGGCAGCCACTTCTCGGAGCACAGCCTCGATGTCCACGGGCGCCAGACGCAACTTGAAGCCGCCGGTCCTCATCTTAGCTAAATCCAAAAGCTCGGAAAGCCTCGCCTCCATGCTTTGGGCACTGCGAGTGATATTTTGAATTAGCCTCGCCCCGGGGCTTTGGGGCTCGGTTTCCAGTTCCTCAGCCAGTAACCCTCCCGAGGCGATAATCGAGGTAAGAGGGGTTTTCAGCTCATGGGTGATGGCGGCTATGAACTCCGCCCTCTCCCGCTCCTGCCTTTCCAATTCAGCTCGTGCTTTTCTCTCTAACTGATAAAGACGGGCATTCTCGATAACTCCAGCTATCTGACTGGTGAGGAACTCTAGGAGCTCAACCTCCCTTTCGCTATAGGCATTGGGTCTTTGGCTGCCGATGACGAGGCAGCCAAAGACCTGACCCTGGGAAAACAGAGGCACATGGATGACCGACCTCAACCCTTGCCTCAGATGATACTCACCGGTCCAGAACCTCCTTCGCTGTGATAGATCTCGCTCCACTGAAGCCTGTTTGTTTTGGGCTACCCATTCTGTGGCTGTCCCCTTGACTGGTAGCACAGCTCCTAACGCCCAGGTTGCGCCTATCTCTGTAGATAGGGCAAACACGCGTAGCTCCTGTCCCTCAATTAAGTTGATGGTAGCCCAATCGACATCTATGACCTGTTTCAACTCGGAGACAAATCCTTCGTATACCTCATTGATGTCCGCGCTGGAAGTGATGATCCCGGTTAGCCTGGCGATTAAAGCAAGCTCACTTTCTCTGCGCTTGCGCTCAGTGATGTCGCGTGCCACTCCTATAAACCCAACAGGCCGACCATCCGGGTCACGCAGGAAAGTAAAACTTCCCTCAGCCCATATTGTGGAGCCGTCCTTACAAGTGGCCTCAAACTCCAGCGTCCGCGACCTGAGCAGATGCCTTCCCCCCGTGTTCTCTATTGCCAGTTCCTCTGCTAGAGCCTGCGTGACAGCCTCAAAGGAGGCGGGAGTCAAGACTTCTGCCACCGTTTGGGACATTGCTTCCTCAACGCTGTAGCCTAGCACACGCGTAAAGGAGGGACTGACATAGGTAAAATGCAGGTTCATATCCAGGGTGCAGATGACATCTGACACATTCTCGGCAAGCAGACGGTAGCGTCGTTCGCTCTCTCGCAAAGCCTCCTCCGCCCGCTTGCGCTCGCTAAC
>CAZMKJ010000077.1:0-3537 GCA_964567075.1 uncultured Dehalococcoidia bacterium
GCCCTTGGTATCCATTCTAAAGCCACTTTTACCTCCTTTTTGATTTAAATTGGTCTTTGCTATCTGCCAGCTATGCCACTAAAACATGCTCTCAACCCCCTTCAGCGATTCTATTTGGCTCAGAAATCTGGTTCAAGTACAATTCTCCTCGCAGGAGAGCCTTTGGTGTGGGCCTCCTCATAGGTCTCCACAATTGTGCTCATCGGCCTCGTCTGGACGAAGGGCTCAAGTTCGATCTTCCCCTTCAGAATCATATCGACAACTATGGGGTAATACTCAGGTGGGCAGCCCCAAGTCCCTATTATCTCGGCATCAAAGGCCATTAATCGGGAAAGGCTATAGCTGTTTATAGCAGTTCCAAATCCGACTACGATTAACTTTCCAATGAAGGAGAGGAGCTCAAGCGCTATACTCTGTCCTCCCTCGGTGCCGGTCACCTCAAATATCTTCCAGCCATAGTTGGGCTCACCTATATCCCGGCACAACTTCCTGAACTCATCTCTTACATCCCTGGGGCTCTTATCCACAGAGCTTATGGTGAAATCGGCGCCATACTCTAAAGCTCTCTTGAGCTTCTCCGGATTTCTGGCA
Source organism: uncultured Dehalococcoidia bacterium (assembly GCA_964567075.1). Taxonomy (GTDB): domain Bacteria; phylum Chloroflexota; class Dehalococcoidia; order SZUA-161; family JAUWZY01; genus JAUWZY01. Next base: position 592 of record CAZMKJ010000077.1, read on the forward strand.
ATCCCGATAACCGTCTTTGCCCCCAGCGCCTTGACTACCTGTGTCTGATGAACGCCGACGCCGCCGGTGCACCCTGTTACAACTACATTGTCCCCTGGCTTCAAATCAGCTCTCAGTGCCGCCTGATATGGCGTCGTCATCGCATCGGCCACGATGGAGAAATGGGAGAGCGGGATATCTTTTGGTCTATTCTTAAGCTCGCAGAGGTCTATGGAGGGGACAACCATATAGTTGGAATTCCCGCCATATATTCCCATGCTGTTTCCCGGCATCTTTTGAAAAAGGCATCGATTTGACCTTCCCGTCTTACACAGCAAGCATTTCCGGCAAGGCATAACTGCAGGTATAATGACCTCCTTGCCAACCCACGCTTCGTCTCCAGCGATAACCGTGCCACTTATTTCATGTCCTAAAGTGAGAGGTGGCTTCTGCACTGTAGGTACGCCATCATAGAAGTATCCCAAGTCGGTATGGCATACCCCGCAACCAGCGACCTCGACTAATACCTCATCTGGTTTAATCTCGGGCATGTCAATGGTTACCCTGGTCAGTTTCCCCGGCGTTCCAGCTTTCGGGTCTGCCGCTTCTGTCATCTGCCAAGTCTCAATTTTTTGGGGCACTTGTGCCATTTCCCTCCTCCTTTCCTGTGAACTATTATATCATGGCAAATCCGCCATCGACGCTAAGGGTCTGCCCTGTGATCCAACTGGCGGCATCCGAGGCCAGGAATACCACTGCATTGGCGATGTCCTCTGGCTTCCCCAGTCGGCGTAGCGGATATGTCTTTGCCATCTTTTCCAGTATCTCGGGCGTGAACTCCAGCCCCCCCGGTGCCCACATGCTCTCCGGGCCAACATGCTCGCTGCTTTCCGGGATAGTGGTGCTGGGACTGACAACGTTAACATTTATTCCGTAACGACCTAATTCCCTGGCTAAGGATTTAGATAAGGCGATGACAGCGCCCTTACAGCCGCCATAAACAGCCTCTCTAAATCCGCCGGTGCGACCGGCGTCGGAGCTGATGCTGACAATCTTGCCATACTGTCGCTCTATCATGTTGTCCAGTACTGCCCTGGTGCAGTTTATCATGCTCCAAAAATTGAGCTTTATCTCCTTCTCCCACTCCTCCCTCGGCTTTTCCATGAACAATCGGTCATACGTCCAGCCAACGTTGTTAACCAGGACGTCTATTTTGCCAAACAGGTCTAATGTCTTTTCCACCATTGCTTGCACGGATTCGTTGTCGGTGGCGTCTGTTTTAATTGCTGTTGCACTGCCTCCCTGAGCCTTAGCCTCAGCAGCTACTTTTTGCCCTTGCTGTTCATCTATTTCAGCGATTACTACATCGGCCCCTTCTTGGGCGAAGGCCAATGCGATGGCGCGACCGATATTTGAGCCGCCGCCGGTTACGATTACCGTCTTACCCTTTAGCCCCAGATCCACGCTTGAGATTTCTTTACCAAATCAAACTATGAGGTCGTGCACCCGCTTTCGATCTCCCCCTCTTGGCTTACCTTTATCAGCCGGCTCCAATCAGGTAACCCTGCGGCACCCAGAGACTGCTATTTACCGCTGCTTCCTCCCGGACCTGACGGGGTTCATAACGCTCTGCCGCGCAAGACCCGATCTTCAACGCCATTTGCTAAAAGCAGTCCCACAAGGTCACAACCTCGAGCAGGAATTCAACCCCGCTATAGCGGATTGCGAGTGCAGGGCACCGCTAGCTCCCCGTCTAGCACGACCTCGACTAAATGTTAATATAAGGTGTTTAGCCTTGTCAAGAACAACAAGCTCAGCGCGGCGATAATGGAGGCTGAGTTACTATCTCAGCGCTGACTAAATCACCCATCTCTCTGGTGCCCACTAACGTCATCCCTGGTGCCATCACATCATAGGTGCGATAGCCCTGGTCTAAGACATGGCCCACTGCCCCTTCGATGGCGTTTGCCTCTTCCCCCAGGCTCAGGGAGTAGCGCAGCATCATGGCCATGCTTAAGATGGTGGCAATCGGGTTAGCCATGTTCTTCCCCGCCCGGCTGGGGGCGCTGCCATGAATAGGTTCATAAAGGCCGAAGGTAGGGGAACCCTCCTTGGGGATTCCGGCCAAGCTGGCCGAGGGCAACATCCCCATGGAGCCGGCGAGCATGGAGGCTTCATCAGTCAAGATATCGCCGAACATGTTCTCGGTGACGATGACATCAAATTGGGCTGGGCGCTGGATGAGCCTCATGGCGCAGGCATCAACGAGCAAATGTTCCAGCTCTACGTCGGGATATCTTGCCGCGATCTCGATGGCCAGCTGGCGCCACAGCCGGGATGATTCGAGGACATTGGCCTTATCCACTGAAGCCAGCTTTTTGCGTCGGCTTCGAGCGAGTTCGAAGCCAACGCAGAGGATGCGCTCGATTTCATGTTCTGAGTAGGAGAGGGTATCGACAGCCCGTCGCCCCCGAGAGGTTTGCCATCGCTTTTTTGGCCGGCCGAAGTAAAGCCCTCCGGTAAGCTCGCGGACTACTACCAGGTCTACGCCGTCGATTATCTCGGGCTTGATGGTGGTGGCATTGACCAGAATGGGCAACACTTTGACCGGGCGCAGGTTGGCGAAAAGCCTGAGTCCCTTGCGCAAGCCGAGAAGCCCATCCTCAGGGCGGACCTTAGCCAGAGGGTCATCCCACTTGGGACCACCTACGGCGCCGAGGAGCACCGCATGACAGCTTTGGCACATGCTCAAGGTCTGCGGAGTCAAGGCGACCCCATATCTGTCGATGGCTATGCCGCCGATGTCCCCATAGTGGAGGTCGAATTCATGGCCGAAGCGGCTGCTGATAGCCTGGAGGACCTTGACCGTCTCAGCTACAACCTCGGGTCCGATGCCATCTCCGGGCAGAATGGCAAGCTCAAATTTCACTATAACCCCCTTGTTATTCTCTGTTTGGTATATTCCAC
>CAZMKJ010000078.1:0-3393 GCA_964567075.1 uncultured Dehalococcoidia bacterium
GCGGAAAGGGCGCTTTAGCCCTTGCTCAGATGCTGGAGGGCTATTTTGAGCCTGTCCTCGAGGGGTAAATCGGGGGTATCAGGGATGGAGGCCAGGGCTGAGGTTGCCTCTGCCAGGGAGTAGCCCAGGCTGGTCAGCGCAGCTAAGATCTCGGCATCCAATGGGGGTAGGACTTCAATGCGAGGCAATTTGCCCCTGAGCTCGACGACGAGGCGAGCAGCCATCTTTTGCCCCACCCCGGGCACTCGGCTTAGCATTTCAGCATTCCCTGAGGTGATGGCCATAGTTACCTGCTCCGGGCGCAGCGCCGAAAGCAGAGCCAAGGCAATCTTGGGTCCGACACCGGAGACACTGATGAGCACCTGGAAGAGCTCAAGCTCCTCGGTTGAGGAGAAGCCATAGAGAGTGAGGCTGTCCTCTTTTACTTGCAGATCGGTATGGAGCTTGACTCTGCTGCCGGTATCGGCTAACTGGCTCAGGGTCGATGCGGGCACATAAACTCGGAAGCTGACCCCGCCCACATTGAGGATAACAGAGTCATCCCCTCGCCACTCAAGAATCCCCTCAAGGCCACAGATCATGTTGACCTCTTCGAACCGGGATGGGTCAGCCTAAGCATCCTTTGTATTGGCTATCAGCCTTTTCAGCCGTGTCTCCTGGATGTGGCAGAGCGCCAGCGCCAGGGCATCGGCGGCATCATCGGGCTGGGGGATGGAGGATAACCCAAGCTGGATCTGGATCATCTTCTGGACCTGTTTCTTATCCCCGCGCCCATAACCACAGACCTGCTGCTTTACCCGAAGTGGGGTGTACTCATAAACTGGGAGCCCTTTATGTGCCGCGGCCAGCAGAGCCACACCTCTTGACTGTCCCACTGTCAGCGCCGTCCTGAGATTCCTGGCGATAAAGAGTTCGACCGCAACCTCATGAGGTTGATAGCGCTCCATGAGCTCGATAAGCCCCCGATAAAGCGTTTGCAATCGCTCTGGGGTTGGAGACTTTGCCGATGTGGTCAGAATCCCGTAATCGACGACCTTGAGTCCCTCACTGCGATCCTCTATTACGCCATATCCCAGTGCTGCCACACCGGGATCGAGACCTAAGACGGAGATCACTGACATCCTGCTGCTTGAGTTCAGCTTCGATATTCCTGAACTACCTCATTGGGGAAATCGGCGTTGGTGAACACATGCTGCACTTCATCCAGCCCTTCCAGCTTATCTAGAAGCTTTAAGGCTTGAAGCGCTGCTTTGTCATCGAGCTTGACCGCAGCCTTAGGGGCCTGGGAAAGCTCAGCTGAGGAGATAACGAAATCTGGCTCCAGGGCTTTTCTCACTGTCTCTAAATCCTCGGGCTTGGTATAGATCTCCACCGAGCTGCCCTCTATCTTGACATCGTCGGCGCCGACATCGATGGCGGATAGGGCCAGTTCCTCGGCATCCACCTGGTCGGCATCTATAACAAGTAGCCCCTTGGGCTCGAAGAGCCAGGAGACAGAGCCCGCCTCCCCCAGGCTGCCGCCGCCACGGGTGAAGGTATTGCGCACCTCGGCCAGAGTGCGATTTCGGTTGTCGGTCAGAGCTTGGACCAGGATGGCAGCGCCCCCGGGGCCATAGCCCTCGAAGATGATCTCGGTGAGCGCTGTCCCCTCAACTTGGCCCGAAGCCCTCTTAATAGCTCGCTCAATGCTATCAATGGGCATGTTATAGTCCCGAGCTCGCTGCACCGCCAGCCGAAGTCGGGGATTGCCCTCCGGATCGCTACCACCTTGACGCGCGGCCACAATGATCTCACGAGTTAACTTGGTGAAGAGCTGCCCCCGCCTGGCATCCGCCACCCCCTTCTGCCGCTTGATCTGAGACCACCTGGAATGCCCTGACATCTAAATCACCCCTCCCTCTCGCCCACTCTGTGGAAAGTTTATCCCATTTGAAGGGGGGTGTCAAATACCAATGACCGCTTCATTTTGCTATAATGAGAGAGATGGAGCGCATAATCTCAGCTAAGCCCAGGGCTGAAGACTTAGCCCTCGATCGCAGCTTACGCCCCAAGAGGTTAGATGACTTCATCGGTCAGGAGAAGGTCAAGGAGAATCTCAAGATCGCCATCGCTGCCGCCCAGGGCCGAGGCGAGGCTCTGGATCATATCCTTTTCTATGGCCCTCCCGGCTTGGGCAAGACCACTTTAGCTCACATTATCGCCGCCGAGATGGGGGTCAATATCAAAGTCACCTCAGGTCCTGCTATCGAGCGCACCGGTGACATCGCCGCCATCATCACCAGCCTCCATCAAGAGGACATTCTATTCATCGATGAGGTTCATCGTCTGGGGCGGGTGGTGGAGGAATTCCTTTATCCGGTGATGGAGGAATCTATCTTGGATATAATCATCGGCAAGGGTCCCGGGGCCAGGAGCCTGCGGTTGAACGTGCCTCAGTTCACCTTTATCGGAGCTACCACTCGCTTCGCCTTGCTCAGCCCGCCACTTCGAGACAGATTCGGGGCTGTCTATCGCCTTGATTTCTATGACCAAAAAGCGGTTGAGACTATCCTCGATCGTTCTGCCAACCTCCTTGGCTTGGAGGCTGAGGAAGGGGGGCTGAGGGAGATCGCGCGCCGCGCTCGGGGCACCCCCCGGGTGGCAAATCGCCTGCTCAAGCGAGTGCGGGACTATGCTCAAGTGATGGCTCAAGGGGTTATCACCGAGGAGGTGGCCCTTGAAGCTCTGGCCAGGCTTGAGATCGATGCCATGGGGCTTGATGATATCGACCACAAGGTGTTGCGCACCATCATGGAAAAATTTGATGGCGGCCCGGTGGGGCTGGATACCATCGCCGCCTCCATCAGCGAGGAAGCTGATACCATTATGGATGTCTATGAGCCTTATCTGCTGCAACTCGGCTTCTTGGAGCGGACCCCTCGTGGTCGCGTTGCCACCCGCCTCGCCTATGAGCATCTGGGCTTGCCTTACAAAAAGGGGCAGCCCGGCTTATGGTAAAGAATATGGCCTCCATCCTGCTTCACTGCTGCTGCGCTCCCTGCGCCATCTCTACAGTGAACTCCCTGCGAGAGCAGGGGCATGATGTCACCGCCTTCTGGTACAATCCCAACATTCACCCCTATCTCGAGCACCAGAGGCGGCTTGAGTCGATGCAAGCCTTGGCTCAGAAAATGAATCTGCCGCTTATCATCGCTGAGGGCTATGAGATGCTCGCTTACTTCAGGGCGGTGGTGGGGCATGAGGGAAATCGCTGCCCCGATTGCTACCGGCTGCGGCTGAAGAAGACGGCTGCGGTCGCTGCGGAGAACGGCTTTGCCGCTTTTACCACCACCCTGCTCATCAGCCCGTATCAAAAACACGAGTTGCTGCGCCAGATAGGCGAAGAGATGGCAG
>CAZMKJ010000079.1:0-2681 GCA_964567075.1 uncultured Dehalococcoidia bacterium
TAACGGTGAACAGGACAACCGAGGAGGAGCGCAAGGCACGGGAGCCGATATGGCGAGAGCGGATGACCCAGGTTCTCGATAACCCATGGTTCTGGCTGAAGCTGAGGGATGAATTAAAGGTGGTCTTGGAGGGCTTCGCCGCCGTTGACCCGGAGAAGATGAGCGACATCGATCTTACCAGCCATTTCATGGATGTCTGGCACTCGACGAAGCAACAAGCGGAGTTCCACTTTCGCTGCATGTATGCCCTCGGCCAGGGGCACAACCTGTTCCGCACCATGTGCCCTGAGCTGACCGGGATCAAGGTCACAGACCCTAAATATGCAACGCTGATGAGCGGCTTTGATAATGAAATACTCCGCTCCAATAAGGAGTTAGCCGGGCTTGCCAGCCGAGCTCTGGAGATGAAGCTCGGGGATAATCTCAAGCTCCCCGATGAAGAGGTGATTCCGGCAATGGAACAGAGCGATGCCGGCAGGAAGTGGCTTGAAGGATTTCGGGACTATCTCAAGCGTCGTGGCTTGCGCAAGAGGCGCGGGCTTGAAATCGCCACGCCCACCTGGCAGGAAAAGCCAAGCTTGGCTATAGATGAGTTGAAGCGGATGGCGGCTATTGGCGGTGTTGATGCCCCGGGGATGAAGCGAGAGGAGCTGGTCAAGCAAAGGGAAGAGGCGGAGAGGGAGGTTCTGGCCATGGTTCCTCAAGAGCAGCGGGAGTGGTTTGAGAAGCTGATGAGGTGCACCCAGGGTTCCCATGTCTTCAGCGAAGAGCATCAGTACTGGTGTGAGGACTTCCAATTTTCGCTGGTGAGGCGTGCCGCTGTTACACTGGGCAGGAAGTTCGTTGAGGCCGGCGTTATGGACCACTATGAGGATGTGCTCTATCTCCAGCACGGCGAGATCTTAGATGGTGCCATAACGAGACAAAAGTCCAACCTGCGCCAGATAGCGAAAAAGCGAAAGCAAGAATACGACGGCTACCTCAAGCTTACGGATAAGATGCCGATATTCCTCGGTGACCCGTCTAAGATACCGGAACTGGTGGTCGCAGATTCGGTATTCTGCGTTGTCGCCGTGCCCCAGGTTGCCAAACCTGAGGAGGTCGGGGCCACCCTCGTTGGCGCCGCCGGAGCTCCGGGGGTGGTTGAGGGCATCGCCCGCGTGATAATGACTGATGAGCAGTGGGACGAGGTTCAGCCCGGTGAGATCTTGGTATCACCCTATACCAGTCCCACCTGGACGCCCCTATTTGGCATAATCAAGGCTGCGGTAACGGATGGAGGCGGATACTTAGCCCATGCCGCGATCGTGGGCCGGGAGTATGGCATTCCTGCTGTTGTCGGCACCCTGGAGGCGACGAGGAAAATCAAGACCGGGCAAAGGATAAGGGTTGACGGTAACCTGTTAAGGGTGTACGTCATTGAGTGATAACCCTGGCAATAGGCTACGGCGGTCTGATCGTTATAAGTTGAAGTGGAGGGGGAAACGGTTCCAGAGAATCAAAAGGCTATAGGCACCAAGGCAGGGAATAAGGATTAAATGGCTGATGCCAGCTATGATGTGGTGATAATCGGTGGCGGACATAATGCACTGATCACTGGCTGTTATCTGGCGTTAAATGGGCTCTCGGTGGCTGTCTTTGAACGGCAGCATGAATTAGGCGGCGGTGCCTGCTCCGATGAACTTCCCCTGCCTGGGTTTTTGAGCAATCCCTGTGCCCACTCCACTCGGTTCTACGGCCATCCCTATTATTCCGACTTCAAGCTGGCGGAGAAAGGGCTGGACCTGGTGTTCCCCGAAGCTGGCTGCGGCTGCGCCTTCCCCGATGGCACCTGTATCACAACATATCCCGTCTATCCCTGTGTCGATAAGATGACGGGCAGGGTTGAATTCTCCGAGGAGAATGCGGAGAAGACCTTTCGATCGATCGCCAGGTTTTCGGAGCGGGATGCTGAAACCTGCCGCTTTATATTGGACAGGTTTCGCACCAGGTGGCTGCCCGCTCTTAACGAGGTGTCATATAACCCGCCCAAGCCCTGGGGTGAGAAGGACGCCATAGAGAAGCTCATGGATGACCCCGATAGTGGCTTTGAGCCTGTGTATGCAGTGATGACTGCAGAGCAGCTGGCTCGCGACTGGTTTGAAAGCGCCGAGATGCAATGCTTCTTCATCAGGCGCCAGCAGACGCAAATAGGGCTCTTCGGCGAGGATGTCCCTGGCCCCATATTTGCTTTGCGCGCCTTGGGCATCGCGCTCACCATCTTCGCCCTCGCCATCCCCGTGGGCGGCACCCACTCCATAGCCCATGCCTTGCAGCGAGCCCTCAGCGAGCAGGGGGGCAAGTTCTTCGTCCATCATGAGGTGGACAAGGTGCTGGTTGAGAATGGCACCGCTAAAGGGATCCGCTTAGTAGATGGGGCGGAGATCGAAGCGAAAAAGATGGTCATCAGCGGCCTGGACATCGGGCAGACCATCCTCAGATTAATCGGCGCGGAGCATGTAAACCCGAAGATCGTGAGAAGGGCGGCTAATTTCAAATATGATCGAGGAGGCGTCCACTGGGCCAATGTTGCCTTGCATGAGCTGCCAAAATACAAGGCCGATGATTATGACCCCGACTTTCACTTGTGTCCGAGCAAGACGCTCACGGTGAAAGACCCAGATTATCTGGCCTCAAAATGG
>CAZMKJ010000080.1:0-2566 GCA_964567075.1 uncultured Dehalococcoidia bacterium
CGAGGAAATCCCGTAGACAAGAGCAGGATGACAAATGAAGGAAGTGGTGATTCTCAGTGGCAAGGGGGGAACGGGGAAGACGATCATAGGTGCCTCCTTTGCCGCCCTGGCTCGAAGCAAGGTCATGGCCGACTGCGATGTCGATGCCGCTGACCTCCATCTACTGCTTCAGCCAGTTAGCAGAGAAAGTAGCGAGTTTTGGAGCGGGCAGACTGCGGTCATCGAGGAGGAGAAGTGCACTCAATGCGGGCTATGCCAGGACGTTTGCCGCTTTGCTGCCATAAAGGACTTCGAGGTCGATCCCATTTCCTGTGAGGGCTGCGGCTTTTGCTTCCATGTCTGCCCGGAAAACGCGATCACCATGCAACAGAATCTGTCCGGAAATTGGTTCGTCTCCGAGACCAAATATGGGCCTTTGGTTCATGCTCGGCTGGGAGTTGGTCAGGAGAACTCAGGCAAACTGGTGACCGTGGTCAGGCAAAACGCCAGGCTCATCGCCGAAAGGGAGGGACGAGACTACATCCTCAGCGATGGCCCACCGGGTATCGGCTGCCCCGTTATCGCCTCTTTGTCGGGGGCAAGCCTGGCTTTGCTCGTTACCGAGCCCACATTGTCAGGGATTCATGACCTCGACCGTGTCATCGGCGTTTGCCGTCATTTCGGCGTTCCGGCTCTGGTTTGCATTAATAAATACGACCTCAATGAGGACAATACCCGCCACATCGAAAGCTATTGCCAGGGGCTGGGAATACAGGTGATCTCCAAGATTCCCTTCGATAACGTGGTCACTGAGGCCTTAGTTCAAGGATTGCCGGTAGTAGAATATTGCAACGGGCGGGTTGCTCAGGAGATAGAATCGTTATGGCAGGCATTGAGCACACTATGTTAAAAGGAGGCGGCGATGCCGATCTATGACTATAAATGTAAGGAATGTGGGATGGTATTTGAGGCACTGGTGCGCAGCCTTGATAGCCAAGCTGTCAAATGTCCCAGCTGTGGCAGCGAAAATATGGAAAGGCTCATCTCCGCTTCTTACGTGATAAGGATGGACAGCCCGGCACCGGGCGCAACCTGCTGCGGTCGGGAAACAAGATGTGATACTCCTCCCTGCTCCACGGGCGATTTCTGCCGCAGAAGGTAAGGGGGTTGATATGAAAATCGCAGCCGTATCTGAAGATGGGTTTACCATAAGCCAGCATTTCGGGCGGGCGCCTTACTTCGTGGTGCTCACCATAGAAGAGGGCCAGATCGTGGACAAGGAAACCAGAGCAAAAGCGGGGCATCATACCTTTGCTGCCCATGTGCCGCCAGACCTTGCCCCTGGTGAAAGACATGGCTACGATGCGGGAGCAGATGTCAGGCACGGCAACATGGCGGAAGCGATCCAAGATTGCCAGGTACTTCTGGCCAGGGGCATGGGCTGGGGAGCCTATGAAGCCATGCAAAGCTATGGCATCGAGACCATTGTCACTGATATCAATAGCATTTATGAGGCAGTGCTGCTCTACCTCAAAGGCAAGCTCCCCAACCTGATGGAGCGCCTGCATTAAGTCTTGAGTGCAACCAATAACAGATGTAACTCGGAGGGCTCTATGCTAAGCGAAGAAAAAGTCAAACAGACTCTGGATGGGGTGCTTGTCCCTGGCCTGGGGCGCAGCCTGTTGCAGCTGAACTTGGTGCGCAGCGTCACCATAGCTGATAACAGGTTGAATGTCACTCTGGCGTCAGCGGCTTTGAGCTCTGCGGTTCAGGACTGGCTCAAAGCCAAAGTAAGTGATGTGGCAAAGAAACTGCCTGGCGTAAAGGAAGCAGAGATAAGCTTTGTCGAGGTCAGACCAAAGGAGCTCAATCAGATTGGACAAGTGGTTGCTGTGATCAGCGGCAAGGGTGGGGTGGGGAAGTCCCTGGTGGCCAGCCTCATCGCCCTTTCCTTAGCCCGCCAAGGTCAGCAGGTGGGCATTCTGGATGCCGACATCACCGGCCCCAGCATCCCCAGGATGTTCGGCATCAGCGATCGCCCTACAGGCAGCGAAACCGGGATCCTGCCTGTGCTATCGCGGACCGGGATCGAAATCATGTCCATCAATCTCCTCCTGCCTCACGAGGATGATGCCGTCATCTGGCGAGGGCCTCTTATTGGGAAATCGATTCAGCAGTTCTGGGAGGAGGTGCTGTGGGGCCGGCTCGACTGCCTGCTGGTTGACCTCCCCCCGGGGACAGCCGATGCCCCCCTCACTGTAATGCAGTCGCTACCTCTATCGGGGGTGGTCATCGCCTTCACCCCTCAGGATCTGGCGACAATGGTGGTGAGAAAGGCGGTGAAGATGGCGCAGATGATGCACATCCCCATCCTGGGGGTAGTGGAGAACATGAGCTACCTCTCCCTGCCTGATAGCGAAAAAAGGATAGAGATTTTTGGTCGCAGTAAAGGTGAGGAGATGGCAAAAGCTGCCGGAGCACCTTTATTGGGGCAATTTCCTCTGGACCCTGAGCTGGCAAGGCTCTGTGACCAGGGAGACATCGAGAGCTATAACTCCGATGCCTTAGCTGCCTTCTCCGAAGCTGT
>CAZMKJ010000081.1:0-2532 GCA_964567075.1 uncultured Dehalococcoidia bacterium
ACCCACACGTCCAGCATTACCACCGCGGCCTCTGGCTCTGTGGTGAAAATAAACAGCGATGGCACTGTTGACCTCCTGATACCTGTAGTCGAGATGGGGACGGGCAACAAGACCACCCAGGCTCAGGTTCTCGCCCAAGCCTCAGGGATACCCCTGGAAACTATCCACGTAATAAACGCCGATACCGAGGTTACTCCGCTATGTCCCTATGGTCAGATTGCCAGCACCTCCGCTCATACTGAAGCCCTGGCGACAAAGCTGGCTGGGGAGGATGCCAAGCGGCAACTCCTGGAACAAGCTGCCATCGAGCTCGATGTGAAGCCTAAAGCCCTGGAGATCGAGGACGGAGTCATCTATGTCAAGGATAACCCGGACAGAGCGATCAGCATCCGAGAGCTAATGGCAAAGGTGGGAGCGGGGACAACACCGGTGGTGGGCAGAGGCGTGGTAACCTGTCCCAACTGGCCAGCCAAGGCCAGGTCCTACGGCGCCGTGTTTGCTGAGGTTGAGGTGGACACGGAGACCGGGGAGGTGCGGGTGCTAAAATATGTAGCAGCCCATGATGTTGGTAGGGCAATAAATCCCGCAATTGTGCAGGGGCAGATTATCGGGGGGGTGGTAATGGGCATAGGCTGGGCGTTAAGCGAAGAGCTCCGCTTCGATAATCAGGGAAGACCGCTCAATCTCAGCCTCACAGATTACAAGATCTTCACATCAGCCGACTGCCCCGAGATTATAGCCATAATTGTGGAGTCGGATGACCCGCTGGGACCATATGGAGCCAAGGGCTTTGGCGAAGCACCTATCGTCGCGGTGCCGGGATGTATCGCCAACGCCATCTACAATGCCATCGGTCTCAGGTTCAAGGAGTTGCCCATCACCCCAGAGAAGGTCGTTACGGCGCTTAGGGAGGGAAGGTAGCTGGTCGGTTGGAGCACATACCGCCTCTCAGATGGGCAAGACCGTTTGTAATATAGATTCGTTTTCCCTAAGCTTGGACATCAGCTCCTCGTCATCCCCAATAGTCAGGAAGCGGAGCGGGAAAAGCTGTTCCGAATTGCGGGCGCATCGAGCGCAAGTATCTGCAAAAGGGCCTTTCCAGCCTGTTAGGAGCTGGGGGCACAATCATTGCCACAAACTCGTTGCAGAGATATAATCCTTGCCGGAGGTGACTGATGTCCGGGGATTTGAGAACCTTTGTCCAGCGGTTAGAGGAGTCTGGGGAATTGGTTCGTGTCAGCGACGAACTATCTACACAGCACGAGATAGCAGCAGCGATAAAGTATGTAGCGCAGCATGAAGGGAAGGCTGTGCTCTTTGAAAGAGCCAAAGATTACGATGTCCCCATTGTCGCCAATCTCCTCGGCAGCCGAGAGCGCGTAGCTATGGCATTTGATGTCAAAGAGCATGACCTCGACGAGACATATCTGGCTCGGGCGCAAAACCGTATCAAGCCAGTTGTGGTCACTTCAGCCCCGGTTCAAGAGGTAGTGATAGATAGCGAGATTGATATTTGCCGCACTTTGCCGGTGCTAACCCACCATGAAAAGGATGCCGGACCTTATATGACCTCGGCGATCACCATAGCTAAGGACCCGGAAACCGGGGTTCGCGGGATGGGGCTGCATCGGATCCAGGTCAAGGATAAGGACACCATTGGCATCTTCCTGGCCACACCACCGTTGTCCCATTTCTTAACCAAAGCGGAGCAACGAGGCAAACCGTTGCAGATTGCGGTGGCTTCGGGAGTTGCCCCGCTGACTTTCTGCGCCGCTATTTTCTTTGCCCCTCAAGGCGTGGACAAGTTTGAGATTGCAGGTGGTTTCGCCCAAGCACCTATAGAATTAGTGAGATGCCGCTCAGTAGATATCGAGGCCCCCGCTGATGCCGAGTTCATATTAGAAGGCTATATCATCCCTCAGCAGCGGGAGAAGGAAGGCCCCTTTGGCGAATCAACAGGCTACTACTTCACCTACGATAACCCTGTGGCTAAGATAAAGGCGATCAGCCATCGCGCCAACCCGATATACCATGCCTTGCTGCCCTTTAGCGGCGAGGAGAGAGTATTAACTTCCTTCATGCTGGGCTCTTATACCCTGCGCCAGGTTCAAAAGGCGTTGCCCCAGGTGCGACGAATGCATATTCAACTCGTAGGTGAGATCGTCATTGCCCAAATCGATAAGAAAAGCGAGGAAGATGGGGCCAAGGTCATCGACTACCTTCTATCTAATCCATTCGCAAAAATAGTGGTGGTCACGGATGGAGATGTGAATATATCCGACCTGGATGAGGTTGCCTGGGCAGTAGGTACCCGCGTTCACTTCGACAGGGATGTGACTATCAGGTCGGATTTGCCGGGGTTAATGATCGATCCATCTACCAGCGGCGGTGAAAAAACTCCCGATCTATCCCAGCTGACCACAAGGACAGCTAAGATAGGCATCGATGCTACCAAGCCCCTCTCGGAGCTGGAAAAGTTTGAGCGGATCGACGTCCCGCAAGGGGTGAAACAGAAGATATGGAAGATAATGG
>CAZMKJ010000082.1:0-2525 GCA_964567075.1 uncultured Dehalococcoidia bacterium
CGAAGGCGAAGACGAGCTTAAGCAAGCCCTTCCACAGGCCGACCAACGCAGTGACAAGCAAGATAACGATGTACACTGCATCTAACCAGTTCATATCTCACCCCCTTGCTTATTTGGTCGTTGCCCTGTTAGCACCCAATCCGGTTACCTCCGCTCATTATATCATATATCCTCTGGGGGCATAGACCCAGGGCATATCTGCGGGGTTACAGGGCAAAACGCCTGGTGTAAAATAGAGCTGAAAGCCGCGGAAAGTTGTCATGAAGGGTAGCTGCAGGATTGCCGAAATTGAATGTAAATCGATTTTGAATAAATCCGCTTTAGCTGATTATACCGTCAACTGTTACGCTGGCTGTGAGCATGGCTGCGTCTATTGCTACGCCAGATTCGTCACCAGATTTACCCACCCTGGGGAACCTTGGGGCAGCTTCGTTGATGTGAAGATAAATGCGCCAGCGGCCCTGAAACGAGAGCTCAGGCAGAAGAAGGCGGGGCGGGTCTATATTAGCTCGGTATGCGACGGATGGCAGCCCCTGGAGGCAAAATATGGGCTTACCCGGAGCTGCCTGGAGCTATTGCTTCACTATCGCTATCCAGTTACCATCCTGACCAAAAGCGGTCTGGCCGCTCGCGACCTCGATTTGTTGCCAGGCAGGGAAAATGTTGAATTAGGGGTCACGCTCACCACTCTCGATGAGTCTTTGCGGGCCAAAATCGAGCCCCGGGCATCAGCCGCCGAAAAGCGTATTTGCCTTCTTCATGATGCTAGGGAGAGGGGTATCACAACCTATGCCTTCCTGGGTCCTTTTATGCCTCGCCTTTCCGATAGCGAAGACGACTTAGACACTCTGTTGCGGCTGATATCCGAGGCGGGTGTGGCCTATTTCTATGTCGATCGGCTAAATCCTCGCCCCAGGGTTTGGTCCTCTGTTTATAATTTCCTCCAAGAGCATTATCCCTTCCTTATCGATGAGTTTAGGAAAATCCTGTTCAATGCCGAAGCCAGAGTGCAATACTCGGCGGATTTGATGACCACAGTCACTCGCTTAGCCAAAAGATATGGCCTTGATGACAAAATAAGGTTCTGTTTCTCAATGTAGCCAAGGAGAGGTGCGGGGGATGAGCGCATATCGCCGACCGGAGGAGTCCCGGATAGAGAAAATCGATGCCCTGCTTGCTCTGTTTCCGCTTTATTCTGAAGACCTCGGGATTGACCTCTCGGAGCCCGCGGGAAGGTTCAGGTGGTTTCTGGCCTCGATCCTATTTGGAGCCAGGATCAGCGAAGGGATAGCAGTGAACACCTATCGCCAGTTTGAAATGGCTGCGGTTGATACCCCGGAGGCGATAGTAGAAGCGGGCTGGGATCGGCTGGTTGAAATCCTCGATTCCGGTGGCTATGTGCGCTACGACTTCTCCACCGCCTCAAAATTGCTTGACATAATGAACATACTGAAACAAAAATATGGCTCTTTGGAAAACCTATACCATCAAGCAGCGGATGCCAAGGATGTGGAGAGCCGCTTGCAGGAGTTCAAGGGCATTGGTCCCATGACGGTGCAGATATTCTTGAGGGAATTGCGAGGGCAATGGAAAATACAACCGGCGATATCCAAAATAGCGCAAAGCACAGCCCGAAACCTCGACATAAATCCGAGCGATTTTGAGGAGGAGAAGCTGGCACGGATTGAGACGGCACTGGTTAAACTCGGCTTGGGCTACTGCAAAAAGCAGAAATGCAGCCAGTGCCCGACGCAGAGATTTTGCATTGCCAAGTAATGATCTGAGCGCTCTGTCTTCAGCCAGAGCTTATGTCCATCGCTTATCAGCTCAATGGTGCCTCTCTCTGAGGTGAGATAAACCCTGTCTTGGCCAAGTTTCCCGGTTAATCGGGTCATGGTTTCGGGATGGGGATGCCCGAACCTGTTCTCTGCCCCCACTGAGATAATTGCCAGTTGCGGGCTGACCGCGTTCAGGAAGGGAAGGCTGGATGAGGTGTCAGCCCCATGATGGGCCACTTTAAGCACCGCGCTCTCAAGCTCGACCCCCTGCCTGAGAAGACATTGTTCACTTTCTTGGTAAATATCTGCTGTGAACAAGAAGCTGACCTCGCCATAGACAAGCCGTAGCACCACGCCGTTATTATCTGTATCTGAGTCTGTGCCCTGGAGCAAGTCAGCCGGGGGATGGAGAATATCCAACCAGATCCCAGCCCCGAGCTCGATTCGCTGCCCGGCTCGGGCGATGGTGCGTTTGATGCCTTTCTCCTCGATTAGCTTGAGCCACTCCTGATAAGTAGGGGAATCACAATCTATCCCTGGCTCCATAACCTGCTTTACCTCGTAACGCCTGAGCACCTCCACCAGCCCAGCGAGGTGGTCATAGTCCGGGTGAGTTAAGATGACGAGGTCTAAGCTCTTATCCCAGAAGGGGAGCCTTTCGCCCAGTTCATTGGTTAGCGCCTCAGGGCTGGGGCCGCCATCGATGAGGATGTGATGATGGGATGGGGTCCGGATCAGGATGGCATC
>CAZMKJ010000083.1:0-2511 GCA_964567075.1 uncultured Dehalococcoidia bacterium
TATGGCTTTCCCGTGGAGCTCACCGCTGAGATCGCCGCTGAGAGCGGGTTTTCCGTGGACTTAGCGGGCTTCGAACAGGAGATGAGCCGCCAACGGGAGCGAGCAAGGGCGGCGCAGAAGTTTGGCCTCGGCGAGAAAGAGATTTCCAAAGTATACGAGTCATTAAGTAGCCTTAAGACAGAGTTTCGCGGCGATGACAGCGTTAAGAGTGCATCCATCGTCACCGGACTGATAGCCGGTAGCCAGCCAGTAGAGGTGGCCTCGGCGGGTGAGGAGGTGGAGGTTATCACGGAGTCAACCCCGTTTTATGCCGAGATGGGGGGGCAGGTAGGTGATGTCGGAGAAATTCGAACCCTTGAGGGCAAAGGCCTGATCGCTATTGTTGACACTGTGAGACCTTTGCCAGAACACCCTGATTTTATTGTTCATCGCGGTCGGGTTATTGAGGGACGCGTGTCACTGGAGAGCTGGGTTAGCCTTGAGGTAGATGCCGAGCGCCGCCTCGACATCGCCCGCAATCATACTGCCACCCATCTCCTCCACAACGCCCTGCGCCAGGTCTTGGGCAGCCATGTTCGGCAGATGGGCTCACTGGTCGCCCCAGATCGGCTCAGGTTTGACTTCTCCCATTACGCTTCCGTGAGCAAAGAGGAGCTGGAAACAATCCAGCAGCTGATAAATGAGAAAATCCGCCACAACCTTGTCGTCGAAAGCAAGATGATGCCCTTTGACCAAGCCATAGCCGAGGGAGCAATCGCGCTTTTCGGCGAGAAGTACGGGGATACAGTTCGAGTGATGAGCATCAAAGGCCCCGGTGAGTCCGAGGCTCTCAGCGCTGAGCTCTGCGGTGGGAGCCATGTCTCCCGAACCGGTGAAATCGGCTTCTGTCAGATTGTAAGCGAGAGCAGCATCGGTGCTGGGCTGCGGCGCATCGAGGCAGTGACCGGGAGGGGAGCGGAGGCATATATTGTGGAGCACTTTTCCACCCTGGAGAGGATGGCTCAGCAGCTCCAGACGCCTGCTGCCGAGGTCGAGGGCAAGGTGACTAATATCCTCGCTGAGCTTGACTCACAACGTAAACGCGCTGCTGCTTTGCAAAGAGAGCTCTCCAAAATAGAAGCGAAGCAGTATGTTGGCAAACATAGAATCGTTAATGGCATACCCCTCAATACGGCGCAGGTCTCGGCGCCAAATATAGAAGAACTGCGACAGATATGTGAATGGCTAAGGGATCAGCAGGGTGGCGGGGTGGTAGTTCTCGGTGCCGATTTCAATAACAGGGCTAATTTTGTCGCCATGGGAACGCCCGACCTTGTAGCTAAGGGATTTCACGCTGGAAAGCTGGTGAATGAGGTTGCTGCAGTCACTGGTGGTAGAGGTGGGGGTAGTGCGGTGCTGGGGCAGGGAGGTGGCAAAGATAGAAAAAAGATCGGTGAGGCGTTGAAATTGGTTGATGAGCTAATAAAGAAGAGCAGCGCAGGGTGAACATGCGCGTTTTGGGACTTGATATTGGCGAGAAGCGGATCGGGGTGGCGCTAAGTGACCCG
Source organism: uncultured Dehalococcoidia bacterium (assembly GCA_964567075.1). Classification (GTDB taxonomy): domain Bacteria; phylum Chloroflexota; class Dehalococcoidia; order SZUA-161; family JAUWZY01; genus JAUWZY01. The sequence continues at coordinate 1,548 of CAZMKJ010000083.1, forward strand.
CAAGGGCTATTAGCCGGCGCCCTTACCATAATTGAAAGAAGGGACAGCGCTGCTGACATTCAAGCGATTCTGAATCTGGTTGAAAAGCATGGGGTTGAGCGCATTGTCGTCGGCTTGCCTCGGTCGCTGAATGGCAGCATTGGCCAGCAAGCGGAGAAGGTACAAGCCTTCTCCAAAATGCTTGGCCAAAAGGTCGATGTTCCTGTGGAGAGCTGGGACGAGTGGCTGTCTACGGTTGCCGCTGAGCGGCTGCTAATCGAGGTTGGGGCCAGGCGCGCTAAGAGGAAAAAGCACCGTGATGCTATCGCTGCCTCCTTTATCCTGCAGGGGTATCTCGATCGCTTACGGAGCAGATAGCGGAGAAAGCAGCCTGCCCATTACCGCCCTGTCCCACGTTTTATCAGCCCTGAACAGGCGATGCCATGACAAAGAAAGTCGGTCTAATCGGCTATCCATTGGGGCATTCCATTTCCCCTCTATTCCAGCAGGCAGCCTTTGACTACCTGGGGCTCGATATCCGTTATGAGCTTTGGCAGACTGAGCGTGCTCAACTTCCAGCAGTAGTGGCGGGGATTCGTCAGCCATCGAAGCTGGGGGCGAATGTCACCATGCCCTATAAGGAAGCGGTTTTACCCCTTTTAGATGAGCTCGATGAGCTTGCTGCCAGCATCAGGGCGGCAAATGTCATAGTCAATCGAGAGGGCAAGCTCATTGGCTACAATACCGATGCCGAAGGCTTCATGAAGGCGCTACGCCAAGATGGCGGCTTTGAACCGGAAGGAAAGCGAATTGTCCTCCTCGGGGCTGGTGGTGCTGCCCGAGCAGCAGGCTTCGCCCTGGTCAAGGCTAAGGCCAGATCGCTCATCATCAGCAATCGGCCCCTTGAGTGGGAGTGGGCACTGGCATTAGCGTCTGACTTGAAATCATTTGGCTCAGAGATAGTCGCTGTGCCCTGGGGCGGCGA
>CAZMKJ010000084.1:0-1954 GCA_964567075.1 uncultured Dehalococcoidia bacterium
TGACCATCCTGTCCCAGAATACATCAGACGTGAACACCGGGCGGGCCTTTTCCTCTCTCCTTGCCTCCTTTGGCAGCTGGGAGGCAGTGGCTGAAGGTGACATTGAACATATTGCCCAAGCAATCAGATGTGGGGGGCTATCCCGGGTCAAAGCTGCCAGGATAAAGCTCATCCTGGAAACGATTTTAGCGGAGCGCGGCTCTTTGGAGCTCTCATTTCTCGGCGAGCTTCCCCTGCCTCAGGCCAAGGCCTGGCTGCGTCAGCTTCCCGGGGTTGGCCCGAAGACGGCAGGCTGCGTCCTTCTTTTCTCCTTAGGCAAGCCGGCTCTCCCAGTTGACACCCACCTCTATCGGGTAGCGAGGAGGCTGGGGCTTATCAATTCCCGGGTCTCGGTGGAGCAAGCGCATGAATTATTGGAGCACATGGTTCCCTCAGATGCCATTTATCAGTTCCACTTAAATATGATCGAGCATGGCCGCCGGGTGTGTAAGGCTCGGAATCCCAGATGTGATCAATGTATATTCCGAGGGGATTGTCCATCAAGCGAGGTACGGAACGGTGGAGAGGGAAAGGTTTCAAGAGTTGGTGTTCGAGGCGCTTGACGGCCTGCCGCGGCAGTTTCGAGAGAGACTGGAAAACATCGTGGTAGTGATAGAGGATTGGCCTCATCCAGCCCAGTTAGCTGGGCTGGGAATCAGGAGGCGCAAGAACTTGCTCGGTCTGTATGAAGGTGTGCCGTTAACGAAGCGAAGTGTCTGGCACCCCGTAGAGCTGCCAGATAAGATAACCATTTTCCAGAAACCTATTGAAATGAGTTGTCGCTCTGATTCTGATAAGGAAATAATGGCCAGGATTCAGGATACAGTACGCCATGAGATAGCCCATTATTTTGGCATCAGCGATAAAAGGCTGAGGGAAATTCGGGTAACCGAAGAAGAACGTCGATGCAGCGGATAAAGGTCGGCATCATCAATGTCACTGGCTATACCGGGATGGAGTTAGCGCGGTTGCTTTATCGTCATCCCAAGGTAAAGCTTGCCTCGGTTACCGGGCGGAGCGCCATCGGAAACAAGCTGGGCCAGATTTTTCCTCACCTTTCCGACATCGACCTGATTGTCCAGCCAGAGCTTGAGGATGTGGCCCTGGCTTTCTCTGCCATGCCTCATAAAGCCAGCGCCGAGGGGGTGCTTGAAGCCCTGGAGCGGGGCATCAAGGTGGTGGACTTGAGCGCCGACTTCAGGCTCAAGGAGGCAGCGGAATATCAGCTCTGGTATCAAGTAAGCCATCCTGCTCCTGAGCTGCTGGCAGAAGCGGTCTATGGGCTCACCGAGCTCAATCGCTCCCAGATAGCCCCAGCTCGCCTGGTGGCTAATCCCGGCTGCTACCCAACAGGCGCCATCCTTGCTTTAGCCCCAGCGGTCGAAGGTGGCATTATCGCGCCCGACATCATCATCGACAGCAAATCCGGTGTCTCGGGCGCGGGGAGAACCTTAACCTTGAACACGCACTTCTCCGAAGCCAACGAGAATGTCTCCGCCTATGCCCTTGATGGCCATCGCCATTTCCCGGAAATGGTGCAGGAACTGCAAAAACTCACCCCGGAGACGCTCTCGATAACCTTCCTCCCTCACCTGGTGCCCATGACCCGGGGGATACTGACCTCGTGCTATGCCCAGCTACTTCGAGGGGAGACGAGCAAGGAGGAGGTCAAACAGCTTTATCAGGAATTCTATCGGGGTGAGCCCTTCGTCAAGGTGGTTGATTTCCCACCAGGCACCAAGCAGACCTGGGGCAATAATCTCTGCCTGATCTATGCCACAATTGACTCCAGGACTGGCAGGCTCATTGTGATCAGCTGCCTTGATAATCTGGTCAAAGGCGGGGCTGGGCAGGCGATCCAGAATATGAACCTGATGCTGGGCTTCCCCGAGACCGCGGGGCTGGAGATGCCAGC
>CAZMKJ010000085.1:0-1946 GCA_964567075.1 uncultured Dehalococcoidia bacterium
GGCTCACCCCCGACCTCACCGGGCACGTCCTCGGGGGAGAAGGCGAGGACAGGTGCCAGGGCGCTCATCGTCGCCGCTTCAGCTGGCGTAAGCCCCGCTAGCATCTCCGACTTTGTCGGTTTTGTGGCGTAAAGAGCAGCCAAAACCGTTGTTGACGCCACAAGCGCCGCAATCAATAGAATCGATATCGGCATCCAGGTTCGTCTCATCTCAAACCTCCTTCCTAATATTTATTGAGCAAACAATAGCCCCCTCGCAGGCGAGGGGGCAAATAAAAAGTCCTACCCCTCCCCGCGGAGGCGATTAGGACAATCAGAGGCTGGCGTTCTGACTTCTGACAGCTTTTTCAGCCATCAGTCACAGCAGCGCGGCTGTGCCGGATTCTCACCGGACTTGCTCTCCATTTAAGCCCAAGCTCACGCCGGGCACCTCCGCTGTCGCTATTGAATTGTGCCGCTATTATACCATCTACCCGAAATCAATGCAATACTTTTTGCCAAAACTATTGCAAATTTGTTGAATAATGGGTAAAATTATCATCTTGGATTTGGAGTGAATAATGGCACGTCATCGAATAGCGGACAAAGCCAAGTTGAAACAGCACTGGTCTGCCGATGCTATTGCCTTAGCCCTCAACAGCCGATGGGAGGAGGCAGCAACTGTCAATAGGAGCATAATCGAACTGTTCCCTGACGATATTGAGGCTCATAATCGCTTGGGCAAGGCATTGATCGAGCTGGGACGGTATGCCGAGGCCTGGCACGCATATAAGCATGTCCTCGAGATTGACCCCAGCAATATTATCGCTAAGAGGAACTTCGACCGCCTTTCTCATCTCAAACAAGTCACACGAGAGCCGAAAGAGAGGCAAGAGCTGGACCTAAGCCTTTTTGTCCAGGAGACGGGAAAGACTGCTTTAGTTGAGCTCTATCGCCCCGCTTCAAGAGAGGTATTGACCAGGATGTCCGCCGGCGATCAGGTCTACCTCAAGGTGGAGGGCAACAGGCTGATAGTGGAGAATGGAGATGGCGAATATCTCGGTGAGATCGAGCCCAAGCTTGGGTTGCACCTCATCAAGCTGATGGCAGGCGGCAATAGGTATCAGGCGGCTATCGCCACCTTGGGCCGAGATGGGAGCAGGGTGATCATCAAAGAGGTCTTCCAAGACCCCAGCCAAGCAGGGCGCCTTTCCTTCCCGTTGAGAGCTGCCGATAGCTTCCGACCTTACATTAAGGACAGCGTGCTTAAATATGACCTGGAGGACGAGGAGGAATGGGAGGAGGAAATGGAGGAGGATATCTCTGCCCTCGATGAGACCGATGAAGCGCTGAGTGAGAAGGAAGAAGAGGAGTAAAATACCTCGATCGCCGCTATCATCTCTGATTTTGATTCATCCTCTCTATCCCCCCGATTATTATTGACATATGTCCATAATGGCGCTATAATAAGGTTAGCAAAAGAGGGGCTTAACTACTATGACCAGACCAGTGAAGTGGCGTCGCGTCTCATTCATGCCCGCGATAAATTACTTTATGCCAGCAGGGGTTACCCCTGGTCGCCTGGGCGAGGTCTGCCTCTCCGTTGAAGAGGCTGAGGCAATTCGCCTTAAGGACCTCGAAGATCTGGATCAGGAAGAGTGTGCCCGAAGGATGAGCGTCTCACGCCCTACCTTTCATCGAGTGCTTGGGAATGCGAGGAAGAAGTTAGCAGATGCTCTGCTTAATGGTAAGGCGATTCGGATCGAGGGAGGCAATTTCGAGATGGCAATGCGCCGCTTCCGATGTGCTCAGGATGGGCATGAGTGGCAGGTGCCTTTTGAGGTGATGGTTGCCAATTCCCCTTTGGCTTGCCCTAAGTGCAATGGCACATATATTCAACCCCTGCCCCCGTTTGGATTGGGCTGGCGGCCAGGAGGCAGGCGTGGCCGCCGCTGGCGAGGATGAAAA
>CAZMKJ010000086.1:0-1690 GCA_964567075.1 uncultured Dehalococcoidia bacterium
GATTTCCTGGCTGCCCTGGACCAGGTGGTGGACTACGCCCTGGAAAATGAGATAGACTTGGTGCTCTTCTGCGGCGACGCCTATAAGAGCAGGGAGCCCTCTCAGACTCACCAGCGGGAGTTTGCCAGGCGACTGAGGAGGCTTGTCGCCGCCGGCATCCCGGTGTTCCTCCTCGTCGGCAACCATGACCTGCCCAATGCCATCGCTCGCGCCACCACTATGGAGATCTTCGATGCCTTAAAGGTGGAGAATGTCACCGTTGCCAACCGCCCCGGCAGCTTCGCGATCAAGACCAGAAATGGCCCCCTTCAAATCGTGGCTCTGCCCTGGCCGCGGCGCAGCGCTCTCCTCAGCCGCGACGACTGGAAAAACCTCACCCCTGAGCAGCTTAACCAGAGGATGGAGCAGATTCTGACCGAGCGGCTTGCTGCTGAAATCCAGTCCCTGGCTCCGGAGCTGCCGGCGATTCTGGCTGCCCATGTCACCCTATCCACAGCAGACGCGGGGTCGGAGAGGAGCATGATCATAGGACGAGAACATGTCTTGCTCCAGAGCAATGTAGCCCAGCCCGCCTTCGATTATGTCGCTTTAGGCCATATCCATAAGCGCCAAGTCCTCTCTCAGGAGCCGCTTGTAGCCTATCCGGGGAGCCTGACGGCTATCGATTTCAGCGATGAGGGCGAGGAGAAGGGATTTTATGTCATCGAGCTGGACGCAGCAAGGCCCCGGGGAGAAAGGCTGTTATCTCACCACTTTCATCAGGTCAAGGTGCGACCATTCGTTACCATTGCCGTCAATGCCGATGCGGAAAACCCTACCGCAGTGGTGCTGCGCGCTTTAGCCAGGAAAGAGACCAATGATGCCATTGTCCGAGTTCAGATCAAGGTGCCAGCTTCTCGGGAAGCGATGATCCAGGAGACTGAGATACGCAAGGCGCTGAGGGATGCCCATTTCGTCACCATCACCAAGGATGTGGAGCGAGAGCATCGCATCAGGCTGAGCCAGCGCCCTGCCGAACGGATGACGCCGCTGGAGACCCTCAAAGCCTATCTCGAGTCCAAGAAGACGTCTCCAGAGCGAACCAAAGTGCTTTTGGAATACGGGGAGAAGCTTGTTCGAGAGTCCGAAACCCCGGGATAAGCCGAATGGTCAAGCTAACCTTCTATGGCGGGGTCAATGAGATCGGGGGCAATAAAGTCCTCCTCGAGGACGGAGATACCCGGCTGTTCTTCGACTTCGGCACCTCCTTTGCCAAGCGTTACCTATATTTCGAGGAGTATCTCAAGCCCCGCGCCGGTGCCGGGCTGCTTGACCTCCTGGAGCTGGGGCTCTTGCCCCCTCTTCGGGGACTGTATCGAGATGACCTCATCTGCGGCGCAGGTCTCTGGCGCCGCTTTGAACCAATTGCTTCGCTTGCCGAGGTAGATGGCGTGCTTGTGTCCCATGCCCATCTGGACCACAGCGGCTATATCTCCTTTCTGCGCCAAGACATCCCCATCTACGCCACGGCTATGACCGCCTTTATCGCCAAGGCAATGCAAGATAGCGGCAAAGGCGATTTCGAAAAAGAGGTCTGCTACGCCATCCCCAAAGAGGAAAGGGAAGGCGTGTTTCAGTCTGCTGACTGGAAAAGAGAAGCCGCGCAGCAAAGGGGCTTTAGGGTCTTAGACCGTGAGGCTTTGACCTCTGA
>CAZMKJ010000087.1:0-1675 GCA_964567075.1 uncultured Dehalococcoidia bacterium
ACTGGGTAATCGCGATCATCGGCGTCGCGGCGATGGTGGTGGTCTACTTAGGCACACGACAAGAAGACCGGTATTGCGTCGAGAAGTTTGGCGATGACTACAAGCGCTATATGCAATCTGTGCCCGCGGTGGATTTGTTTACTGGGGTCATACGGCTGCTACGACGCAGATGAAGAGAATGAGAAACGGCAGCTAAGAACCTGTTTGCTGCTCACTTCGCTCCCCCCAAACAGCCCCGGCGGCTTCGCAAAGCTCGAAAACATCGGGCAAAATCGCTATCTTGGGGAGATAAAGGTGCCTAAATGATAGGCCTGACCACTATCGCCTGCTCCCGGCTCGGACCCACGGAGATCAGAGCGACCGGGCAGCCAGTGAGCTCTTCAATCCTCTTTACATAAGCTTGAGCCTCTTTGGGCAGGTCTTGGAAGCGGCGGATGTCGCAGGTTTCGCTCTGCCACCCAGCATGTTCCTCATAAATTGGCTGGCATCTCTCAAGCAAGGCGATATTGCTCGGGGGCTGGGTCAAAACCTGGTCATCTACCTTATAGCCGGTGCAGATATTAAGGGTGGGGAAGATATCGAGGATGTCGAACCTGGTGATCACAGCCCCGGTGAAGCCATTGATCCTGGCGCTGTAGCGGGCGAGCACGGCATCAAACCAGCCACAGCGGCGGGGTCTCCCCGTGGTAGTGCCATATTCATGGGCTCGCTCCCGAATCCTGTCTCCGGTCTCATCTTTGAGCTCTGTGGGCATTGGTCCGGCACCGACCCTGGTATTATATGCCTTGAACACGCCGAGGATGCGGTCGATCTTGTTCGGGCTCAAGCCTGTTCCGATGCAGGCGCCACCGGCAAAGGGAGAAGATGAGGTGACGTAGGGATAGGTGCCGAAGTCGAGGTCCAAAAGCGTCCCCTGTGCCCCCTCAAGCAAAACCAATTCCCCTCGGTCCAAGGCGTCGTGAATCATCAAATCGGTTTCCCTGATGAAGGGAGCGAGGCGCTCACCATAGCGGCAATATTGCTCATAGACCTCATCCAAGGAGAGAGGCTGGGCTTCATATACCTTGGTTAAGATTCTGTTCTTGTAGTCCAGCACCGAGCGCAGTCGGCTGAGAAACGCCTCTTTATCCAAAAGGTCACCGGTGCGCAGCCCCAGGCGTGCCGATTTATCAGCATAGGCAGGACCGATACCTTTCTTCGTCGTGCCAATTGCCCCTCCTCCTTTGGACTCCTCTTCTAAGGCATCGAGAATGGTGTGATAGGGCATGATCAGGTGAGCACGATCGCTGATAAAGAGATTGCTCACGTCGACATCATGCCTTTGCAGGTTATCCAGTTCCTCAAGGAGCACTGCCGGGTTGATGACCACACCATTACTGATGACGCAGATAACCCCGGGGTAGAAAATCCCTGACGGGGTGAGATGCATCCTGAATTCACCGAGGGGGTTGATCACGGTGTGCCCGGCATTATCCCCTCCCGAGAAGCGAACAACCATCTTGGCTTGCTCGGCGAGGAGATCGATGATCTTTCCCTTACCCTCGTCTCCCCATTGGGCGCCGATGATAGCTATAGTTGGCATTTTCACCCTCCTCAGCGTTGCTTAACCAGGTTTTGCTGGCGGAGAGGGTGGGATTCGAACCCACGAGGGGTTGCCCCCTACGCGCTCTCCAGG